>CAYRAG010000011.1:0-42433 GCA_964422185.1 uncultured Oscillospiraceae bacterium
GGCGGAGGAGGAGAGCGTGTGAAGAGACAACTGGGGCGCACGGCGCTTTTGTGCGCGGCGCTGTGTGCCGTCCTGATGACATTCGTCTGTGCGGCTCAGCCGGGCCCGGACAACTTCCAGCCCGGCACCGAGGCCCTGCTGCTGGTGGATCTGAACACCGGCGAGCGGGTGTACGCCAGGAACGCGGACGAGGTGCGATCCATTGCCTCTCTGACGAAGATCATGACCTACATCGTCACAGTGGAGAATGTGGACGATCTGGATCACGCCAGGATGAAGATTGAGGATGCGCCGCTGGACGAGATCCGGGGCCGGGGCGCCTCCGTGGCCGGCCTGGAGGATCGGGTCGGCGAGACGCTGCCGGTGCTGGATGTGCTGTACGGTCTCATGGTGCCCTCCGGCTGCGACGCCGGCGCGGAGCTGGCCTGGTATGTGGGCGGGGGCGATATGCAGGCGTTTGTGGACAAGATGAACACAAAGGCGCAGGAGCTGGGCTGCGCCCACACCCGCTACGCGGACTCCCACGGCCTGTCCAGCGAGAACCAGTCCACGGCGGAGGATCTGTACCGGATCGTCACCTACGCCATGCAGCTGCCGCATTTCTGGGAGATCGTGAACACCACCCGGTACACCATATCCGGCGCGAACGCCCCCATCTACTCCTCCGTGAGCATCATGGATCAGGAGAACGGCGGGCGGTACTACTACCCCTACGCCCACGGCATCAAGACGGGATACACCGGTGCCGCCGGGCGCTGCCTGATCTCCACGGCCACGAAAGGGGAGCAGAGCTACCTGTGCGTCGCCCTGGGCGGCGAGTACAGCGCAGAGACCGGGAGAGTCAACTTCGCCATGCTGGACTCCGCGGCGCTGTACCGCTGGGCCTTTGACACCCATACGGACAACATCGCCGTGGATATCCCCGGACAGTTTCTCGCCCTGCAGCCGGGGGACAGCAGCCGGCTCTCCGCGGAGATCACGGAGAATGACACGGGGGAGACTCCTGAGCTGACCTGGATCTCCTCCCATCCGGAGGCGGTTTCGGTGGATGAGAATGGCACCGTTACCGCCCTCGCCGAGGGGCAGGCGGTGATCACGGTTCAGAGCCAGACGGGGAATGTGGACACCTGCACCGTCACGGTGGGGGGATATAACGGCATTCTGGTCTCCGCGAACACCCCGGACGAGTGGGGAACCGTCCTCAACTGGCAGGCGGTGTCCGACGCGGGGATGGAGTTTGCCCTCATCCGCGCCGGCTGGACGGATGACGAGGGCATCCCGCAGCCGGATCCTGCGCTGGCGGGAAATCTCGCCGGCGCCGCCGCGGAGGGTCTGCGCTTCGGCATCACCTACAGCTCGCTGGCGCAGGACGCCGGCCAGGCCGCGCAGGAGGCGCAGCTGGTCGCCGGCCAGCTGGACAGCGCGGTCGGGGGGACGGCGGAGTTCATGACTCTGCCTGTCTTCCTCGATCTGACGGCGGAGCAGTACACGGAGATGGACGAGGAGCAGGTGCGGGAGATCGCGGCGTCGTTCCGGGATGTCCTGGCGGCCCGGGGATACACTGCGGCGTGCTACGGCCCCGGCGCGCTGCTCCGCCGCCTGGATCCGGAGAGGCTGGAGCAGGACGGCATGGAGGTCTGGGTCGCCGCGGCGTCCCGCCATCCGGATCTCTCCGAGCCGTACACCATCGGCCGGGAGTGGGTGCCGGAGGGCTGGACCTACAAGACCAGCCTGTATCTGCCCGGCGTGTCTGAAAAGGGCCAGATTTCGCAGTGTCTGCTCTACATGCCCGATCTGGAGGGCGCGAGCGCCCCGGAGCTTGAGGCCTCCGCCTCGGACGGCGGCGTGAGTCTGCGCTGGACGAGCCCGGACTGCGAGATGGAAAACTATGTGATCTACCGCGGCAGCGGGGAGGACGGCGAGCTGTCTGTCCTGGCGCAGCTGCCCGGGGACACGCGATCCTACACGGACACCACGGCCCAGGAGGGGGAGACCTACCGCTACCAGGTGTCGGTACTGGCGGATGACGCGCTGTATGCGGAGAGCCGGGAACTGCTCCGCAGCGAGAGCATCCAGATCCGGAACACGCCGGGCGCCTCGGCCCAGGGGGAAACAGCGGGGGAGGGGTTTGGCGGCAGGACGATCCTCCTGCTGGCGGTTGCCGCCGCCATGATCGTGGCGGCCGTCCTCATCCTCACCCGTGTCCTGCGCCGCCGGCGGTGACGCCGGGTCGCCGGGGGGTCTTGGGCGATTTTGAAAAAAACGCTTGCAATCCGGCCCTGACTGTGCTACTATGATGGGGCGCCGCTGCGAAGGGCGTATGCGGCTGTAGCTCAGCTGGATAGAGTGACTGGCTACGAACCAGTAGGTCGGGGGTTCGAATCCCTTCAGCCGTACCAGCGTACGCAGAGAAGGACATGGCTCTGCCTGCCTCAGCGGACAGGCGGAGACAGAGCTCCATGGCGCAAAAAGAGAGAGACCGGAGGCTTTTCCGCCCCCGGTCTCCTGTTTTTCCCCGGCCTTGTCTTTGGGCCGGGGAGCCGGATTTTTCCGGAGAGAGGGGAGAGAGGCGTGTATCAGGCGGGAGTGGACGAGCGGTTCTTTTTTGACGATCACCCGGAGGCCGTGCCCCTGTACGAGGCGTTCGCGGAGAAACTGTACGAGATGTTCCCGGCCGCGTCCATGCGGGTGCAGAAGACGCAGATCACCTTTTCCCACCGGTATGTGTTCGCCTGCGTGTCGTTCGCACGGGTGAAGCGGAAAGCGGAGCTGCCGGATCCCTGGCTTGTGATCACCCTGGGCCTGCCTGAGCAGCTGAAGTCAGACCGGGTGGCGGTCAGCACACAGCCGTATCCGGGCCGCTGGACGACGCATTTCGTGATAGGAGACGCGGCGGAGCTGGATGAGGAGTTCCTCTCGTGGGTCAGGCAGGCCGGCGATTTCGCCGCGAGAAAGTAAGGCGGGCCTGGAACTGAGGATAGACAGCGGACGGAGCGCGTGATAAACTCTGGGGGAAGACCGCCGGCAGTCCCCGCCCGTGAGAACCGGGCAGGGGTCTGGAGACGGCGGAGAGAAAGGCGGGAGACAGGGTGAAAGCAGTGGTAGTCAGTCAGCCGGGCCGGTTTGAGGTGCGTTCGGATATTCCCGTGCCGGAGCCCGGCCCCTACGAGGTGTTGTGCAGAATGTGCTACGGCACCACCTGCACGGGTACGGATCTCCATATGATCGACGGGGAGCACCCCCGCCCGGTGCCCTATCCCATCCTCCTGGGCCACGAGAGCGTGGGCCGTGTGGTGGAGACGGGCAGCCGGGTGCGCAACCTGAAAGTCGGCGATCTGATCAGCCGCGTGGGCTGCCCCGCCCCGGCCGGTTCCGGCCTGACCTCCAAGTGGGGCGGACTGGCGGAATACGGGGTGGCGCGGGATCACTGGCAGATGCGGAAAGACGGCATCGCCCCGGAGGAGTGGGACGCGTACCGGGTCAACCAGGTGATCCACCCCGCCATCGACGAGCGAACCGCGCCCATGATCATCACCTGGCGGGAGACCCTGTCCTATGTCCGGCGGATAGGCGTCGGCCCGGGCTGCCGGATGCTGCTGGTGGGCTCCGGCGCCAACGCGCTGTCGTTCGCCGCGCACGGGTACAACCTGGGCGCGGAGGTCACCGTGGTGGGCAGCGGGAAGAAAGAGGCCGCGTTCCGGCGCGTGCCGGTGCAGTATTACTATGATTACCGGCAGGAGGGACTGGCCGGGCGGATCCGGGACGAGGACGAAAGGCCCTTTGACCTGATCCTGGACGGCGTCGGGAGCAGCGCCACGGTCAATGCGCTGCTGCCGCTGCTTCGAGCGGGCGGCACCGTGGGCGTGTACGGCTGGAATGACTACCTCGGGTACGCCCTCAACCCGCTCCGGGCGGCCGCCAGTTTCCAGGTCTATGCCGGCGGGTATGACGAGGAGGAGACCCACGCGGAGGTGCAGGCCATGATCCTCAGAGGGCAGCTGCGTGCGGAGGACTGGTACGACCTGGAGCAGCCGGTGCCCCTGGAGCGGGCCATGTCCGCCTATGATCGGCTGCGCAGCCGCGGGGAGTTCAAGGTTCTGATCTCCCTGTCGTAGCGGCAGGCGCCCATTTTACGAAGATTGCCCCCGGGCGGACGGGGGAGGGAAAGGACGGATTTGGATGCGGAAAAGACCGAATATCGTCGTGGTGGGCAGCCTCATGTTGGATCTGGTCGCCGCCGCGCCCCGGGTGCCGGATATGGGGGAGTCCGTCATCGGCACCTCATTCTACACCGCGCCGGGCGGAAAGGGCGCCAACCAGGCGGTTCAGTGCGCCCGGCTGGGCGCCGGCGTGACGATGGCCGGGTGCGTCGGGGAGGACGCGTTCGGCGCTCAGGTGCTGGAGACCGTCTCGGCGTCCGGGGTGGATATCTCCCATGTGAAGACCACAAAAGAACACACCACCGGCACCACGAATATCCATCTGGAGGTCCGGCCCACCGGGGTGCAGAACCGGATCCTCAGCGTCCCCGGCGCGAATTTCGACCTGACGGTGGACGATCTGGACTGGCTGCGGGACTCCATCCGGGACTTCGACCTGATGATGCTGCAGCTGGAGGTGCCGATGGAGGTCACGAAGTTCGCGGCCCGCTGCGCCCATGAGGCCGGGATCCCGGTGATGCTCAACCCCGCGCCGGCGGCGCCGCTGGACGCGGAACTGCTCTCCTGCGTGACCTGGCTCTCGCCCAACGAGACGGAGGCCGCTGCCATCACCGGCCACCCCCTGCGGGTGACGCGGGACGGCGTGGACGCGTCGGATCTGGAGGAAGTGGTACGGATTCTGCGCGGAAAGGGCGTGGACAGGGTCATCGTCACTCTGGGGGAAAACGGCTCCGTTTTCTGCGACGGCAGCCGGACTATCCGCTCCGAGTGTGTCCCCTCGGACGAGGTTCGGGATCCCACCGCGGCGGGCGACTCTTTCGTCGCGGCGTTCTGTGTGGGGATCACCGCCGGGCTGTCGGAGGAGGAGGCGCTCCGGTTCGCGGGAACCGCCGCGTCCATCACGGTGTACGGAACGGGCGCCATGCCGTCTCTGCCCGATCTGGCGCAGGTGCGGGAGAATCTGGCCAGGCACAGCTGCCCGGCCGCGCTGCTGGAAAAACTCAATGCACTGGACTGAGGCGAGGCGGGATCCGGACAAACGGGCAGAGCACCTGTAAGAGAGAACATCGCGGGCGCACAGCCGCGTGAGCGCGAAATGGGAGGGATGAGCCGCCATGAGATATCAGCTGGCGTTATTTGATCTGGACGGAACGCTGCTCAACAGCAAAAAGGAGCTTTCCCCGGCGAACCGGGAGGCCATGCGCCGGTGCGCGGAGGCGGGCGTGCACATTGTGCCCGCCACCGGCCGCTTCTATGCCGCGATGCCCGCCGTGATCCGGGAGCTGCCGTTCGTGCGGTATGTGGTGTCGATCAACGGGGCGGAGGTCTACGACACCCGGGAGAAGAAGGTGCTGCACCGGGCGGAGATCCCCCTGGAGGACGCCTTGCGGGTGTATGACCGGCTGGACACGCTGCCGGTGATCTACGACTGCTACCTGGACGACTGGGGCTATATGGACGAGAGAATGTACGCCAGGATTGACGAGTTCATCTCCGATCCCATCATCAACCAGATGGTGAAGACCATGCGCAAACCGGTGAAGGATTTCCGGGGCTTCTTGCGGGAGAAAGGCCGGTCGCTCCAGAAGCTGCAGATGTTCTTCGTGGACATGGACGCGCGGGCCAGGGCGCTGAAGTCCCTGCCGGAGGAGTTCCCGGACATGGCGGTCTCCACATCCAGCGAGAAGAACATCGAGGTCAACTCCAGGGACGCCACCAAGGGGGAGGCGCTGCGGTTTCTGTGCGGCTACCTGGGGATCGACATCCGCGACGCCATGGCGTTTGGCGACAACAGCAACGACCTGACCATGCTCCAGTACGCCGGGATGGGCGTGGCCATGGCAAATGCGGATCCGGAGGAGCGGGAGGCGGCGGACTATATCACGGACACCAACGACAACGACGGCGTGGCCAAAGCGCTGACACGCTTCTGCCTGGACGGCTGACAAAAAAGAACACGCGGCATACCCCGCGCCCTTACCGGGCCGGGATATGCCGCGTGTCATTGTATATGCCTATTCCGCGGGGGCCTGGGACTCCTCCGGCGCCGCGCTGGCCGGCGCGGAGCCGCTTTCCCCGGCCTGGCTTCCGCCCTCGTCCAGTTCCCGCCAGGTGATGGTGTATGTCTTCTTGAATGCCGTTCCGATGTTCTCCACATAGCCCGCCAGCAGGGTTTTCACCCGCTGCTGGGCCTCGGCGAGCAGCGCCTTGTCCGCCTCCGCCGTCTCCTGCAGCTTCTGCTGGGCGGCGGTGAACGCTTTCGTCTCGTCCTCCGCGGTGACTTTCGCCGACTCGTCGTCCACGACATACGAGGACTCGCCCAGAGAGCTGGAGTCCACCTGGCAGCTGAGCACCTTCGCGGGCGGCAGGGTGATGGTGACCTCGCCGTCCGGGCTGATCTCCATATCCATCTGGGAGGCGTCAACTCCCAGGCTGACCACGCCGCCGTACTCGATCCAGAAGTGCTTGTCCTTCTTCCAGAGCAGGAATCCCGCGGCGTCCTCCTGGGTGAACTTCGCCACATTGTGGTAGTAGCACTTCATGACCGCCAGCTCGCAGATTGTCTTCATCTGGCTCAGCTCCGGCTCTTTCTCCGGCTCTTTCTGCTTCAGCATGCCGCAGCCCGCGCAGCTGAGTGCCGTGACCAGGGCGAGGAACAGCAGGATCATCCGTTTCATCTCGTCCTCGCCTCCTTACTGCACGGTCAGGCGGTAATCCGGATCCGCGTCGTTCATGAAGGGTTTGACCAGGGCCGTGACCACATTCACGGCATTTTCCCTGGCGAGCTGGAGGATCGCCTCCTGGCTCTCGCTCTCCGTCTTCGCGTCCTCCTCGCACGCCTTGTACGCACGCTGGGAGACCGCGGAGGTGTTGCTGCGGTCGTTGATAAAGATATAGTCCAGGGAGGAGATATCCACATTCACGCCGTTGATGTGAACTTCCGGCAGCACCACCGTGACGGCCTTGTTCTCCTCGTCGACCGAGATCTCGACCTGGCTGAGGTCAAGCCCGGCGGTGACTCTCGCCTCATAGGACACATAGAAGTCCACTTTCTCCGGCTTTTCCTCGTTGTTGACCTGGGCGATGCCGTTATAGACGGCGGTGAAAGTGGACAGCTCGCTCACATTGATGATCCGCTCCAGATTCGCCACGGTGATTATCTCCGGCGGGGTGTGTTCGACCTTATATTTGCTGTATGCCTCACGGGCCACGATTGCCAGCACGAAGACTGCCACAGCCGCGATGATGACAATGAGGAGCGCCGTTTTCCAGGTGAGGGGTTTGCGGGCCTTTTTCTTTTTCCCGGTTCCCGCCGCTCTTTCAGGCCTGGGATTTCGTTTCTCCCCCATGTATATCACACTCCTTCTGTCTTCACGAAGCCGGGCGGATCTGCCCGCCGTGAAGTTCCGGATGTCAAATCCGTAAGTCATTATAACAGAGCGCGGCCCTGAGCACAAGTGGTTTGCTCCCGCGAACCGCGCATGCCCCGAAAACGGGACATCCTGAGGCGGCCGCCGGCGCGGGTGGGCGGAAAAATGGCGAAACCCCTGAGAGAAGAGGGGTTTCGCCATGGGATGGTCTGTGGTTCGGCCCGGCGCGGAGAATCAGTAGCGGCCGAGATCCCCGGAGGGGCGGTTCTCGGAGGCGGCGGGCTCGTCGAAGTTGTAGTCCTTGCCGGGAAGAATGGCGTTCAGGACGATGCCGGCAATCGCGGCGATGGCCAGCGCGGTGAGCGTGATGGAGGTGCTGCCGATGGTGATGGTGATGCCGTTGGTGAAGCCCAGGCCGCACACCATGATAACGGCGGCGATGATCAGGTTCCGGGAGTTGGTGAAGTCCACCCGGTTCTCCACCACATTGCGCACGCCGATGGCGGAGATCATGCCGTAGAGGATGAAAGACACGCCGCCCACGATGGCGGAGGGCATGGAGCCGATGATCGCGGCGAACTTGGGGCTGAAAGACAGGATAACGGCGTAGATGGCCGCCAGGCGGATGACTCTCGGGTCATAGACCTTGGAGAGAACCAGCACGCCGGTGTTCTCACCGTAGGTCGTGTTGGCGGGGCCGCCGAACAAACCGGACAGGGAGGTGGCGATGCCGTCGCCGATGAGGGTGCGGTGCAGACCCGGATCTTCCAGGAAATTCTCACCCACCGTGGCGGAGATGGCGGAGATGTCCCCGATGTGCTCCATCATGGCGGCGACGGCGATGGGCGCCATGACCAGGATGGCGGTCACATCAAACTTCGCCAGCTGGAACGGCTGAATGCCGAGGAAACTGGAGCTGGCCACGGAGGTGAAGTCGATCAGGGGCGCCACGGCGTTGGGATCCGCCGCGGTGGGCGCGGCGATGGTGCAGCCCGCGGCGTTGGCGATGAGCGCGATAATATAGGATCCCACCACGCCCAGCAGGATGGGGATGATCTTGACCATGCCCTTGCCCCAGATGTTGGCCACGATGATGATCGCCATGGCCACCAGAGCCAGCCACCAGCAGGTGGAGGCGTTGCTGACCGCGGACGGCGCCAGGTTCAGGCCGATGAGGATGATGATGGGGCCGGTCACCACGGGCGGCAGGAAGCGCATGACCTTGTGAACGCCCACAATCTTGATGATGAGGGCCAGAACCACATACAGCAGTCCGGCGACCACCACACCGCCCAGGGCGTAGGAGAGTTTGTCCGAGGGGGACATATTGGCGTAGATGCCGGTGTTCAGGTTGGCGACGGTCTCAAAGCCGCCGAGGAACGCAAAGGAGGATCCCAGGAACGCGGGCACCTTCAGTTTGGTGCAGATGTGGAAGAACAGGGTTCCGACGCCCGCGAACAGCAGTGTGGTCTGGATGGACAGGGGAAGACCGTAGTTCTGCACCAGGATGGGCACCAGAATGGTGGCCCCGAACATGGCAAACATGTGCTGGAGTCCCAGGATCAGCATCTTGGGCACGCCCAGGGTTCGTGCGTCGCGAACCGGCTCTTGTTTGTTCAAGGTTGCATCTCTCCTTTTCTGTTTCCGATATCAGCGCAAAAAAAGAGACGGCTGTCACCAGATACGGCAGTCGCCGGAACGATGGCGGAAAAGGGGAGACGGAGAAACAGCATGCTGTGCGTTCATCTCCTCGCCCCCCTTTTTAGCCGGGCAACATTGTAACAGAGTCTTCCGGAAAAT
Source organism: uncultured Oscillospiraceae bacterium (assembly GCA_964422185.1). Lineage (GTDB taxonomy): Bacteria > Bacillota > Clostridia > Oscillospirales > Oscillospiraceae > CALXCT01. The sequence goes on from CAYRAG010000011.1 coordinate 9,332, forward strand.
ACAAGAAAAAATCGTGCGGCTGGAGGGAGAGAATCCAGCGTTCCAGAACAGGCATCAAACCATTGCAATCTCTCACTTTTTCGTCAGGAGTGTCCCGCGGCCCGTATGCCCGGAATCTCCGCGGGGATCGCGCAGAAAGAAAGCGCGGAGGGGCACTCCGCGCTTTCGGGACGGGGTTTGATTTTTCTGCGGGGCGCTTTATTTCTGCTGCGGGGGATCGGACTCGGGCGCCGCCGCCTCCCCCTGCGCCCCGGCGGTTTTCTGTTCCGGCTCTTTCTTCTCGCTCCTGCCGTACAGCCGGGACATGTCCGCGATGCGCCGCGTCAGCTCCGGCGTGATCTGGCCGGGCAGCAGCCGCCACTGCCAGTTGCCGCCTGCGGTGCCGGGGGTGTTCATCCTCGACTCCGCGCCGAGTTCAAGGTAGTCCTGGATCTGGGCGATGAACAGATCCGCCACGCTGCTCATTCCGCCCCGGAGGATGCCCCAGGTGTAGCCCTCCTCCCGGTTGAGGCCAAGATAGGCTTTCGCCATGGCCAGATCCGCCGGCTGGATCTCCTCCAGCCACGCACGGAGCGGAGGATTGTCATGGGTGCCGGTGTAGCAGACGCAGTTTGCGGGATACCGGTGCGGCAGGTAGCTGCTGGACTCCCGGGAGTCAAAGGCGAACTCCAGCACTTTCATGCCGGGCAGGCCGGAGTCGGCCAGGAGCTTGTGCACCTCGGGGGAGGGGTAGCCCAGATCCTCCGCGATAAACGGCAGATTGTGGAACCAGCCGGTGAGCACGCGGAGGAGATCCATGCCGGGCCCCTTGACCCACCTGCCGTTCTTCGCGGTCTTCTCGCCGTAGGGGACGGCCCAGTAGCTCTCCAGACCCCGGAAGTGGTCAATCCGGATCATGTCGAACAGCTTCTCCGCGCCGCCGATCCGGCGGATCCACCAGCCGTAGCCGTTTTTGGCCATGGCCTCATAGTCGTAGAGCGGGTTGCCCCAGAGCTGCCCGTCCGTGCTGAAGAAATCCGGCGGCACGCCGGAGACGGCGACGGGGATGTGCTCCCTGTCCAGCTGGAAGCTCTCCGGGGAGGACCAGACATCCACGGAGTCCAGCGCCACATAGATGGGCAGATCCCCGATGATCCCCACGCCCTTTTCCCTGGCGTAGGTGCGCAGGGACTTCCACTGGCGGTAGAAGAGGAACTGGATGTAGGTGAACATCCGGATGTCGTCCTGCAGCAGCACCCGGTACTGTTCCATGGCGTGCGCCTCCCGCAGCCGGATCTCCCGATCCGGCCACTGGGTCCAGGGCGCCATGCCGAAGTGCCGCTTGAGCGCCATGAACAGCGCGTAGTCCGGCAGCCAGGACTCATTTTCCGCCTCAAACGCCTCCACCTGCGGCCGGTCCCGGTTCCAGCCGCGGATCGTGGCCCTCTCCAGCAGGGGGAAGCGGTTCTGATACAGCAGGCCGTAGTCCGTTTTCGCCGGGTCGTCCCCCCAGCGGCAGCCGTCAATCTCCGCCTGGGTCAGCAGACCGTCCTCCACCAGAAGATCCAGGTCGATGAGGTAGGGGTTGCCCGCGAAGCTGGAGACGCTCTGGTAGGGGGAGTCCCCGTAGCCGGTGGGGCCCACGGGGAGAATCTGCCACCAGGACTGGCCCGCGTCGGCCAGAAAGTCGATGAAGTCCCGCGCCGCTTTCCCCAGGGTGCCGATTCCGTAGGGAGAGGGGAGGGAGGAGACCGCCATCAGAATTCCACTGCTTCTTTTCAACACTGTCACCCTTTCACAGCGTCTGCCGGAGCAGCTTTTTGCGTGTCCGGCCGGCGGAACCCACGAGAGCGCATCACCGCGTTCTCTGGAAAAATATGGGAGACCCGGCGGGATGCCGGCGGGCCGGTTCTCCTGGAAGAGTATACCACAAATTCGGAGGGATCGTCATAATTTCTTAAGAACCTGAAGCCGTGTTTTTCATTGCAACGGGTGAAAAAATGTGGTACACTGCCCCCTGTCCGGATGGACAGGATTTCCAGTTTGAAAGAGGAGTTTGACTTGGGAATTGTGGACTGGCTGTTTAGCACAACCATCGGGAAAATGGTCTTTACCGGCATGGTCTCCATGGTGCCCGTGGTGGAGCTGCGCGGCGGCATCCCCGTGGGCGTGGGGCTGGGTCTGGCGCTGTGGCAGGCCTACCTGGCCGCGGTGATTGGGAATATGATTCCGCTGCCCTTTATCGTCGTCTATATCCGGCGCATCTTCCAGTGGATGCGAAGGCGCATGCCAAGGTTCAACCATGTGGTGGACTGGCTGGAGCAGAAAGCGCACCTGAAAGGGGAGAAAGTGGCGAAGTACGAGGTGCTGGGCCTGACCATTTTCGTGGCGATCCCCCTGCCGGGCACCGGTGGCTGGACAGGCGCCCTGGCGGCCGCGTTTCTGGACATGCCCCTGCGCAGAGCGCTGCCGTCCATTTTCCTCGGCGTGCTCATCGCGGGCTTTCTGGTTCTGGGAATCACCTACGGCTTTACCGCGATTTTTGCCTGAACCCGCGCATTCCCGGAGCGGAGACCTTGGGACACCGATGCCCCGTCTCTGAAGCGGGGGTGGAACCGCGGTTGCGGGGTGACGGACGCGCCCGCCTGAGCGCGGGCGGATATCGGCGAAACAATCTGGTGGAGAAGAGAATGTGCGGCATTTTCCGCCCGTTCTTTTCTCCACCATTTGCATATGATGCCCTGTCCCGGAACGGGGATCGGAGTTTCGGGGAAGCGGGGATTCCGGGAAGATGTCCTGCTCCCCGCGCCGCGTTGCAACAGAGAGAGAAATGTGGTACAATTCTCCCGTCAGGCCGGACGGGATTTCCCGCCGGGCAATGTGCCGGTTCGGGAGGAAAGAACGGGGAAAGGGGGCACGCGCCCTTGGGAGCAAAGGAAATGGAGAGCATTGAGGGCGTGGTGTCCTCTGTCATCTTCACCAATGAGGAAAACGGATACACGGTGCTCCGCGTGACCATGGAGGGGGACGAGGAGATCACCGCCGTCGGCTGCATGCCCGGTATCGCGCCGGGGGAAAAGCTGTCCCTCCACGGGGAGTGGACGAATCACCCCAGCTACGGGCGCCAGTTCAAGGCCGCGGTGGCGGAGCGGAGGATGCCGGAGGACAGTGAGGAGATCTATCTGTACCTGGCCTCCGGCACCGTCCGGGGCGTGGGCGCAGTCACCGCCCGCCGCCTGGTGGATACTTTCGGGGATCAGACGCTGCTGGTGATGGAGAATGAGCCGGAGAAACTGACCAAAATCAAGGGCATCACCCTCAAGCGGGCGAAGACCATCAGCGCGGAGGTGCGCAGCCAGATGGGGATGCGCCTGCTGATGGACTACCTGACCGCCAACGGACTGGCGCCGCAGCTGGGCATGCCGCTGTACCGGCAGTACGGCGCGCTGGCGCTGCAGGTGCTGAAAGACAATCCCTATGTGCTGCTGAGCCCGGAGATCGGGGTGGAGTTCGCCATCGCGGACAAACTGGCGCTGTCCGGCGGGATCTCCGCGGACAGCGAGGTTCGCCGGAGAGCGGGCGTGCTCCATGTGCTGACACGCGGCATGGAGCAGCGGGGCCACACTTTTCTCGTCCGCGGGGATCTGCTCGACGAGGCCGCGGGACTTCTCTCCCTGGATCGGGATCTCGTGGAGGATATGCTGGACAGACTCGTGGATGAGGACGAGCTGGAGGAGGAGTTCGTCGCCGGCGAGGACGCCATCTATCAGGCGGAGATGCGGCAGGCGGAGCGCTACATCGCCCGCCGCCTTCTGGCGATGGCGCAGCGGGAGCTGCACGCGCCGGAGGATCTGGACAGTGTGATCGACCGGCTGCAGGCCAGCCAGGGCATCACTTACACGCCGCTGCAGCGCGAGGCGATCCGCACGGCGGCCACCCGCCAGGTGATGCTGCTCACCGGCGGGCCGGGCACGGGCAAGACCACCTCTCTGCGGGGCGTCCTGGCGCTCTTCGACCGCCTGGGACTGCATACCTCCCTGGCCGCGCCCACGGGCCGGGCCGCCAAGCGGCTGGGCGATCTGTGCGACGCGGAGGCGTCCACCATCCACCGCCTGCTGGAGACGGGGTACGACCCGAGAACCGGCAAACCGGGGTTCCAGCGGGATGAGGACAACCCCCTCCCGGCGGACGCGGTCATTGTGGATGAGACCTCCATGGTGGATGTCAGTCTGATGTGGGCGTTTCTGTGCGCGCTGCGGGAGGACTGCCGCCTGATCCTCGTGGGAGACCCGGATCAGCTGCCGTCGGTGGGACCGGGCAATCTGTTCTCGGATCTCATCCGCAGCGGGGTCATCCCCACCGTGCGCCTCAATGAGGTGTTCCGCCAGGCGGCGGAGAGCCGGATTATCATGAACGCGTACCAGGTCAACCGGGGGGAGCATCCCGACTTCCGCGCCAACGAGAAAGACTTCTTCCTGCTCTCCCGGCGGGATGAGAACCGGGCGCTGGAGACCATCGTGGAGCTGTGCCAGACCCGCCTGCCCCGGAAGATGGGGATCGCGTCCAACCAGATCCAGGTGCTCTCCCCCACGAAGAAGGGGATCGTCGGCACCGTCTCCCTCAACCGTGCGATCCAGAGCGCGGTCAACCCGCCCGCGGAGGGCAGGGCAGAGCGGATCTTCGGGGAGACGGTGTTCCGTACGGGGGATCGGGTGATGCAGGTGCGCAACAACTACGACGCCCTCTGGAAAAATCCGGACAGTCTGGAGAGCGGCATGGGCGTGTACAACGGGGACATCGGAACCATCGTGTCCGTGGAATCCGGAAGCGGCACCGTCCTGGTGGACTTTGACGGCCGCCAGGTGGAGTATCCCACGGAGTCGCTCAACGAGCTGGAGCTGGCCTACGCCATCACGGTGCACAAGGCCCAGGGCAGCGAGTACCGGGCGGTGATCCTCTCCGCCATGCCCGGCCCGTACATGCTCCAGACCCGGTGCGTGCTGTATACCGGCATTACCCGCGCCAGGGAGCTGTTCATCGCGGTGGGCGAGGAGGAGGTGCTCCACCACATGGTGGACAACAACCGCCAGGCCGCACGAAACTCCGGCGTGCTGTGGCGGCTGACGGACGGCGCGGAATCATAGGGCAGTGGCGTTCCCCGGCGCAGAATTCCGCGCCGGGGGGCGGGATGGATAGATGAAAGGATGGTAGAGTATGAGCAAAATTCTGGTAGCCTATTTCTCGGCCAGCGGCACGACCGCGAGAGTGGCGAAGACCCTGGCGGAGGCGGCGCAGGCGGATCTGTACGAGATCAAACCGGCGGTTCCCTATACCAAGGCGGATCTGAACTGGATGGACAAGAAGTCCCGCAGCTCCATTGAGATGCAGGATCCGTCCTCCCGGCCGGCCCTGGCGGACACGGACGCCCCTGTGGCGGATCACGATACGATCCTCCTGGGATTTCCCATCTGGTGGTACATCGCCCCCACCATTATCAACACATTCCTGGAGAGCTACGACTTCACCGGGAAGAAGATCGTCCTCTTCGCCACCTCCGGCGGCAGCGACTTCGGAAAGGCGGCCCAGGGGCTGGCCAAAAGCTGCCCCGGCGCCGCCATCCAGGAGGGCAAACTCCTCAACGGCGGCGTGAGCGCCGAGTCGCTGAAAAAGTGGGTGGAGACCCTGTAATCGAATCCCCCGTTTCCAAAGGCGGAACCCCCTGGAAACGGGGGATTTGCGCGCCCGGCGCTCCGCTCGCCGGGCGGGAATGAATAATTATACAGAGAATATGCAATAATCTGAGGATCTGAGAATTTCAGATTGACAATTCCTGCATACGGTGTATAATTGAGCCGCAATTCGGGGCTCTGCCCACGATGTAAAGGAGTGTTGAGGAATGAAGAAGTTTTTCAGCCTGTTCCTGGCCGCGGTCATGGTCATGGCGCTTGCCGCCTGCGGCGGCGGCGGGGACGCCCCCGCGGACAGCGCAAGTCCTGCCCCCTCTGAGAGCGCCGCTCCCTCTGAGAGCGCCGCGCCCTCTGAGAGCACGCCCGCCGAGCCCGCGTTTACCACGGTGGAAGAGGGCAAACTGATTATGTCAACCAACGCCGCGTTCCCCCCGTATGAGATGGTGGCGGACGGCGAGGGTGCCTACCAGGGCTTTGACGGCATCGATGTGGAGATCGCGGCGGCCCTCGCGGACAAGCTGGGGCTGGAGCTGCAGATCGACGACATGGATTTCGACTCCGCCCAGGTGGCGGTGCAGCAGGGCAAGAGCGACATGATCCTCGCCGGCCTGACCTACAGCGAGGAGCGCGATGAGGTCATGGACTTCTCCACCAGCTACGCCACCGGCGTGCAGGTGGTCATTGTCCCGGACGACTCGGACATCGCGTCTCCGGACGACCTGGAAGGCAAGCTCATCGGCACCCAGCGCGGCACCACCGGCTGGATGTACTGCACGGACGACTACGGCGAGGACAGCGTCCTGGCCTACGACAACGGCGCTCTGGCGGTTCAGGCCATGCTCAACGGCCAGGTGGACGCGGTCGTCATCGACAACATGCCCGCCCAGGCCTATGTGGAGGCCAACACGGGTCTGCACATCCTGGACACCGAGTACATCACCGAGGACTACTGCCTGGCGGTGAACGAGGGCAATACCGCTCTGCTGGACGCGCTCAACGGCGCGCTGGAAGAGATGATTGCGGACGGTACCGTGCAGGGGATCCTGGACAAATACATTAGCGCAGACTGATCATCTGCCGCTGGAGGGGCGGCCTTTCCGGCTGTCCCTCCATTTATTTTCAGAGACTGCCGGGGTTGAGCTCCGCGTGCGCCCCGGGGTGAGATCACGGCAGGCGCGGAGAGGGAACAATTCGAGAGGGGAGAGAGTTCATGAATGTAGACATGCTGTATGAGAGTCTGCGGCAAATCCCAAAGGAGGATCTGACTTTCTGGCAGGATTTCTTTATGAAATTCTACCGGGCGTGGTTCGCGGAGGACAGGTGGATCACCTACTTTGAGGGCCTGCTCACCACCATTGAGGTGACGGTCATCGCCCTGGTCATCGGCGTGGTGCTGGGCGTCGTGGTGTCCATGATCCGCACCGCCCACGACCAGCAGCGCCCGGGAAACCGCAATCCGATCCTGGGCTTTTTAAACACAATCTGCCGGGTCTATGTCACGATCATCCGCGGCACGCCCACGATGGTTCAGCTGATGATCTGGGGCTTTGTCATCTTCGCCACCAGCCGGAACTTCACCCTCGTCGGCGCCCTGGGACTGGGCATCAACTCCGGCGCCTATGTGTCCGAGATCATCCGGGGCGGTCTGATGTCACTGGACTCCGGCCAGAGCGAGGCGGGGCGCTCCCTGGGCCTGACCTATTTCCAGACCATGCGCTTTATCGTCATCCCGCAGGCGTTCAAGGCGATTCTGCCGTCTCTGGGCAATGAGTTTATCGTGCTGTTGAAAGACACCTCCCTGATCTCCGTCATCGCGGGCAAGGAGATCGTCTACGCCGCCCGCGCCATCGGCTCGAAGACCTATGAGTACATGTTCCCCTACCTCATCACCGCGGTGATGTATCTGGTCATGGTGCTGATCTTCAGCTGGCTGCAGAGCAAACTGGAGAGGAGGCTGCGTCAAAGTGATCGACGTTAAAAATCTGACGAAGGCGTTCGGCGACCATGTGGTGCTCAACGGCATCACGGAGCACATCTACCCGGGGGAGAAAGTGGTCATCATCGGGCCGTCCGGCTCCGGCAAATCCACTTTTCTGCGCTGCCTGAACCTGCTGGAGGAGCCCACCAGCGGCACCATCACCTTTGAGGGCCAGGAGATCACGGATCCCAAGGTGAATATCAACGAGATCCGGCAGAAGATGGGCATGGTGTTCCAGCACTTCAACCTGTTTCCCAACATGACGATCCGGAAGAACATCACGCTGGCGCCGGTTCAGACGAAGCTGATGAGCCAGGAGGAGGCGGACGCGACCGCCGACACGCTGCTCAAGCGCGTGGGCCTTCCGGATAAGGCGGATGCCTATCCCGCCCAGCTGTCCGGCGGGCAGAAGCAGCGTATCGCCATCGTCCGGGCGCTGGCCATGCGCCCGAAAGTCATGCTGTTCGACGAACCGACCTCCGCCCTGGATCCCGAGATGGTGGGCGAGGTGCTGGATGTCATGAAAGAGCTGGCCAATGACGGCATGACCATGGTCGTGGTGACCCACGAGATGGGCTTTGCCCGGGAGGTGGGCAGCCGGGTGCTGTTTGTGGATCAGGGCAAAATTCTGGAGCAGAACGAGCCCCATGCGTTCTTTGCCAACCCGAAAGAGGATCGCACAAAAGAGTTTCTGTCCAAGGTGCTGTGACCGCGGGGGTTTCCCCGGCGGCTGTCAGCCTCTGAGCGGAAAAAAACAGGCGGAGAAGAGACCGCGGGGGATGTCCCGCGTTCTCTTCTCCGCGTTTTTGTTCCGGATACAGACCGCCCCTCCCCGGCGCGGGGAGAGACGGGATCAGGTGGAGTCGTCGCTTTTCATGTCCTCCTCTACCACCTGCATCGCGCACTTCCTGGCGCTGGAGTACCCGAAGTACCGCACGGGGATGTTGTACACCCGCACGATGTTGATGATCTTGTAGTACAGCTTGTGGGACAGCGCGTTGGGCTGGATCCACACCACCTCGGCGCCGCGGACCATATTCGCGTCCGGGTTCTTGTCCGGGTTGACGAACACGATGCCGGGGAGCATCGGACGGATGGCTTTCAGCCACGCGTCATGGCCGCCAAAGGAGACAATGCGCTTTTTCGTCCGGTACGGAAGCTCCACCTGAAGGGTATTCTCCTGCTCATTCCCCTCATATTCGTGTTCGTTGGCCTGTTGATAAATCAGCTCGCGGAGCGTGTACAGCTCCTGCCGCTCCGCGCTGAACTCATTGAGCGCCACCTCGGCTTTCGCCAGCCTCTTCGAGGTGGCATCCTGGAGTTCATGGTACTCCACCCGCAGTTCCTTGATTTTTTCCTTGGCTTCCTTGAGGTTCTTCTTCAGCTCTTCGATGTCCTCGACATCCTCCTCCAGGCCCTCCTCGTCCTCCTGGCCCCGGCCGTCCGGGTACTGGCTGTCTTTTGCCTCGTCCTGCAGGATGATATCCCAGTCGTAGTTTGGGTGGCGCATGTCCACGGACAGCTGGAGGTAGAGCTCGATGCCCTTTGCCAGGCCCGGATCCAGGCCCGCGTCCACCAGCTCCCCCGCGATCCCGTAGGAGGAGTGAAAGGATCTCGGCATGATCATCCCCGTCATATTAAACAGCAGCTGCGCGAGGTTTACCTTGTTCTTGGATTTTCTGGGGTTTCCCGAATAGGTGATGGCCCCGTCCAGGTACCTGCGCTTGTAGAGCGGCGCCACCCTTGGGGTCCAGTCCGCGGCTTCGCGCCCGCCCCGGGACGGCTCTGACGGCTCCTCCTCCTCCCTCTTCTCCGTGTTCTCGCGGGAAGCGTGGGTTCTCCGGCTCCCGTCAAAAGTCATGGGGTGGAGGAGGTCGTCCTTGACCGGCTCGCGTGCGCTCCAGGGAAACTTGCTGGCCGCGGTGTTTAACACCGCCAGGGAGGGGTTGCACAGCCACGGCAGGTCGCTGCCCTCCTCCAGCAGGCACAGGTAGCCGAAGCAGACCTCATACGGGTCTTCCACATCAAACTCCTCGAGATAGTCAATGTCCTGCCCGTCCACCACCTCTTCCAGGCCGCTGCGCTCTGTCAGCGCGATCCTGGGCCCGCAGTACACGAGCATGTTGAGCGGGGCGGCAACCTCATCCTGCCTGTCGTTGACCCTCGCGTAGGAGGACATCTCCATTCTCAGCCGGTCGACGGTGCTGCTGTCGACGGCGAACTCATCGTGCAGTGTGCCGAGAAACCTGTCGGACACCAGCCTTCCCGTGGGGGCGACCAGAGGAATGCGCGGAAGCGTGTCTTCGACGCCGTCCCGCTTTCTGTGCAGCAGGCCTCGCTCTTTCCGGGTCTCCATGGCCCCGACGATGTCGGCCATCTGGTCGACATGGAACTCCAGCTGGTCGTTGAGCTGCTGGAGCCCGTCGGAATACGGCTTGACGACACGGAAGAAATAGTCCAGAAACTCCCACAGTTTGCCCTCAAACCGCTTTTTTGCCCGATCTTTTCTCGCCTTGGGGATCATGTTCATGACGGCGTTGAACCGCTCCCGGCTGGTCATATTCTCCTCGTCGGCGGGCGGGGCGCTGTGATCAATCGGCACTTTGTGTTTTGCGGTAATGTCGTTGATGTAGCATCGCTTTGGATCGCAGCCGGGATCCCGGTTGCGGATCAGATCCATCATCTCCCGGATGACGGTATCGTCGTTGCAGGGGTCAAAGAATTCCGGCACGGGAATGGTGTCGAGCACAGTGGTGTCTTTTGTGAAATAGCGCAGCGCGTCCGAGATTCTGTCCTCCTCGGTGAGCGCGTCCAGCATCCAGATGGCGATCGCCATGGTGAGGTAATACTTGCGGTCCAGCTCCGAAACGGTGGGGGTCGCCACGCAGTTCTGTTTCGCCCATGTCAGAGCAAAGATGTAGTCCGAGTAATCATCGCCCAGCTTCGTCTTTCCCTCGGGCAGGTACTTGTAGATCGCGTTCTTGCGCCGCCGGAGCACGGGGCCCTCCAGATCGGCGTCTTTCAGGTATTTACTGCTGCCCATCTGTTCATTCAGCGTTTTGATCACGGATTCGAACTGCCGTTCGATGATGCCCCTGTTCTCATCCTCGACAGGCGGTTTGACCATCTGCTTCTTTTTCTTCGACATCACAGTCCCTTCCCTCTGCGTCGTCCGTGTGTGGATGTGGAACTCTGTCTCCCGCGTTCAGACGGGGCAGGGGAGATCTCCGGGCAGGCAGGCCGGCGTCCCGGGCACGGCCGGAGACGCTCGGGAACCTCGATCGGTTTTGTCATGGCAGCTCCTGGCCGAGCCGGGTCAGCGCCTCGATGGCGTGTTCCTCCCCGGCTTTTGCCGCGTACCCGTAGTAGCGGATCGCGTTTTTGAGATCCGGCTCTCCCAGATCGCCGTTTTCCAGCAGCCACCCCAGATTCGTGAAGCCCAGGGGATCGCCGAGGCTCCCCGCTTTTCGGTAGTAGTCGGCCGCGGCCCGCTTGTCCTGTTCCACGCCGTTGCCCTCGGCGTACAACACGCCGAGCTGGCAGTAGCAGTATTTGTCCCCCTCCAGCGCACCCAGCCGGTAGTATTCCCTGGCCGCCAGATAGTTGCGTTTTACATTGACGCCCTCCTGATAATACAGCCCCATGTAAAAGCAGGCGCCGGGATACCCCTTGATCGCCAGTTCCTGGAAGATGGGGAACGCCTTTTTCCGGTTCCGTCTCACGCCGTGCCCCCAGTGGAGACAGTTGGCATAGTTGAACTTTCCGTCGTCATCGCCGAGCTCCGCGGCTTTCGAGTACCAGCGGAAACACTCGTCGTAGTTGGGCTCCCCGGTGACCAGCCCGTTTTCGTAGATATACCCGAGGTTCACCATCGCCTCGGTATTGTTCTCTCTCTCCGCGGCGGCGGTGTAGAACGCGACCGCCTTGCGGATGTTCTGCTCTACGCCTTTCCCTTCCTCGTACATCCGTGCGAGATTCACCATGGCCCGGGAATCCCCGCCTTTCACGGCCAGAGCGTAGAGGCTGACCGCTGCCTGGTAGTCCTGGCAGAATATGGTTCCGTTTTCACACGCGTATCCGATGTCGGTGAGCAGCCGGGCATCCACCTCTTCGTCCCAGTCCGGATTCACTTTCAGGTGAAATACATCCATTGGAATACCTCCTGATATCACACATCCTCTGTTTTCCTCCCGCGGGGTTTCGCCATCCTCTCCCCGCCGGGAAGCGTATCCTCTGATGAAGCCGCGCTTTACCGCGAAAAGCCGCTGAAATTGTCATTTCGGCGGCTTTTGGTCCGAGATGGGAGACTCGAACTCCCGGCCTGATGGTCCCAAACCACCCGCGCTACCAACTGCGCTAATCCCGGATATTCAGTTTTGTCCGCAGTGCCGCGGTTCCCACGGCGCAGGATCCCCGATCCGCATGACATTATACGGGATCCTCTTGCGGTTTTCAAGTGCCTGTGATATTTTATTGCCGTGAGAGGGCGAGATTCATGCGAATGAGAAAAAAACCGAACCTGCAGCGCCGGATGGAGGCGTGCGCCGATCTTTGGGCGCGGGATCCCGCCGCCCTGCGGGGCAGATGGCGGACGCTGCTTCCTCAGGCGGAGGAGCTGCGGGTGGAGCTCGGCTGCGGCAAGGGCCGGTTTACCGCGGAGACCGCGGCGGCGGAGCCGCGGGTCTTGTTCGCCGCGGTGGAGCGGATCCCGGACGCCATGGTGACTGCCATGGAGCGGTGCCGCGGTATGGGCCTGCGCAATGTGTTCTTTCTCGACGGGGACGCCGCGGGCCTTTCGCAATATTTCGCGCCCGGAGAAGTTGATCTGATCTACATCAACTTCTGCGACCCCTGGCCCGCGCAGCGGCACGCGAAACGGAGGCTGACGCACGAGAATTTCCTGCGCGCCTACCGGGATGTCCTGCGGGACGGGGGCCGGATTTTGTTCAGGACGGACAACCGGGACCTGTTTGAGTGGTCCCTGTTCCAGTTCCCCAGGGCCGGATTCGCCCTGTCCGAGGTGACCCGGGATCTGCACGCCGGGGGGCACACGGGTGTGATGACGGACTACGAGGAGAAGTTTGTCGCCCAGGGGATCCCCATCTGCCGCTGTGCGGCGACAAAGCAGGCGCTGAGGGACATCCCGCTGCCGCAGGGCATGGCAGACCGCATGGCGCAATGGGAAGTCCGCCCCCTGGAGGACGCGGACGGACCCGCCTGCGCCGCGCTGCGGCGGGCGTGCGGCTGCGCGTCCAGGGATCCTCTGCCGCCCCGGGCGGAGGAGGACAGGCGCACCGCGCTGGGCTTCTGGCGCGGCGGCAGGCTGGCGGCCGTGCTGGAGGTTGTGGAGGGGTACCCCCGGGAACGGACACTTTGGATCCAGACGCTGTCGGTGTCTCCGGAATACCGGGACGGCGGCCTTGGCGAAGCCATCGTCTCCGCCCTGAGAGAGTCCGCGAAAGACGCGGGCTACCACCAGATGCGGGTAGACGGGGAGCGGGACGCGGCGTTCTGGGAAGCCGGGGGATTTCGCCGGCTGGATCAGACCGGCGCCCACAATGGATCGGAGCATACGATCCTGTCCGCGCTGCTTTGAGCGCGGCGCGGGTCAAAAGAGGATCACAGAACCTGCAGGAACCATATTTCGGCATGTCCGGACAGGCGGAAGGACTTCGCCGGACGCCGCAGCATAACGGGCGGCCTGCCCACGGCATAAACCGTGGACGGGCCGCCCGTGTGTTATCCGGGTTGTCTCCGGGAAAGAGGCGCTCAGGGGAACATCTGATCCAGCATTTTCGAGATACCCTCCGCGAACGACCGGTGGCCGGCCTCGGAGAAGTGGACACCGTCAAACAGCTTCTCCACGCCCCACTCGTTGGCGTCCGCGAAATCGATGCCCAGTTTCTCTGCCAGCGCCCGGTAGCAGGGGGCGAGACGGGCGGATTCCGTCAGCAGACGGTCCTCCGTTACCCATTCCCCGCTCACCATGGCCGCGGGCGCGATCAGCAGAAGCCGCCAGTTCCCCTTGCCCGCGGTTCGGGCATCCAGCAGGCGGCGCAGCAGCGTCTCCATCCGGGCCGTCACATCCTCCGCCTTGAAGAACGGGCGCTGGAGCAGATCGTTTCCGCCCAGCATGACGACCACCGCCGCCGGGGGAGCGCTCCACCGGACCATGTCCGCCGCGTCGTCCAGGGCGTCCTCCGTAAAGGGGATCACCCGGCCGTTTACGCCCTCATTGCGCACCGTCCAGCGGGGAGAGCTGTCCAGAATCCCCGTCCAGCGGATCTCTTTCGGGTAGCGGCTGCCCAGATAGGATCTGGGGTCGAAGCCGTAGGTGTTGGAATCGCCGTAGCAGATGATCAGTTGTTTTTCCATACGCTCACATCCCTTTCAGGCACGCGGGGTGCGCTTCTTCTCCGGATCGCAGCTGTCACAGAATGCGCAGCCCGCGCAGTCGCCGTCGCAGCGCCCCCGGATCCGGCGCAGCACCGTCCGGCAGACATACCACACCGACCAACCAATCAACACGGCGACGCCGAGATAGACCAGCCAGACCATGCTGTCACCTCACAGGAACAATCCGACAATGTGGTAGGCGAGGAACGACACGCCCCAGGCCCACAGCAGCTGCCAGCCCACGGAGGCCAGTGTCCACTTCAGGCTGTTCATCTCCCGGTAGATGGTGGAGATCGCCGCCACGCAGGGGACATACAGCAGCACAAATACCAGAAACGCGTAAGCGGCCGCCGGCGTGGCGAATGTGCCGGACAGGGCGTCCGCCACCACCGCGGTGCCCGCGCCCAGGGAGAAGCCGTAGAACAGGGACATGGAGGAGACCACCATCTCCTTGGCGATGAACCCGGTGAGCAGCGCCACCGCGGCCTGCCAGGTTCCGAAGCCCAGCGGGGTGAATGCCGGCGCGATGGCCGTGCCCAGCACGCCCAGCAGGCTGTCCGCCGCGCTGTCCACCATGTGCAGATTCGGCCCGAACGACTGCAGAAACCACAGCACCACGCTCATGGCCAGGATCAGGGTGCCCGCCTTGACCAGGAAGCCCCGGACTTTCTCCCACACATGCAGCGTGATGTTGCGCAGCGTGGGCATCCGGTACGGCGGCAGCTCCAGCAGGAACGGGGCGGAGTCCCCCTTGAAGACGGTATGTTTCAGAATCAGCCCGGAGGCGATGGCGCACACCAGCCCCAGCAGATAGAGGGAGAAGACCACCAGTCCGGCGCAGTCCGGGAAGAACGCGGAGGTGATCAGGCCGTAGACCGGCAGCCGGGCGGAGCAGGACATGAACGGGATCAGCATGATCGTCATGCGCCGGTCCTTTTCGTTCTCCATGGTGCGTGCGCCCATGACGGCCGGCACGGAGCAGCCGAAGCCCATCAGCATGGGGATGAACGCCTTGCCGCTCAGGCCGAAGCGCTGGAGCAGGCGATCCATGATGAACGCCGCCCGGGCCATGTAGCCGGAGTCCTCAAGGAACGACAGGAAGATGAACAAAATCGCGATCTGGGGCAGGAACACCAGCACGCCGCCCACGCCGCCGATGACGCCGTCCACCAGCAGGCGGACCACCCAGTCCGCCGTGCCGATGCCCGTCAGCAGGCTCTCCACCCAGGGGGAGAACACATCCCCGATGAGGGACTCCACCAGATCGGACAGCGCCTGGCCGGGCCCGAAGGTCACGGTGAACATGCACAGCATGACGAGCAGGAACACCGGGATGGCGAAAAACCGGTGGGTGACCACCCGGTCGATCTTGTCCGAGAGGGTCAGCTCCTCTTTCTGCTGCCCCTTGACCACGGTCTGATCCACTACATTCTGGATGAACCGGTAGCGGCTGTCCGCCAGGAGGGTCTCCCGGTCGCCCAGGTCGTACGCCGCCTCGTATTCCGCCGCGATGGCGTCCACTTTCGCTTTGGTCTCGGCGTCCAGGCCCAGGGACTGTTCCACCAGCTTGTCGCCCTCCAGGAGCTTGATGGCCGACCAGTGGGCGGGCAGGCCGGCGGCGTACGCCAGGTCGTGGATCTCCTCGCCCACCCGGTGGTGGATCTCATGGGTGTACTCGTCGTACAGGTCGTCCGGCTCCACCGTCACGCCGATGTGGATCTCCTGGTGGGCTGTGCGCAGCAGATGTTCAATATTTTCGCCGGATCGGGCCACCACGGGCACCACGGGGATGCCCAGCGTTTTGGAGAGTTTGTCGATATCGATGTGATCCCCGTGCTTCTCCACCTCGTCCATGAAGTTCAGCGCCAGGACGATGGGGCGCTCCAGCTCCATCAGCTGCACGGTGAGATACAGGTTGCGCTCGATGTTCGTGGCGTCCACGATGTCGATGATGCAGTCCGGGTGCTCCGCCACGATGTAGTCCCGGGCCACGATCTCCTCCATGGAGTAGGGGGACAGGGAGTAGATGCCCGGCAGATCCACGATGGTCACCGGGTGCCCGTCCACCTGGGCGTGGCCCTCTTTCTTCTCCACCGTCACGCCGGGCCAGTTGCCCACATACTGGTTGGAGCCCGTCAGGGCGTTGAACAGCGTGGTCTTGCCGCAGTTCGGGTTGCCGGCCAGGGCGATCCGGATATCCCGCTGGTCGTGGGTCCTGTAGTCCGTGGACGGCCCGCCGTGCACACTGCCCTCGTGGATGTGATCCTGGGCCATGCGGCGCAGCGTCTCCTCGTCCGGCTCTTTCCGGCCGGCCGCCTGAGGTTCGGCTTTCCGCTGCTCCATGTATTTGTCCGTCGGCACCACCGTGACGCGCTGGGCGTCCTCCTTGCGCAGGGAAAGCTCATACCGGCGCAGGTTGACCTCGATGGGATCCCCCAGAGGCGCCACCTTGCGCACGGTCACCTCGGTGCCCGGGGTGAGTCCCATATCCACGAGGCGGCGCTTCACCGGGGCGCTGCCCGCGCCCACCGTGGTGATGATGCCGCTCTCCCCCGGGCGGAGGTGCGCCAGA
Organism: uncultured Oscillospiraceae bacterium; assembly: GCA_964422185.1. Taxonomy (GTDB): domain Bacteria; phylum Bacillota; class Clostridia; order Oscillospirales; family Oscillospiraceae; genus CALXCT01. Next base: position 25,944 of record CAYRAG010000011.1, read on the forward strand.
CTCCGCTGCCTGAGATGCTGCTGCGTGCGCTCCGCCTTTTGCTCCATGATCGAATGACTCATACGAATGGTCGTCTCTCTTCGAAAAGGATTACCTCATGTGATTTTCCCGGGAGAAGCCCGCCGGAGCGGGAGCTCTCCCGGCGAGAGTGAAGTATACCACACAGACCCCCGCCGCGCAAGACGCTACGGCTCCGCCCAGTGCATACTGCGGCCTACCGCCCTGTGCCAGCCCTCTACCAGTTTTTTCCTCCTGGCGCCGTCCATGTCCGGGGTAAAAGTCCGGTCGCAGCTCCACAGCGCCCTGATCTCGTCCGTGTTCTTCCAGACCCCGGTGGCCAGGCCGGCGAGGTAGGCCGCCCCCAGGGCGGTGGTCTCCCGGATCATGGGCCTGCGGACCGGCTTGTCGAGGATATCCGCCTGGAACTGCATGAGGAACTGATCCCGGCTGGCGCCGCCGTCCACCCGCAGCTCCTGCATGGGGACGCCGGTGTCCTTCTCCATGGCGGCCACCAGATCCAGCACCTGGTAGGCGATGGACTCCTGGGCCGCACGAATCAGGTGCTCCCGCCCGGTGCCCCGGGTGATGCCCACGATCGTGCCCCGGGCGTACATGTCCCAGTAGGGCGCACCCAGGCCGGTGAACGCCGGCACAAGGTACACCCCGCCGGTATCCGGCACTTTCTGCGCGAAATACTCCGCGTCCGGGCTCTCGCTGAGAAAACGCATCTCGTCCCGCAGCCACTGGATCACCGCGCCGCCCACGAAGACAGAGCCCTCCAGGGCGTACTGCACCGCCCCGTCCGCGCTGGCGGCGATGGTGGTCAGAAGCCCGTTGCGGCTCTGGCAAAGCTGGCTGCCGGTATTCATGAGCAGGAAGCATCCGGTGCCGTAAGTGTTTTTCGCCTCCCCGGCGGAGAAGCAGCCCTGTCCGAACAGCGCCGCCTGCTGATCCCCGGCGATGCCCGCGATGGGGATCTCCGTGCCCTCGAAGTTGACCTGGGCGTACACCTGGCTGGAGGGCCGGACCTCCGGCAGCATGCACCGGGGAATGCGGAGCAGGGACAGGAGTCTGTCGTCCCAGTCCAGCGTGTGGATGTTGAAGATCATGGTGCGGGAGGCGTTGGTGTAGTCCGTCACATGAACCGCGCCCCCGGTGAGCTTCCACACCAGCCAGCTGTCCACGGTGCCGAACAGCAGCCGCCCGTCCTCCGCCAGCTTCTGCCCGTCCTCGATGTGATCCAGAATCCAGCGGATCTTCGGGCCGGAGAAGTAGGCGTCCGGGATCAGGCCGGTGGTCTCGCGGATATAGTCGCCCCAGCCGTCCGCCACCAGGCGCTCAATCTGATCCGCCGTCCGCCGGCACTGCCAAACGATGGCGTTGTATACCGGCCGGCCGGTCTCCCTGTCCCAGACCACCGTGGTCTCCCGCTGGTTTGTGATGCCGATGGCGGCGATGTCCCGGACAGACACCCCGCTTTTGGCGATCACCTCGGCCATGACGCCGTACTGGGTGGAGTAGATGGCCATCGGGTCGTGCTCGACCCACCCCTCCCGGGGATAGATTTGCTCAAACTCCCGCTGGGCGATCTCCACGATGTTCTGTTCCTGATCGAACAAAATCGCACGGGAGCTTGTGGTGCCCTGATCCAGAGCCAGAAGACAGCGGCTCATGGACAGTCCCCCTTTCCTGCGTATTTCCGTACCGCTCTATTGTACCACAAAGGGACGCCCGCGTGTGCGGCGCCCGAAAAAAACGCCCGGAATTATCGGCGGTCAGGGGATCATCATCCGGGCGAGCGCGTCCGCGGTTTGCTCGACCTGCTCCGCGCCGGAGATCCGCGGCGTGCCGTCCCCGGCCTGGGGCCCGTAACTGCCGAAGCCCGCGTGGCAGCCGCCGTCCAGCACAATCTCCACCGTATCGGCGGGGAGGTTTGCCCGGTCTGCGTCATATTTCTCCCGGTTCAGGACGCCGTCCTCGGAGCCGGTGATGGAGCAGACCGCCAGGCCGGAGCGGGTCAGATCCTCCGTGGAGTAGGCGGCCAGCAGCACCAGACCGTCCAGATCCTCCGCGTGCTTCGCCGCGTAGGAGGCCGCCATGGCGCCGCCCAGGGAGTGCCCCCCGATGTACCATCGATCGATCTCCGGGAACCGTTCCCGGACGCCGTCCGCGCCGTCGGCATTCAGCACCGCCAGGTTGCAGGGCATCCGCACCAGGACGCACAGGACGCCCCGCCGGGCACACGCACGCAGCAGCGGCGCGTAGGCCGTGTGCTCCACTTTCCCGCCGGGGTAGAAAATCAGCCCGGCCCGGGGATCCTCCGGGGCAAAGACGGTGAGCGTATCCGTCAGCCGCGTGACCGTCACGGTTCCGTCGGATACCAGAGCCTGCGCCGCGGTCTCATCCGCGTGGTAGTAGTCGCTGACATAGACGGCGAACGCGGCGGCGCCGGCGATAATCACGGCAAGAAAGATCCCGAGCACCAGCCGCAGCGCTTTTCGGCCGCCTTTTTTCCGCTCCTGCGTGGATGAACCCATCGTCCGCTTCCGCCTTTCCTGAGAGAATCCGTCCGGAGGGTGGGCAGAGACCGGGGCGGGGGAAAACGGGAAAGCCACCGCAGAACCAACTGCGGTGGCTTTCCCTGTGTGGTGGACCCGAAGGGGATCGAACCCTCGAACCTCACGGATGCGAACCGTGCGCTCTCCCATCTGAGCTACGGGCCCAAACCGGTTTTTCCCGGGCACCCCTCTCAAACCTGCTTTGCCATTATACTCAGTGCGGCCGGGTTTGTAAAGAGTATTTTTTGCTCTCTGAAATTTCCGCCGCCCGGCCGGGGCGGGGGCAGAACCCGGCAGAGCCCGTGCGGACGCGGGGTTTGCCCCCTGGGGAACCGCCTAAAAACCGGGGGATCCGGGGGCGGTTTTCCCGCGGTCAGCCCGGTTCGTTTCCGCGCCGGTGTCCCGCCCGGGGCCGGGAAAACGGCATGGACAGACGCCCCGGGCCCGGAAAAATATCGGCCTTTCTTGTTGACATAAATTCTTTTGGGGGCATATAATAAGAAAGCCTTGCGCGGAGGGCGCGACGGTACCAAAACGACACAACGGAGCGCAGACGCATGATACGATTTGTGGAAGTGAAAAAAGAGTACGAGAACGGGACGAGGGCCCTGCGGGGCGTGACTTTCCGCATCGACGACGGGGAGTTCGCGTTTCTCGTCGGCCCGTCCGGTTCCGGCAAATCCACCATTATCAAGCTGATCACCGGAGAGATCACCCCCACCTCGGGCAGGCTGATGGTGAACGGCTACAATATGAACAACATCAGTACGCGCCAGGTGCCGTATATGCGGCGCACCCTGGGCGTTGTCTTTCAGGATTTCCGGCTCATTGAGAAGAAGACGGTGCGGGAGAATCTGGTCTTCGCCATGCGGGCGGTGGGCGCCTCGGACAAGGAAGTGAAGAAGCGCGTGCCGTATGTGCTGGAGCTGGTGGGGCTGGAGCGGAAAGCGGAGCAGTTCCCCAACCAGCTGTCCGGCGGCGAGCAGCAGCGTGTGGCCATCGCCCGGGCGCTGGTGAACAATCCGAGCATGATCATCGCGGACGAGCCCACCGGAAACCTGGATCCCCAGCGGTCCATGGAGATCATGGTGCTACTGGAGCGCATCAATGAGCTGGGAACCACCATGCTGGTGGTGACCCACGAGAAGGAGCTGGTGAACCGGTTCTCCAAGCGGGTGATTGCCATTCAGGCCGGAAGACTGATGAGCGACGAGACAGGCGGGTACTACGATAATGAGCAAGAAATTTGACCTGAAGTTTTACGCCAGCGAGGGCCTGCACAGCATCGTCAGCCACGGGTTTATGTCGTTCGCGGCGGTGTGCATGATCGTGGCGTGCCTGCTTATCATGGGCTCGTTCTCCCTGGTGGCGGTGAACGCCAGCCACATGCTGGGGGACTTTGAGAAGGAAAACGAGTTTCTGGCCTACATCGACGAGAATTACACCACGGAGCAGGCGCGTGGCCTGGAGGATGAACTCCTGGCCATCCCCAATGTGTCCTCCGTGGAGTTTATGACGCGGGAGCAGGCGCTGGACGCGTACCGCGAGGGCAGGGAGGACGACAACGACCTGCTCAAGTCGCTGCCGCCGGAGGTGCTGCGGGATCGGTTCGCCATCCATGTGGAGGACATCGAGCAGATGGGCCCCACCGTGGAGCAGGTCAGGCAGGTGACCGGGGTCGTGAACACCCGGGCGGCGCTGGAGATCGCCAACGGGTTTGTGGTCATCCGGAATGTGGCCGGGGCGGTGGCTCTGATCCTGGTGGTCATACTACTCCTGATTTCGCTGTTTATCATCGCGAACACCATCAAGCTGGCCACTTTCAGCCGGCGGGAGGAGATCGCGATCATGAAGATGGTGGGCGCGACGAACGCGTTCATCCGCTGGCCGTTTGTGTTTGAGGGCATGGTGCTGGGTCTCACCGGCGCGGTCATCGCGTTTTTGTGCCAGTGGGGCGTGTATCAGCTCATTGTCAGCGCGGTCGCCAACGCGGAGGCCGCCAGTCTGATCACCCTCATCCCCTTTAGCAGCATGGCGCCCATGGTGGCCGTCATCTTCTTAATCACCGGCTTTGTCATCGGCGTGGGCGGCTCGCTGGTGGCCATCCGCAAGTTCCTGCAGGTCTGATCGGGAGGAGTGCTGCCGCGAAATGAGCAAGAACCAGAGCAACCAGACGAAGAAAAAGGCGACCAGGGCGCAGCGCAACCGCAGGATTATCATGGCCGTGCTGGCCGTGGTGATGGCGCTGCTGATCCTGCTCCCCACCGTGAGCATGATCATGACCTATGCCGGCGCCGTGACGCAGTCGGATATCGACAACGCCAAGAACAGCGCGAAAGGCCTGAAAGACAAGAGGTCGGAGCTCCAGAACGAGCTGAAGAGCCTGCAGAACGACAAGAGCAAGCTCATGGACCAGAAGATGGTGCTCGAGCGCCAGATCAGCGTGGTGCAGGAGCAGATCGACAATATTTCCGAACAGATCACCATGTACGAGGCGCTGATCGCGGAAAAACAGGTGGAGCTGGAGCAGGCCCAGCAGGACGAGGCAGACCAGTATCAGCTGTTCTGCGAGCGGGTGCGGTACATGGAGGAGGAGGGCTCCGTCTCCCTTTGGTCTGTCCTGTTCAAGTCCTCCAGCTTCGCGGATCTGCTGGATCGCTATACCCTGGTCACGGAGATCATGGAGTATGACGACCAGGTGATGGATCAGCTGGTGGCGATTCGGGAGCAGATCGCCCGGGACAAGGCGGAGCTGGAGCAGCTGAAAGCGGAGCAGGAGGCGGCCAAACAGGAGCAGGAGGCCGCCCGGCAGGATCTGAAGGATCAGGAGGCGGAAGTGGACGCCCTGGCCGCGAAGATCGCGGCGGAGCAGGCGGAGATCCAGGGCGATCTGGACGACCTGGAGAGCGAGGCCGCCGCCCTGGACAAGCAGATCGCCAAAATGGAGAAAGAGCTCCAGGAGCAGATGCGCGCCAAGGGCGTGGTGAGCGAGGGCAGCTTCGCCTGGCCGCTGCCCAACTACCACAACCTGTCCTCCCTGTGCGGCGGGCGAAAGGATCCCTTTACCGGCAAGCCCGCCACCCACTCCGGCATTGACATTCCCGCCGCCGGCGGAACGCCCATCAAGTGCGCCAAGAGCGGCATCGTGTCCATCTCCGCGTACAACTCCGGCGGCTACGGCGAGTATGTGGTGGTCTCCCACAGCGACGGCACCAGCACGCTGTACGGGCACATGACCCGGGGCTCCCGCAGGGTGAAAGAGGGCGATGTGGTGACCCAGGGCCAGGTGCTGGGCCTGGTGGGATCCACCGGCCGCTCCACCGGCAACCACCTGCATTTTGAGATCCGCGTCAACGGCAAGCGGGTCGACCCCGTAAAATACTTCAGCGGCCTGACCTATCACGGCCAGCCCATCAGCTGAGAACGGAATATGTTGCACGGAGAGCCGGCGGGGGCGACGCAGCCACCGCCGGCTCTGATCTGCCCGGGCAGCCTCGTGCGGCGCCCGGATCCCGGGCGAGCCGGCCCGGCGGGGAAAGGAAGGCTGGACAATGGACGAACGGCGTTTTTCTCTCATCCATATCCTGGTGACGGTGGCGGTCACCGTGGCGGCCACGCTGGCCGCGGTGGTGCTTCTGCTCTGCCTCGCGCTGGGGAAATGGGGCGTGTCCGTCATGGAGGGCATCGCCCTGGTCAACTCGCAGTTTGTGGCGGAGTTTGACGGGAATCAGGCGGCGGACGCGGCCATGTCCGGCATTGTGGGCGCCCTGGGGGACCGCTGGAGCTACTACCTCAACGCGGATCAGTACGAGGCGCAGAACGACCGGCGCGCCAACAGCTTCGTGGGCATCGGCGTCACCGTGAGCTATGAGCGGGAGGACGGGCTGCTGATCCAGAGCGTGGAGCGGGGCGGCCCGGCGGAGCAGGGCGGCCTGCTGCCCGGCGAGCTGATTGTGGCCGTGGACGGCGACCCCTGCGCGGGAGACGCCCGCTACGAGGCGGTGGATCGCATCCAGGGGGAGGAGGGCACCACCGTGACCCTCACCGTGCAGAGCGCCGGGGGCGGGAGCCGGGAGGTGACCCTGACCCGGGCGCGGATCTCCAGGCACTCCGTGGAGTGGACCATGCTGGAGGACAAGACCGCGGTCATCACGGTGTCCAACTTCTACACCGACTGCGGACAGCAGGGGGAGGCGGCCATGGCGGACGCCGCGGCGGCCGGCGCACAGCGGATTGTCTTCGACATGCGCAACAACCCCGGCGGGTATATCACGGAGCTGACCTATTTCCTGGACGCCGTGCTGCCGGAGGGCGTCATCTTCCGCACCACCGGGCCCCACGGCTTTGAGCGGGAGGAGAAGTCCGACGAGAACTGCGTCGAGCTGCCCATGGCGGTGCTGGTGAACGCGGACACCTACAGCGCGGCGGAGTTCTTCGCCGCGGAGCTCCAGGAGGAGGACTGGGCCATCATCGTGGGCACGCCCACCAGCGGCAAGGGGTACTCCCAGATCACCTACCCGCTGCTCCACGGCGGCGCCATGGCCATCTCCACCAACACCTACCGCACGGGCAACGGGGTGAGCCTCATCGGAACCGGGCTGGATCTGGATCTGGAGGTCTCCCTGACAGACGAGCAGAACGCCCTGCTCGCGTCCGGGGCCCTGGCGCCGGAGGAGGACGGCCAGCTTCAGGCGGCCATTGAGGCGCTCCAGGCGAGTTGAGCCGGCGGAGGCTCTGTTTCCGGCTGGACTTTTCCCCCGGCCTGTGGTATAAAGGGGAGGTCAGGCGGACGGAGCGCCCTCTCAGGTGGCGCGGAAACACGCCGGAAAAGTTTCGGTTTTTTATTGGAATTTTCAGAAAATTCCAGGATAAGATAAAGAAAGGTGAAGAAAAAAATCATGGCGAAGGAATACAAGCTGAGTCCCGCCCGGGCGAAAGAACTGCAGGATGAACTGACCTACCTCAAAACGGTACGGGAGAAAGAAGTGGCGGAGCAGCTGAAAGAGGCGCGCTCTTTCGGAGACCTGTCGGAAAACAGCGAGTACGAAGAGGCGAAAGAGGCCCAGGGCAAGGTCTACTCCCGCATCGCGGAGGTGGAGAACATCCTGGCCAACTGCATCGTCATTGAGGAGGAGGAGCACGAGGGCGACCAGGTGCGCCTGGGATCCGTCGTCGTGGTGCTGGATAAGGAGTTTAACGAGGAGGTCACCTACAAAATCGTGGGCTCCCAGGAGGCGGATCCGATGAAGGGCACCATCTCCGAGGACTCCCCCTTCGGCAAGGCCCTTCTGGGCCGGGACATTGGAGAGGAGATCGTGGTGGAGGCGCCGGCAGGGCAGATCCACTATCAGATTCTCGATGTGAAGAAGTCATAAAGTCCGCCCCGCCGGAAAGGGGGCGGAGGAGAGAGAGGAAAAAACCAATGAGTGAACATGAGAACCGGGGAGGCCGGGAGCAGAACCTGTCCGAACTGCTGCAGATCCGCAGAGACAAGCTCTCGAAGCTGCAGGAGGAGGGCAGTGACCCGTTCCGGATCACCCGGTATGAGATTACCGCGTACAGCGGGGAGATCAAGGAGAATTTCGACGCCATGGAGGGCACGGAGGTCTCCGTGGCGGGCCGGCTCATGTCCAGGCGGGGCATGGGCAAGGTGTGTTTCTGCGACCTCCAGGATCCGAAGGGGCGCATCCAGATCTATGTGCGCAGGGACGAAGTGGGCGAAGAGCCCTACGAGCGCTTCAAGAAGGTGGACATCGGCGATATCGTGGGCGTGCGGGGCACGGTGTTCCGCACCCAGCGCGGCGAGATGTCCGTGCGGGCGGCGGAGGTCACGCTGCTGTCCAAGTCCCTGCTGCCGCTGCCGGAGAAGTTCCACGGTCTGACGGACAGGGAGCTGCGCTACCGCCAGCGCTATGTGGATCTGATCGTCAACCCGGAGGTGCGGCAGACTTTCGTGCTGCGCTCACAGTTTATCAGGCATGTCAGGGACTTCCTGGACGGCAGGGGGTATATCGAGGTGGAGACCCCCGTGCTCAACACCATCTCCGGCGGCGCCACCGCCCGTCCGTTTATCACCCACCACAACACGCTGGATATGGATCTGTACATGCGCATTGCCACGGAGCTGCCGCTCAAGCGGCTGATTGTGGGCGGCATGGACCGCGTGTACGAGATCGGCCGCGTGTTCCGCAACGAGGGCATGGACACGAAGCACAACCCGGAGTTCACCACGGTGGAGCTCTACCAGGCCTACGCGGATTTCAACGATATGATGGACCTGTTTGAGGAGCTGCTGTCCTCCGCCGCGCAGAAGCTGCTGGGAACCTGTCAGGTGGAGTGGCAGGGCGAGCAGATCGACCTGACGCCCGGCTGGCCCCGCATGACCATGGCGGAGGCGGTGAAGCAGTACACCGGCCTGGATTTCATGGCCGTTTCGGACGACGCCCAGGCCGTGGCGATGGCGGACTCCGTCGGCGTGCCGCTGCCGGAGACCGCAGACCGCACCTGGGGCAACGCCCTGTACGAGGTGTTTGACCAGAAGGTGGAGGAGAAGCTGATCCAGCCCACCTTTATCACCATGCACCCGGTGGATGTGTCCCCACTGGCCAAGCGCAGCCCCTCGGATCCCAGACTGACCGAGCGCTTTGAGCTGTTTATCTGCCGCAGCGAGATGGGCAACGCGTTCTCCGAGCTCAACGACCCCATCGACCAGCGCCAGCGGTTCCAGAAGCAGGTGGAGCTGCGCAGCAAGGGCGACGAGGAGGCGGGCATGATGGACGAGGACTTCCTGACGGCCCTGGAGTACGGCATGCCGCCCACCGGCGGCCTGGGCATCGGCATCGACCGTTGCGTCATGCTCCTGACCGGGAGCGACTCCATCCGGGATGTCATTTTGTTCCCCACCATGAGACCGCAATAGCATGATCCAGACCCCCGCCGCACGACGGCGGGGGCTTTTTCTGCGCCGGGAGGCGGAACTCTTGCCAGGACGGGAAAATATGCTATCATAGAGGGGAACAGAGACTTTACCGCTCCGGTTGACCGGGGCGGGGAAAGGGGAGTGAGAGCATGGAGCAGATCAGCAGCCGTTCCAACCCGCTGTGTGTCCGGATGAAAAAGCTCTCCTCCTCCCGGGCGTACCGGGAGGAGACGGGCGAGTTCTTCTGTGACAGCCCGAAACTGCTCCATGAGGCGGTGCGGTGGGGCGCGGAGATCACCTGTGTGATGTGCACGGGGCCGGAACCCCCGGAGCCGCTGCCGCCCGGAACCCGGGCGGTTCAGGTGACGCAGAGCGTCATGGACGCCGTCAGCCCCATGCGGACGCCCCAGGGCGTGGTCTTCTCCTGCCGCCTGCCGGAGGAGACGCTGCCGGAGACCCTGGAGGGCCGGCACTACCTGGTGCTGGACGCGGTGCAGGATCCGGGGAATGTGGGGACAATTCTGCGCACGGCGGACGCCTTTGACTGCGACGGCGTCTTCCTGCTGCCGGGCTGCGCGGATCTCTACCACCCGAAAACCCTCCGCGCCGCCATGGGCGTGCATTTCCGCAGAAGCCTGATCCGGTGCGATCTGGAGCCGCTGGACGCCGCGCTGAAGCGCGCCCGGGTGCCGCTGCGCGCCGCCGCCCTGGGGGAGGACGCGGAGGACATCCGATGTGCGGATCTCTCCCGCTGCGCGGTGGTCATCGGAAGCGAGGGGCAGGGGGTGTCCCCGGAGGTGCTCTCCCGGTGCGAAAGACCGCTGCGCATCCCCATGTCCGGGCGCTGCGAGTCGCTCAACGCCGCCGCCGCGGCGGCGGTCGTCCTCTGGGAGATGCGGCGGGACGGCTGAGCGGGCGGGCCCCGGGGTTTGCCCCCGCCGCTTGAGAAACTGAGAGATATTTGTGTTGCAAAAACTCAATGACTATGATATATGTTACATGCGCCGCCCGGAGACATGCGGCGCGGACGCCCCCGTGCGGGCGGCTTTGCCCGTGTGTTCACGGGGCGGAGAGAAGAATTTTACACAGTGGTGGAGGAGACCAGAATGGCAAAAACCAACCTGGTGATCGTGGAGTCGCCCGCCAAGGCGAAGACGATTGGAAAGTATCTGGGGCCGGAGTACGAGGTAGTGGCGTCCATGGGACATGTCCGGGATCTGCCCAAGAGCAAAATCGGGGTGGATATCGCCGGCGGTTTTGTCCCGGACTACCAGCCCATTCAGGGGAAAGAGGAGCTCATCGCCCAGCTGCGCAAAGCCGCGAAAGCCAGTGACCGGATCTACCTCGCCACCGACCCGGATCGGGAGGGGGAGGCCATCTCCTGGCATCTGAAAGAGCTGCTGGAGATCCCGGACGACAAGACCTATCGGGTCACTTTCAACGAGATCACCAGGAATGTGGTCAATGACTCCATCGCGCATCCCCGGGGCATCGACCAGGCGCTGGTGGACGCCCAGCAGGCGCGGCGCATCCTGGATCGGATTGTGGGCTACCAGCTCTCGCCCCTGCTGTGGAAGAAGATCCGCCGGGGCCTGTCCGCCGGCCGGGTGCAGTCTGTGGCCACCCGCCTGGTGGCGGATCGCGAGGAGGAGATCCGCGGCTTCCAGCCGGAGGAGTACTGGTCCATTGACGCGGATCTGAGCCGGAACGCGCCCAACCGGGGGCGGTTTACCGCCCAGTTCCACGGCCGGGATAAGAAGATCACGCTGCGCAGCAAAGACGAGGTGGATAAGGTGCTCGCCCAGGTGCAGGGCGCGGAGTTCACCGTCACTGGGGTGAAGCGGCAGGATCGCAGCCGGAATCCGGCGCCCCCGTTCACCACCTCCAGCCTGCAGCAGGAGGCCAGCCGGAAGCTGAACATGACGCCCCGGCGCACCATGTCCATCGCCCAGCAGTTGTACGAGGGCGTGGATATCGCAGGGGAGGGCACGGTCGGCCTGATCACCTATATGAGAACGGACTCCCTGCGCCTTTCCGAGGAGGCACTCTCGGCGGCGAAGGATTTCATCATCGGCCGCTACGGCAGGGAGTACTACCCGGCCAAGACCCGGCGCTTCAAGGCGAAAGCCGGGGCCCAGGACGCCCACGAGGCGATCCGGCCCACGAATGTGCGTCTGGTGCCGGAGGAGATTCGAAAGTCCCTGACCGCGGAGCAGTACCGCCTGTACAAACTGATCTGGAGCCGCTATGTGGCCTGCCAGATGGCCGCCGCCGTCTACGACAGTGTGGCCATTGAGGTGGAGGCTGCCGGATATACCTTCCGCGCCAACCACTCCGCGCTGAAGTTTTCCGGTTATACCAGCGTGTACGAGGAGGGCCGGGACGACGAGGAGGAGGCGCCCCAGTCCCCGCTGCCGGATCTGAAAGCGGGGGAGACGCTGACGCTGGACGGACTGAAGCCGGATCAGCACTTCACCCAGCCCCCCGCCCGCTATACCGAGGCCACGCTGATCAAGGCGCTGGAGGAGAAAGGGATCGGCAGACCCTCCACCTACGCCCCCACCATCTCCACGATTATGGATCGGGAGTATGTGGTCAAGGAGGGCAAATATCTGCGCACCACCGCCCTGGGCGAGGTGGTGACGCAGCTGATGAAAGACAAGTTCCAGGACATCGTGGATCCCGCCTTTACCGCCCAGATGGAGGTACAGCTGGACAGAGTGGAGGAGGGCACCCAGGACTGGAAGCAGCTGCTGTCCGAGTTCTATCAGGGCTTTGACGCCGAGATGAAACAGGCGGAGGCGGATCTGGACGGCGAGCGCATCAAGGTGCCGGACGAGGTGACGGGGGAGATCTGTCCCCAGTGCGGCCGGAACCTGGTGATCAAATCCGGCCGGTACGGCCGGTTCCTGGCCTGTCCGGGATACCCGGACTGCAATTTCACCATGCCTCTGGTGGTGGAGATGCCCGGCCGATGCCCCAAGTGCGGCGGACGGCTGCTCAAGCGCACGGGCAGGAGCAAGAAGAACAACAAGCAGTACACCTACTACTGCTGCGAGCACGCCAGCACCCGGCTGGAGAACCGCACCTGCGACTTTATGACCTGGGATGTTCCGGTGAAAGACGACTGCCCCGTCTGCGGGCAGACCATGTTCAAAAAGTCCGGCCGGGGCGCGAAGAAGCCGTTCTGCATCAATCCGGACTGCGCCAACTTCACCCCGGAGGAGCAGCGGGGCGGCTGGACGAAGAAAGCGGACGCCGGCAGCGGCGATCCGGGTGCGCCGGAGGAGAGCGCCGACGCGGGCGCCGGGACGGCCGCGAAGAAGACCGGAAAGAAGACCGCGGCGAAGAAGAAAACCGCCGCGAAGAAATAGCGCGGGACTGGGACGAGAGGAAGAGACATGGAGCCTGTGACAATCGTCGGCGCCGGCCTTGCGGGCTGTGAGGCCGCCTGGCAGCTGGCCGGGCGGGGCATCCCCGTGACGCTGCGCGAGATGAAGCCGGGCCGGATGACGCCCGCGCACCACAGCGCGGACTTCGCCGAGCTGGTGTGCTCCAACTCCCTGCGCTCAGACCAGCTGGAAAACGCCGTGGGCCTGCTGAAAGAGGAGCTGCGCCGCTGCGGCTCCCTGATCCTTTCCTGCGCGGACGCGCACCGGGTGGAGGCCGGCGGGGCGCTGGCGGTAGACCGCTGCGCCTTTTCCGTCGCCGTGACGGAGCGGATCCGATCCCACCCGCTGATCACCGTCGTGGAGGGGGAGGTCACGGAGATCCCGCCGGAGGGCGAGGTGATCCTCGCCGCGGGCCCGCTGGTGACGGATGCGCTGGCGGACGCCGTGGCCCGGCAGCTGCCGGACAGCGGGTACCTGAATTTCTACGACGCCGCTGCGCCGCTGGTCACCTTTGACAGTGTGGATATGGACAGCGCGTGGTTCGCCTCCCGCTACGACCGGGGATCCGCGGACTACATCAACTGCCCCCTGACGCAGGAGGAGTATACCGCGTTCTGGCGGGAGCTGTGCGACGCCGAGGAGGCGGAGGTGCACGGCTTTGAGGACTCCGGCGTGTTTGAGGGCTGCATGCCCGTGGAGGTGATGGCCCGCAGGGGATTTCAGACCCTGGCGTACGGGCCGCTGAAACCCAGGGGTCTGCGGGATCCGAAGACGGGGAAGGAGCCGTACGCCGTGGTGCAGCTGCGCCGGGACAACGCGGAGGGGTCGATCTACAACATGGTCGGATTCCAGACGCACCTGAAGTGGCCGGAGCAGAAGCGGGTGTTCTCCATGATCCCCGCCCTGAGAGACGCGAAATTCGTCCGCTACGGCGTCATGCACCGGAATACCTTTCTGGACTCGCCCCGGCTGCTGGATCGCTACTACCGGGTGCGCAGCTGTCCGCGGCTGATGTTCGCCGGCCAGATCACCGGGGTGGAGGGCTATGTGGAGTCCACCGCCTCCGGGGCGCTGGCGGCCATCGAGCTCTCCCGCCGGCTGCGGGGGCTGCCCCCGGTCAATTTTCCCCGGGAGACCGCCATGGGGGCGCTGGCCGCCTATGTGAGCGATGAGAGTGTGACACAGTTCCAGCCCATGAATATCAATTTCGGCATCATCCCGCCGCTGGAGTACCGGGTGCGGGGGAAACGGAACAAAAACGCGGAGCTGTCCAGACGCGCCCTGGCGGCGCTGGATGCGCTGGATCTCAGTTGATGCCGCGGTGCCCACGCACGGTGCGCGGGAATGAAGCCGCGTCAGGATATGCCTGCCGGGCCGCCTGAGTCAGAGTACGGGCGGGCCGGAGCGCACAGACAGAATTCCCAGCGAAGAAAGGAGGGGGGCTCGCCTCCCGCTTCCCAGGAGGAGCGGACCGCAGAGCCGGTAAACTTATGAAGATCATCGTAGACGCGATGGGTGGAGACAACGCCCCTCAGACGCCCGTCCGAGGCGCACTGGCCGCCGTGAAGGAGTACGGCGCGGAGGTGATTCTGGTCGGCCGGGGGGAGGACATCCTGGGCGTGCTGGAGCAGGACGGCATCCACAACCTGCCCGCCGGAGTGGAGATCGCCCACGCCGGACAGGTGATTGAGATGACGGACAACCCCGCCACTGCGTTCCGGGAGAAGAAGGACTCCTCCATGACCGTCGGGCTGAACATGCTCAAAGACGGCCGGGGAGAGGCGTTCGTGTCCGCCGGATCCACCGGTGCGCTGCTGTCCGCGGCCACCCTGGTGGTGAAGCGGGTGAAGGGGATCCGGAGAGCGGCTCTGGCACCCCGGATTCCCACGGCGAAAGGCGAGGCCATTCTCATCGACTGCGGCGCCAATGTGATGTGCACCCCGGAGTATCTGCTCCAGTTCGCGTTTATGGGCAGCTACTACGCCGAGCGGGTGCTGGGCTGCCCGGAACCCCGGGTGGGCCTGCTGAACATCGGCACAGAGGAGAGCAAGGGCACCGATCTGCAGGTGACGACTCTGCCGCTGCTGAAGAAAGCGGGAGAGGAGGGCCTGATCAACTTCATGGGCAATGTGGAGGCCCGGGAGGCGGTGGAGGGCGCGGTGGATGTCATCGTGGCCGACGGCTACTCCGGGAATATCTTCCTGAAAGCCATGGAGGGCACCGGCGCGTACCTGGCCCGGGAGATCAAGAAGATGTTCAAGAAGAGCATGAAGACGAAGATGGCGGCCGCCCTGGTGTCCGAGGGCCTGGGCGAGCTGAAGAAAAAGATGAGCTCCGGCGAGGTGGGCGGCACCGCCCTGGTGGGCATCTCCAAACCGGTGATTAAAGCCCACGGCTCCTCAGACGACTACGCGTTTAAAAACGCGGTGCATCAGGCCATGCTGTTCGCCTCCTCGGGGATTATCGACGATATCGTGGAGAATATCGACCACATGCGCGTGCCGAGAGAGCTGCTGCGGGATCTGACCCCCGGCGGCGGCGCGGAAACCCCGGCGGAGGAGCACGCCTGAGGCGTGGGAAAATACCACAGCGCGGGTCGGGAGAGACCCGGGACACACAGAGAGGAAGTTTTTTACCGTGAATCAGGAAATCGAACAGAAACTGTACCAGATGCTGGCGGATCAGTTCAGCCTGGATGCGGCGGAAATCAGGCCGGAGATGACTTTCGAGGGGGATCTGGGCGCGGATTCCGTGGACATTCTGGATCTGTCCATGTCCATCGAGGATGAGTTTGGCATCAGCGAGATGGAAGAGGAGGACATCACCAAAATCAAGACCGTGGCGGATCTGGTCAGCTATGTGCAGGGGAAACTGGGGTAACAGACCGCTGTCGGGGTCTGACCGCGGATTCCCCGGGCGCGGAAAGCGGTGAGAGGAATGGAAGAACTGGAAAAGAGACTGGGATATTCCTTTCAGAACAGGCAGCTGCTGGAGGACGCGCTGCGCCACAGCTCCTACGCCAATGAGAGCAGGAACCGGAGCGCCACCAGCAATGAGCGGCTGGAATTCCTGGGCGACGCCGTGCTGGGCATGGTGGTGGCGGATCATCTGTACCGGAAATATCCCAACCAGCCCGAGGGGGAGCTGACCCGGATCCGGGCCGCGCTGGTGTGCGAGGACAATCTTGTGCTGGTGGCGCGGGAACTGTCTCTCGGGGACTACCTCAAGCTGGGCCGGGGCGAGGAGAACGCCGGCGGCCGGCACCGCCCGTCCATCCAGGCGGATGCCGTGGAGGCGGTGATCGCCGCGGTGTATCTGGACGGGGGCATTGCCGCCGCCCGGAACATCATCCGGAAATTCATCCTGAACCGGAACCAGGGCCAGCTGCCGGCCACCCGGGACTACAAGACCACACTGCAGGAGTTCGTCCAGCAGAAAGAGGGCCAGGATCTGAACTACCGCCTGGTGAAAGAGTCCGGCCCGGATCACGACAAGCGCTTCACCATCGAGGTCAGCCTGAACGGCCAGGTACTCGGCCGCGGCGAGGGCCGCAGCAAGAAAGAGGCCGAGCAGATGGCGGCGAAAGAGGCGCTGGAACAGCTCAGGGAGTAAAAAGCACCG
>CAYRAG010000012.1:0-31359 GCA_964422185.1 uncultured Oscillospiraceae bacterium
CCGCAAGATGCCTGCTTTGTGTCGGAACCGCGCACACCACCGCCCGCCGCGGCGGGTTCTGGCGATATTTTCGTTCTTGCAAAAACCTTACGCATGTGGCATAATACTTTCGCAGGATAGATTGTCCGCGCACGCACGGGACGCCGCGGATGGCGGGTGGATGTGTTCCGCTTTCCGCCGGGCCGTCAGAGCCTGGTGTGCGCCCGTTCTCCCGGTCAGTCCCCGCGGGTTCGGGACGGGGGAGAACACCGTACGGTGCGGACAGGGAAAAGACAATGAAAGGATGGGTCGTTATCATGCTGGAAGAAATAGGCAATGCTTTGAAAAAGGTTGGGTATGGCGCGGTCGGCGCGGTGTCTAAAGCCGGGAAGAAAGCAGGCGAGTTCGCCGGCAACCTGGTGAAAACGGGCGAGCAGATTGTGGAGGACAGCAGGCAGAAGACCTCCGATCTGAAGCACGACAGGAACCTGAAAGATGCGCAGAAAATCCTGGGCAAAATGACCGAGGAGGAGCGCCAGGAGCTCATGGAATCCCTGAAAAAGGCGGAACAGGCGGAGGAGGTCGACGAGGCCGTGGAGACAGAGGCCCCCGAGGCGGCGGCTGACGAGACAGAGGCCCCCGAGGCGGCGGCCAATGAGCCGGATGAGGAGCCCCGCGTAGAGGAGTAATTCCCGCCCCGATGCCGGAGCGTTCTGCGCGGATCGTTTCGGCCCGGGGAGCCTGTGGCGGAAAGAATAAGAGAGGCCCCGCACGAAATCTTTCGTGCGGGGCTTCCTTGTGCCTGTATTTACTGCAGATCCTTGTAGATCTTCAGGCTGTAGTTGTAGATCTCATCCTCAAACGCGTAGAATGTCTCCGGGATATTGCCGGCCAGCAGGATCACCGCGCCGGAGCCCTTGCAGGTGTGGGCGCCGTATTTGTCCACGATGCTGCGGGCGTACTCCCGGGCCTCCTCCGGTGTGGTCTTCGGATTGTACATGATGTAGGGATCCGCGGAGAAGATGGGCGAGGTTTTGTCGCCGTACTTGTCCAGGATCATGCGCTGGTCGTTGATGGTCTGGATCTCCAGCAGATCCGCCTTGATGTCGTTGACGATGTAGGGCAGGAAGACCTCCATCTTGCCGCAGCAGTGCAGCATGTAGCCGCAGCCGGCCTCGTGAACCGCGTCCGCAATGGCGACGGCGGAATCCAGCAGCTCGTTCTCGTAGACATCCAGGGAGAAGAACTGGGATCTGGCGTTGGCCCAGTCGTCGTTGTGGCAGGCGAAATCCAGGTGGAAAGTGTCATTCAGGTGGTGGAACGCCTCGATTTTGTACTGGCCCAGGCGGTCGAACAGCCTCTTGCACTCCTCCTGCTCCAGGAGGACATCGCAAAGCGCCTGCTCAAAGCCCTCGCTCATGTGCAGCCGCTCGAAGTTGCCGTTGCCCAGCCGGACGCCTAGCGCCAGCTGATCCATGCGATGGAAGTCCTTCAGATCGGATGCCCAGTCTACCTTGTCCATATCCGGGAAGATGAGTTTCTCCTCCCACTCGCCGACCTCGTCGAACAGGCCGGGCACCGGGGTGGGCCCCTCCTGGATCGCCTCATACTTGTACTTCGTGCCGAACCAGTCCACGCCGTCCCGATCCATGTCCGGCGGCATGTCCTGATAAGCCCTGGGGAAAGCCCACTGAACCGAGTAGTTCATCGCGGGCATCCACATGGGCTTCTCGTGATGGAACACCCGCATCAAATTCTCCCTGGGAGTGATGGGATAATCCCGCTCCACAGGCGTCATGAACGGGGGCATGACGGGAATTACGAAATCCATTGCCATTGTGTTTGTTCCCTCCTGTTTTCTGATATTTCCGGCAGACCGCGGCCTGGGCCGCGGCCGCTCAGTCGACATATATTGGATCCGGCAGCCGGCCGCTCAGTCGGCGTAGTAGTTGATCAGGCAGCCGGCCAGGATGATGTCCCGCTCCTCCCGGGTCAGGCCGGGCAGCGTGAGTGTCACCTGTACCGGGCCGGATTCGCGCAGGACTGTGGCTTCCATCCGCTCGCCGTCTCCCTCCAGCAGGGCGCGGATTCCGGGCAGATAGACCTGATCTCCGGGCTGCAGGCGCAGTGTCTCCAGATCCTCCGCGATAAACGGGAGCATGCCCCAGTTGACCACATTGGAGCGGTAGCGCTTTGTGGCGTACTCCCCGGCGAGATTGGCGCAGCCGCCCAGTACCCTCTGGCAGGAGGCGGCCTGTTCCCGGGCGGAGCCGTCTCCGGGCTTCAGCGCCATGACCAGGGAGCCCAGTCCGGTGCGCACGGGGTCGTACCCGCGCAGCGCCTGCACGACCTCCGGCGCGGCGGGGTCGGCGCGGCGCAGCTGCTCAAGGCGCTGCACGGCTTTCGCTCGCCCCACATACTGCGGATCCTTGCGGGAGAGCGCGAACTCCGCCAGACGCAGCGGGTTGGAGCGGAACGAGGAGGTCTCCCCGGACGGGATCAGCTCATCCGTGGTGGTGACCGGGTCGTAGATGGCACTGGCCACCGTGAGCAGCAGATCCTCCGGAAGCGGAATCTGCTCCGGCCAGTCCGCGATATTCGGCCCGAAGACCAGCTGCGTCTCCTTCTCCGGCCGGCCCACTCCGTAGTAGACCCTCGAGCGGTAGGAGGAGTCGTCGTAGCTCCAGGTCTCATCCGGGCGATCCGCCGGCACATCCGGCAGCTCGTCCGCGGCGGTGAGTACGCCGCCCATCCTGGCGGTGGCGGCGATAGACCGGGCGTCCATGAGCGCCACATAGGAGATCTGGCCCTCGCCCGGCTTTGAGCCCTCCCGGTTGGGGAAGTTCCGGGTGGAGTGTCGGATGGAGAACGCGCCGTTGGCCGGCACATCCCCGGCGCCGAAGCAGGGTCCGCAGAAGCAGGACCGGATCGACGCGCCGGCCTCCATCAGCTGCGTGAGACAGCCGTTCCGGGTCAGGGCGAGGCAGATGGGCATGGAGCCGGGATAGCAGGACAGCCAGAACGCGCCGGATCCGATCTCCGCGCCGCGCAGGATCTCCGCCGCCCGCACCAGATTCTGGTAGGTGCCGCCGGAACAGCCGGCGATGACGCCCTGATCCGCACGGAACCGGCCGCCCTCGATCTTGCCCAGCAGGGAGGGAGCGTGTTTCACGCCCAGCTGCTCCGCCGCGTCGGTATCCACCTGATGCAGCAGATCCGCCATGTTCTCCTTAAACTCCCGGATGGGGTACGCGTTGGACGGGTGGAACGGCAGCGCGATCATGGGCTCCACAGAGGACAGATCCACGCGCACGACGCCGTCGTACCAGGCGTCCTCCTCCGGGTTCTGGTCATGGTAATCCTGCGGCCGGCCCAGAATGGCCAGCGCCTCTTTCGTCAGCGCGTCCGTCGCCCACACGGAGGACAGGCAGGCGGTCTCTGTCGTCATGACATCGATGCCGCTGCGGTAATCCATGGACAGGCTGGCCACGCCGGGCCCGAAGAACTCCATCACGGCGTTTTTCACCGCGCCGCTCCGGAAAGTCGCCCCGATGATCGCCAACGCCACATCCTGAGATCCCACCCCGGGTCTCGGGGCACCCTCCAGATACACGGCCACCACGCGGGGGCAGGCCACATCATAGGTCTTGCGCAGCAGCTGTTTGACCAGCTCCGGTCCGCCTTCCCCGATGGCCATGCAGCCGTACGCGCCATAGCGGGTGTGGGAATCCGAGCCCAGAATCATGGCGCCGGTGGCGGCGTACCGCTCCCGCATATAGGAGTGGATCACCGCCTGATGCGCCGGCACGAACTCGCCGCCGTACTTCTTCGCCGCGGACAGCCCGAATACATGGTCGTCCTCATTGATCGTACCGCCCACCGCGCACAGGGAGTTGTGGCAGTTCGTCAGCACATAGGGCAGGGGAAACTCCTCCAGCCCGGACGCCCGGGCCGTCTGGATGATCCCCACATAGGTGATATCATGTGACGCCATGGCGTCAAAGCGGATTTTCAGCTGATCCATGCTGCCGCTGGTATTGTGGGCGGCGAGGATGCGGTACGCCATGGTACCGGCCCGGTTCTGTTCCGGGGAGAGCCCCAGCACCGCCCCTTCCGCGGGTGAGATCAGATGTCCGCCGTGATAATAGGCGCCCTCATTGGTAACAACAATCATAAGTTATAACAGCCTCCGAAATTGTTATAAAAGGGGAATAAATCACCCTGCATAGTTATTCTACCACAGAATTCGGGAATTGCAAGACAGAACGGGGGCGCGAGAAGAAAAAATCAGGCCGGTTGTTTTCCGCCGGAACGGGAGGATCCCGTTCGCAAATGGCAAAATCCGGCGCAGAGCGCAGCAGAGGTTCCATCCTGCTCTATCAGTTTACATAATATGGTGCTTTTGTATCCGTGCAGTTCCTGGCCAGCCGGGAGACATGCGACGCGGACAGCATATTTTTCCTGCGGGATACCTTGCCAGATAGTTTACATAATTAAGTCGGATTCAACATCATTCAAGATGTAGGGATATAAGGAAAGGGAACAGGCTTTTCCCTGTTCCCTTCATCAGTTTGGGCTTTGGCAGGCGTGGCATACTCCTGCATCTCTCAGGGTCTCCCCCTGTCAAACCATCGGCGTGTGGACGGCCACGAAATTTTCCACCTCAAAGCCTTTCCTCATCCTACGCACAGTATAGCGGAATCATCCACGCCTGTAAAGCACTTTTTCAGAATCAGTGTATCGCGAATCGCGGTCATGTCCCGGCCAATGATTGCGCCTTTTCGGACTTCGATGTGCGCATGATATCCCGGCAGGCCGATCCATTCCCCGGGATGGAGAGGGATCCGGCACGAAAGCAAAATAGTTTACATAATATCGTGCCATAACACAAATATCCAAAAATTGCCCGGGATCATGGCTTTGACATGCGGGGCCATGATCGGTCCGACCCGCCTTAGGGTTACATAATGTAGCCATCCGGTTTGATTCCCAGTAATGTCATCTGCTGGGGATGGCAGCGGAAAGAGATACGGGCTGTGCCGTCACGGCGCGGCTTTCCAGGGAAATCCCGGGAGGGCAAAAGGGAAGCGGGGGCGGCTCAGAGAGTCGTCCCCGCATGGCTGACAGGTGATGGATTAGAACAGGCTAATCAGATTGAAGCTCAGGATCAGACCGGAGAACACGATGGAGACCGTGGAGCACAGTTTGATCAGGATGTTCAGGGACGGGCCGGAGGTGTCCTTGAACGGATCGCCTACGGTGTCCCCGACTACAGCCGCCTTGTGCTGCTCGGAACCCTTGCCGCCGTGGTTGCCCCGTTCGATGTACTTCTTCGCGTTGTCCCAGGCGCCGCCGGCGTTGGACATGAATACGGCCATGGCGAAGCCGGTGACGGACACGCCGCCCAGCAGCCCGACCACGCCGGTGGGTCCGAGAATCAGACCGGTGGCGATGGGGACGACGATGGCCAGCAGAGCGGGCGCCACCATCTCATGCAGAGCGCCCTTGGTGCACAGACCCACGCAGGTGGCGTAGTCCGGATCCGCGGTGCCCTCCATGATACCGGGGATCTCCCGGAACTGGCGGCGGACTTCCACGACGATGGACTGCGCGGCCGTCTGCACGGCTCTCATGGTGAATGCGGAGAATACGAAAGTCAGCATGGCGCCGATGAACAGTCCGACCAGAACGGTGGGGCTGGTCAGCGTGAAGTTCAGCAGCTCGCTGGTGCGATCCTGCACAATGTTCACATAGGAGACCAGCAGCGCCAGCGCGGTCAGGGAAGCGGAGCCGATGGCAAAGCCCTTGCCGGTGGCGGCAGTGGTGTTGCCCAGGGAGTCCAGCGCGTCCGTGCGATCCCGGACTTCCTCCGGCAGGCCGGCCATCTCGGCGATGCCGCCGGCGTTGTCCGCCACCGGTCCGTAAGCATCGGTGGCCAGCGTGATACCCAGGGTGGACAGCATGCCGACGCCGGCGATGCCGATGCCGTACAGGCCGCGGTTGAACGCCTCCGTGAAGTGGCCGGCCGCGTCAATGATGGTGACCGTGCCGCCGGCGGCGAAGTAGGAGATGAGGATGGCGGCCGCTACGATCAGAATAGAGGCCACCGTGGACATCAGGCCCAGAGAGATGCCGCCGATAATCACGGTCGCGGCGCCGGTCTCGGAGGTCGCCGCCAGATCTCTGGTCGGCTTATAGGTGTCGGAGGTGAAGTACTCCGTGAAGTAGCCGATGGCGGTGCCGCCCACCAGGCCGCAGAGGATGGCGATGTAGACGCCCCAGTTGCCCACGATGAAGTAGGTCAGAGGCGCCGCCACGATAGCGGACAGGATGGCGGCCAGGTAGGTGCCGGTGCGCAGGGAGGTCAGCAGGGACTTCTGCGTGGCGTCCTCCTTGGTCTTCACGAAGAAAGAGCCGATGATGGAGCAGACGATGCCGCACACGGCCAGCAGCACGGGCAGCGCCATGCCGTTCCAGCCGTAGCCGGCGCTCGCGCCCAGGGAGAAAGTGGCCAGGATGGAGCCCACATAGGACTCGTACAGGTCAGCGCCCATGCCGGCCACATCGCCCACATTGTCGCCCACATTGTCGGCGATGGTCGCGGGGTTGCGGGGGTCGTCCTCGGGGATGCCGGCCTCCACCTTGCCCACCAGGTCGGCGCCCACATCGGCGGCCTTGGTGTAGATGCCGCCGCCCACACGGGCAAACAGCGCCATGAACGAGGCGCCCATGCCGTTCATCACCATGATGTTGCCCAGCGTGACGGGGTCGTCAATGCCGGCGATGAAGTGCAGGATGCAGAACCACAGGGAGATATCCAGCATGCCCAGGCCCACGACGGTGAAGCCCATGACGGAGCCGGAGGAGAACGCGACGCGCAGGCCCTTGTTCAGGCTGTCAGAGGCGGCCCAGGCGGTGCGGGCGTTCGCGTTCGTGGCAATCTTCATGCCGATGAAGCCGGCCAGCATGGACCAGACGCCGCCGGTGACAAAGGCGAACGGGGTGAACTTCGACAGCATCTTCCCGCCGCTGCCGAAGGCCATGATGAGCAGGACGATAAAGACCACGAGAAAGACCTTGGCCACCGTGGCGTACTGATGTTTCAGGTACGCGTTGGCGCCCTCCCGGATGGATGACGCGATCTTCACCATCTTCTCATTGCCCTCGGAGAAGCTCATGACCTTGTTCCGCTGCAGGAGCGCGAAGACGCCGGCCAGAACAGCCCCGAGGAAACCCAAGAGAATCAGTTTTTCCAAGTTTCCCAACTCCTTACTCAGTGTTCGCCCGCATGAGGCAGGCAGCAACCTGCCCAGACGAGAGGCAGCTTGTTAACCACAACAGTTTACCACATCGGAATAAATTTGCAAGCCATTCTTGCCCGATCGGGGAAAAAATCCGGCGGCAGGTTCCGGCCCCGACGCGGAAGCCAGCCGGTTTCAGGCTTTCCGCCACGCCTGTTTGCTGAACAGAACCAGCACGGGGAAGATCTCCAGGCGCCCGATGACCATGCACAGGGAGAGCACGATCTTGCTCAGGGGGGAGAAGCCCAGGAAGTTGCCGGACGCGCCCACCGTCTCCAGGCCCGGCCCGGTGTTGCTGATGCAGGTCAGGGCGGCGGAGAACGAGGTGGCGAACGAGAAGTTGTCCACACTCAGCACCAGGGTGGCGCCCAGGGTGATCACGAAATAGCAGAACGCGAAGACAAGCACTGTGTGGATGTTGTCCTCTTCCACCACTTTCCCGTCCAGCTTGACCACGGACACCATCCGGGGATGGATGATCCGCCGGACCTCGCGCCGGATGCACTGGATCAGGATGAGGATGCGGGAGCACTTCATGCCGCCGCCCGTGGAGCCGGAGCACGCGCCGATGATCATCAGCAGGATGAGCACCATCTGGGCAAACTGCGGCCACTGGCTGGTGAAGTCCACGGAGGAGAAGCCGGTGGTGGAGATGATGGACGCCACCTGGAAGAAGCTGTAGCGAAACGCCTGTCCCACACTGTGGTAGACCGGGATGAGATTCAGGGCGATGGCCACGGTGGACACGGCGACCACCCCGAGGAAAAAGCGCAGCTCGCTGCTTTGGAACACCTCTTTGATCCTGCGGCAGTACAGCAGGAAGTACATGGAGAAGTTCACGGAGAACAGCAGCACGAACACCGCGATGATCATCTCAATGGCCACGCTGTCATACCCGCCCACGCTGCGGTTCAGGTTGGAGAAGCCGCCGGTGCCCGCGGAGGAGAACGCGTGGATGAACGCGTCGTACAGGGGCATGTGCGCCAGAAGCAGCGCCCCGATCTCCGCCCCGGTGAGGATGAGATAGATGGTATAGGTGATCCGGGTGGTGACGGCCTGCCGGGGCACCATCTTGGAGAAGACGGGGCCCGGGGTCTCCGCCTGGCTCAGATACTGGCCCTTGACCCCCAGGGCGGGCAGCACGATGGAGGACAGAGCCAGCACGCCCACGCCGCCCAGCCAGTGGGTGAACGAGCGCCAGAACAGGATGCCCCGGGGCAGCGACTCGATCTCCGCCAGAATCGTCGCCCCTGTCGTGGTGAAGCCGGAATAGGACTCAAACAGACAGTCCACAAACGAGGGGAAGCAGCCGCTGAAGTAGAACGGGAATGCCCCGAAGAATCCCACAAACAGCCAGATGACCCCGATGGTGAAAAAGCCGTCCCTGTTGTAAAACGACCCGGTATTGGGCAGCCGGTTGAGCAGCGTGCCCACAATCAGAAGCACCGCGATGGAAATAAGAAACGGCCTGAGGCTCTCGTGGTAGATCAGCGCCACCGCCAGCGGGGGCAACATGGTGGCGGCCTCTACCTGCAGGACTCTGCCGGTGATTTTGAAGACCAGCCTGAAGTTCATGTGGCCCCTCCGATCCCCAGATCCAGCAGGGAATTCTCATAGATGTCGTTGACATCCAGAATGGTGTGATCCCGGGAGACGATGATGACAGAGTCCCCCTCCTGGAACACGGAGGAGCCCTCCGGGATAATCACCTTTCCGTGGTGGATGATCAGCGCCACCAGAATGCCCTTCTTCAGGGAGAGATCTTTCAGGGGCACGCCCAGGTTTCGTGTGGTTTTATTGATCGTGAACTCCATGGCCTCCGCCTTGTTCGCCGCGATGCGGTACAGCGCCTGCATGACGCTGCCCTTGGAGTTCTCCATGCCCCGCACGACACGCAGGATCATGGACGCCGTGATGTACTTGGGGGAGATGACGCTGTCCATGCCCACGGACTGGGCGATGACCGTGTAGTTTTGCTGATTGGACTTGGGGATGACCCTGGGCACGCCGAGATGCTGGGCGTACATGGCGGTGATCAGGTTGTCCTCGTCCCGGTCCGTCAGGGACACGAACGCGTCCGCGCCCGCCAGGTTTTCCAGCTCCAGCAGATCCTGATCCGTGCCGTCCCCGCAGATCACCGTGGCTTTCGGGAAGTTGCTGCTCAGACGCTGGCAGCGATCCATTCTCTTCTCCACGATCTTCACCCGCATTCCCATGGGGATGAGGATCTCCGTGAGGTAGTGGGTCAGGCGGCCGCCGCCCAGAATGAACACCGTCTTGATCTTCGGCTCGAAGCGGCCCAGCAGCCGGAAAAACCGGCTCAGGCCGTTTGGTTCGCCGATGATATACATCTTGTCGCCGTCCCTGGGCACAAAGCTGCCGTTGGGGATAAACGCGTCGTCGCCCCGCTCCACGGCGCAGAACAGGACGGGCAGGTCATGCAGTTTCGTCTGCTCCATGAGCGGCACATCGCACAGAAAGTCCCCCTGCTGCAGGCGGAAGCTCAGCAGCTCCACCCGGCCGCGGTAGAAGGTGTCGATATTGGCGGCGCTGGGGAAGCGGAGCAGACGGGAGATCTCTTTCGCGGTGGACTGCTCCGGGTTGATCACCATGTCGATGCCCAGTTCCTCTTTCGTGGTCTCCATGTCCGCGGTGTAGTCGGTATTCCGCACGCGGGCGATGGTGTACTTCGCGCCCAGCCGCTTGGCGGTGAGGGAGCAGACCATGTTGAGCTCATCCGCGTTCGTCGTGGAGATGACGATGTCCGCGTTCCGCACGCCCGCGTCCCTGAGCACCGGAATCGACGCGCCGTTGCCCTGGACGCACATGACATCCAGCGTGTCCGTCGCCCGGCGCAGCACCTCTTCGTCCGTATCTACGATGGTGACCTCGTGGTTGTCCCCGGACAGCTGCTCCGCGATGGTATAGCCCACCTTGCCGCTGCCCACGATCATGATATTCAAAGGAAATCCCTCCCATTTGCCGCAGGGGGAACGCCCT
The DNA here is from genome assembly GCA_964422185.1 of uncultured Oscillospiraceae bacterium. Taxonomy (GTDB): domain Bacteria; phylum Bacillota; class Clostridia; order Oscillospirales; family Oscillospiraceae; genus CALXCT01. The sequence goes on from CAYRAG010000012.1 coordinate 10,281, forward strand.
GGATTCGTCCGGAAAAACTGAGCAAAGTATAACCTGTCCGCGGGAAAAGATCAAGAGGGACACGCCATCGCCGCTTGCGGGGGACAGGCCGTTGTGGTACACTGGGCGGCGGGAACACAGAGCGATCACTGGTTTACATAATCATGCTCTGTGTCGCGGAAAGGAAGGCGGTATCCATGTCGGTGCCGGAGGAGATCCGAAAGGTGCCCAGGCCGGTGAACACCATCGTGGTGGACAATGGCCGGGAAGGCCCGAACCGCTACGCGGTCCGGGAGCGCACCGCCGTAAAATACATCCCCGGGGGCAATCCCCAGCCGCAGAACGGGCGGGTGATCGGCCACATTGTGGACGGCCGGTTCGTCTCCGTGTCCGCGCAGAAGAAAAAAGGCGCACCGGAGGCGCTCTCCTGGGGCCTGCCGGCGCTGATTCGCTCCGTCTCGGCGGATGTGCTGGGGGATCTGCTGGACCTCTGGCCGGCTCCGGAGGCGCACACCATTCTGGCGGCCGCCGCCCTCCGGGTGGCCAGACCGTCCATCCCCGCGGAGAAAATGGCGGAGGCTTTCGCGGCCAGCTGGCTCAGCCGCTTCTATCCGGACGCGGATCTGTCCGGGGATTCCGTGCGCAGTCTCTGCGGGCGGATCGACGCGGACGGGGCGCGGCGCGAGGCGTTCTTCCGGCGCAGGGCGGCCGCGGCGGGGAACCGCCGGGTGCTCCTCACCGCCGTGAGGCGTCCGGGCGGACAGGTGCCGGATCTGGCCTCGTATCCCGGCGGAGCGGAGATCCCCGTGATCTGTGCCTGTGACCTGGAGCGCGGGGAGCCGGTCTGTGCGGAGGTGCTGCCCGGCGGGGTTCTGACGGGCGGCCTGTGCTGTGATTTCTTCCGGCGCTTCGGGTTTCCCCGGGGTGTGGTCATGGCGGACGGCGATGTCACGCCCGGTCAGGTTCGGAGGGAGCCGGAACTGCACTTCCTGCTGCCGGCCGGGCGGAGAGAGATCCGGGACAGCGGTCTGCTCAACCCCGAAGCCGGGACGCCGGATCCCTGCCGGAAGGCGGAGACGGAAGACGGCCGCTTCCTGTACGCGTTTCCGGACGGTTCGGTGTGGGTCTCGGATCTGGATCTGGAGCCGGAGACCGCTTCGCGCTGGCGGGAGGAGCGCCGGATGGAGGAACTGGTGTTTCAGCGCTGTGACACCGGGATTTGCCCGGAGTATACGGCGGGCAGCGTCTTTTTCAACTTCATCACCGCCCTGACGGCCCGCCGTGTCCTGGAGAGGGCGCGGGAGGCGCGGCTGCTGGAACACATGACTTTCGGGGAGCTGATGGAGGATCTGTCCTCCGCACGGCGCCGGGAGAACGCCCCGCCGGATCCCGTCGCGTTTGACAGGGGCTGGTACCACACCCCGGATTCTGTGACCGCGGATCTGGTCGCGCTGGGGCTCTGTGCGGCCAAAAAGGGGCGCGGGCGGAAGCGGAAACACTGACCCGGGGCGGTCTCTGAGACGGACCGGAGAAAGCTCCCGCGGGGGATACATTTCAATTGGGAAAGGGGCGAAAGTGCGCGGTTTCACCGTGCGCGTGACCATGAAAGAAGCGGAGCGGGAAGAACAGTTCCATATCTGCTGCAGAGCGGGCGAGGTGGGCAAATACGCTGTTCTGCCCGGGGATCCGGGCCGGTGTGAAGCCATTGCCCGGTATCTGGACGAACCCCGTTTTGTGAAGGCAAACCGCGAGTTCACCATCTGGAACGGGTCGCTGCTGGGGGAGACGGTCACCGTCTGCTCCACGGGCATCGGGGGGCCCTCGGCGTCCATCGCCATGGAGGAGCTGGCGAATCTGGGTACGCACACCTTTATCCGGGTGGGCACCTGCGGCGGCATCGACCTGTCCGTGCAGGCGGGGGATGTGGTCATCGCCACCGGCGCGGTGCGCATGGAGGGGACGAGCCGGGAGTACGCGCCCATCGAGTGGCCGGCCGTCCCGGACTATGAGGCGCTCTCCGCGCTGGTTCAGGCGGCGGAGGACTGCGGCGCGTCCTGGAAGGCGGGCGTGGTGCAGTGCAAGGACTCGTTCTACGGGCAGCACTCCCCGGAGCGGATGCCGGTATCGTACGAGCTGGAACCCAGATGGGAGGCGTGGAAGCGCCTGGGCGTGCTCGCCTCCGAGATGGAGTCCGCGGCCCTGTTCGCCGTGGCCGCCGCCCGGCGGGTGCGCTGCGGCTCCGTGTTCCATGTGATCTGGAACCAGGAGCGGGAGAAAGCCGGGCTGGATCAGGTGGAGACCCACGACACGGATACCGCCATCCGGGTGGGCGTCACCGCCCTGAAGCGGCTCATCGCCAGGGACAGGGAGAGATCGCGCTGACCGCGCACCTTCCGGCCCGGACGGGACGAACCGCGTCGGCAAGAATGATCCGGGAAACACAAAAGTGCAGGGCACGGAGTTTCTCCATGTCCTGCACTTTTCGCAGATCAGCCCAGTCTGGCCAGGCCCTGGTTAAGCCGGGAGAGTGTCTCGTCCCGGCCCAGGATGGCGCACAGCTCCACCGCGCCGCCGGGGGTGACCGCCTTCCCGGAGACGGCGATCCGGACCGGCCACATCAGCGTGGCGTTCTTCACGCCCAGCTGTTCCGCCAGGCCCATGAGGCAGTCGTGGACGGTGTCCCGGTTCCAGTCCGGAAGCGACGAGAGCGCGGGGATGGCCGCCTCCAGCATGGCTCTGGAGATCTCCGGGTTCGTTTTGGACTTCTTATTGGTGAACAGCGCCGGGTCGTAGTCCGGCAGCGCGTCGAAGAAGTCCACTTTCTCCGGGATATCCGTGAGCCTCTCGCAGCGCTCCTGGAGCAGGGCCGCGACGGCGGCGGCGTCAATGTCCGGGTTCTTTACCACACTGCGGATGTACGGCTCCGCCAGGGCGGCGAACTCCGCCGGCTCCATGGAGCGGAGATAGTGGGCGTTGAAGTAGGTCAGCTTGGCCATGTCAAAGGCGGAGGGGGATTTGGAGATCCCGCCGATGTCGAACACCTCGATGAGCTCCGGCAGCGTGAAGAACTCTTTCTCCGCGATCTCGCCCCGGGGCGACCAGCCCAGCAGCGTCACATAGTTGACGACGGCCTGGGAGAGGTATCCCATCTCCAGCAGATCCTCGTAAGAGGGGTCTCCGTGGCGCTTGGACATCTTCCGCACGCCGCCCCCGCCGTCGGTAATCATGACCGGGGCGCAGTGGACATAGACGGGGATCTCCCACCCGAACGCCTCGTAGAGCAGGTTGTACTTGGGCGCGGACGACAGGTACTCGCTGCCCCGCACCACATGGGTAATCCCCATCAGGTGGTCGTCCACCACATTGGCGAAGTTATAGGTGGGCAGCCCGTCCGTCTTGAGGAGCACCTGGTCGTCCAGCTCCGCGTTGTCCACGGTGATCTCGCCGTAGACGGCGTCCTGGAATGTGGTGGTGCCCTCCGGGATCTTCTGCCGGATCACATACGGCTCGCCCGCGGCCAGCTTCGCGTCGATCTCCTCCTGGGACAAGGAGAGACAGTGCCGGTCATATTTTGCGTTCGGGTCGTCCTGATGCAGCTGCTCCAGGCGCTCCTCCGAGCAGAAGCAGCGGTAGGCACAGCCCCTGTCAATCAGCAGCTGCGCGTATTTTCCATAGATCTCCCGGCGCTCGCTCTGGATGTAGGGGCCCACCGGGCCGCCCACATTGGGGCCCTCGTCCCAGTCCAGACCGCAGCTGCGCATCGTCCGGCAGATGACATCCACGGCGTCGGCCACCAGACGGCCCTGATCCGTGTCCTCGATGCGCAGCAGGAAGCTGCCGCCGGCGTGGCGTGCGATCAGGTAGGTATACAGCGCGGTGCGCAGATTGCCCACATGCATGTATCCGGTGGGAGAGGGGGCAAACCGGGTTCGCACCCCGCCTCTGGGAATCCGATCCTCCATCGCCTGGAGCCAGTTGCTGTCCAGCGCCATTTCCATTTCCTCCCGTTTCGCGAAAGATTCGCCGGATCTCCCGGCGGCTGCTGGTAGTATACCGGAAACGCGGGGGAAAGTAAAGAAAAACCGCGCCGGGCCGCGGCGGCTGAGCGTGTCGCGGCAGCCGGGGGGACCTGCGGCGCGGAAAAAACCGTGGCAAAACGGGCCCGGGCGTGGTATAATCCGGGGGAAGACCGGGAAGAAACAGGAGGGAAACACGCCGTGAAGCTGTTTCAGAGAGAGATTGAGCCGCGCTGCAGCTACTGTGAACAGGGCCGGGATCTGGGCGGAAATGTGATCTGTCCCAGAAAGGGGATCATGCCCCCGGACGGCAGCTGCAGGGCGTTCCGGTACGACCCGTTCCGCCGGGTGCCGCCGCGCCGGGAGAAGCCGGACTTTGGCCGCTTAAAAGACGAGGATTTCATCATCTGAACGCCGCAGAAAGCCGCCCCGGACGGGACGGCTTTTTCCACGCGCCGACGGGAATTTTGTCAAAAATGTGGCGCCCCGCCGGCGCGGTATGATAGAATGAAGCAGGCATGATTCCGCCGGCAAAGGAGAAAACAGACTTATGATTGAACAGGTCATCAGCATCGAGCGCATGGAGCAGGCCATCAATGTCTTCGGCACTTTTGACGAAAACATCCGGATCCTGGAGGGGGAGCTGGGGGTTACAGTCGTCAGCAGGGACGCCTCCCTGAAAGTCTCCGGCGAGGGCGAGTCGGTGATGTACGCCGTGAAAGCCATCGAGGCGCTGCTCTCCCTGGCCGCCCGGGGCGAGAACATCACAGAGCAGAATGTGCGCTACATCATCCAGATGGTCCGCACCGGCAACGAGGACAAACTGAGCCAGCTGGCGGGGGATGTGCTGTGCGTCACCGCGAAAGGCAAGCCGATCAAGGCGAAGACCATCGGACAGAAGCGTTATGTGGACGCCATCCGGAACAATGTGGTGACCCTGGGCGTCGGGCCGGCCGGCACGGGCAAGACCTACCTGGCGGTGGCCGCGGCCGTGGCGGCGTTCCGGGATAAGCAGGTCAACCGGGTCATCCTCACCCGGCCGGCGGTGGAGGCGGGGGAGCGCCTGGGCTTTCTGCCCGGCGATCTGCAGTCCAAGGTGGATCCCTATCTGCGGCCGCTGTATGATGCCCTGTTCGACATGCTGGGCGCCGAGACCTATCAGAAGTATGTGGAGCGGGGAAATATCGAGGTGGCGCCTCTGGCCTATATGCGCGGCCGCACCCTGGACGACTCGTTCATCATTCTGGACGAGGCGCAGAACACCAGCCGGGAGCAGATGAAGATGTTCCTGACCCGCCTGGGCTTCGGCTCAAAGATCGTCATCACCGGGGACATCACGCAGATTGACCTGCCCGCGGACAAGGTCAGCGGCCTGAAAGAGGCGATGCGGGTGCTCAAGGGAGTCGAGGACATCGCCATCTGCCGCCTGACGGAGAACGATGTGGTGCGCCATGTGCTGGTTCAGCGGATCATTAAGGCCTACGAGGAGTATGAGAACGCCCGGGACAGGGCGCGGAAATAGGGAGAGAATTCATTCAAACCCGGAGCGGGATGGCTTTGCGCCAGCCGCGCTGTCATGGAGACGGGGGTGGCATGATAACGCATTGTGATTTTCAAGAGGTTCTCGCGGGGCAGCTGTCCTTTCTGTATGGAAAGCTGAATGAAAGAGACCGGCGCCTGCTCCTCGGCTGTACCGCGGCTCTGATTGGCCGGGGAGGCGCGGCTTTCGTCAGGAGGGCGACCGGCGCCGCAAAGGCCACGGTGACCAGAAGCCTGCAGGAGCTGCGGGATGCGGGGGATCCTCTCCTGGACGGGTTGAATCTCTGTCTGGAGGATGACACACCGGACGACGGCGGCGCCATGCCTCCCGGCGAATCAATCCCGACGGCGGAGGATGAGATCCAAACCATGCGCGAATCGCCGGTTCGGCAGGAGAAACCCGGGGCGGCGCCAGGGGAGAGAGAGGAGCTCCGGACGCAAAGACCGAATACCTACCGGAAAAAGCCGGAGGGGGAGCGCATTCGAAAGCCCGGCGGCGGAAGAAAATCCAGCCTTTGCAAATATCCCGATTTGCCCGAACGGATCGATTCCGTCATCCTCAGCTCCGGGAAAGGGTACGGCAGTCCGGAGAGAGAACTGAAGTATACGACCCTCAGCGTGCGCGAGATCGCCAGGATGATACGGGAGGACGGAACAAATCCCATCGAGGTCAGCCACAATGTGATTTCGAGGACACTGGATTACCTCGGATACCATAAGCGGCTCAATGCGAAGATGCCTCAGACCGGAGCGCCCTGCCCGGATCGGAATGCGCAGTTTGAGTTTATGAACCGGAAAGGGATCGAGTTTCTGGCCGCGGGGGATCCCGTTGTTTCCATCGACACGGGGAAACTGCCGGAGTACTTCCGGTAGGATGAGACGGAGCCCCGGCCGGATGGCGGAACCCGGCTTCCTCATGAGCTTCGACTGCCGGTGCCCGGCCGTACCGTCTCCTATGACATAAACCCGGCGAACGACAGCCTGGGATTTGTGAATCTGGATGCGGAACCTGACGCGCCGGAGTTCCCCTGCGCAGGATTCAAAATCTGGCTGACACATGTGGGTCTGCCGACATTTCCACAGGCAAGGCGCATCTGTCTGGCCTGCGGCGGCATTGCCGCTCTGGAGCCGTGGAAAGCCGGGCTTCAGGAGATCGCGGATGAAACCGGTCTGGAGATTCATGTGTCCCATTATCCGCCGGGAACCTCAAAGTGGAACAAAACAGAGCACAGACTTGTGTTCCATGGCCGCTCAGGCCGGTCTTCGGAGGACATGGAGACCGCAGCCGATCTGATTGGCCCGACGAAAGCGGGCAAACAGTTCGCCGTACAGTGCGTCCTGGAATCGGCCGGGTATCCCGCCGGCAGGAAAGCTGCCCGGGATGAGGATCTCAACATCGAATTTATCCATGTCGGCGGAGCCGAAACCTGGAATTACATCATCCGGCCCCGGCCGGACATCCGGTGACAGGTTCCGGATATCCCGGGGGAAGCCGGGGGAACTGCTCAACGGAAATAAGGAGGACTTGACTGTGGGAAGACACAGCGGACAGCTGCGCGTGCCCGTCCCCGTGCAGATGGTGTGGGATGTGGCGACGGATCTGGAGCACTCCGGCTGGCGCACGGATCTGAAGAGCATGACGAGAGCGGGCGAGAACAGCTTCGTGGAGACCAACCGGGACGGCGTTCCCGTGAAGCTCACGGTCATGGCCAGCGAGCCGTGCAGGCGCATGGCGATGCAGGTGGAGGGAAAAAACAGCTACGGCATTCGGGAACTGCTGTTTGAGGGGGACGATGAGGGCACCACATTCACCATCCGGGAGGAAGTAATGGGCCGAACCGCGTTTGCCCACCTCTCCGAGGGCCTGTACCTCAAAGAGTACCACAAAACCTACCTCCGGGATCTGAATAACGAGCTGCACCGCAGGGTGTATGGAGAGTGACAGATGGATCATCAGATTTACTTCAGTGCGGAATGCCCGTGCCCGGAGGGGACGGAGGATCTGCTGGATAAGGTGGTCGCGGCCGCCCTGACGGAAGAGCGGGTACAGGTGCCGTGCGAGATCAGCATCCTGGTCACGGACGACGCGGGGATCCGGGAGATCAACGGGGAGATGCGGCATGTGGACAGCGTCACGGATGTCCTGTCCTTCCCCATGTTCGACCTGAGCCCCGGCGTTCCTCCGGAGGGCGAATCCTGTCTGGATGTCGGCACCGGGCTGTGTCCGCTGGGGGATATCTGTATCTCCGTCGATCGCGCAAAAGCGCAGGCGGAGGAGTACGGACACAGCCTGGAGCGGGAACTGGCCTACCTGGCGGTTCATTCCGTGCTTCACCTGCTGGGCTATGACCATACGGACGAGGGCCGGGAGAAAGCGCGGATGCGCGCCCGGGAGGAGGCCATCCTGAACTCCCTGGGCCTGGGCCGGACGGATGACTGACCGGCCCGTCCCGTGCGGAAAGGAAAGGGAATCATGAGTGAGATCAAACGATCGGGGATCCTCACCATCTGCGGGCGTCCGAATGTGGGGAAGTCCACCCTGACCAACGCCCTGGTGGGGGAGAAGATCGCCATTGTCAGCAGCAAACCCCAGACCACCCGGAACCGGATCACCGGCGTGCGCAACCGCGGGGAGTGCCAGTTTGTGTTCATGGACACACCCGGGCTCCACAGGCCGAGAAACGCGCTGGGAGAGTATATGGTTCGGGTCGTGGAGGAGAGTGTGGCGGATGTGGATGCCGCCGTGCTCCTGGTGGAGCCTCTCCCGAAAGTCGGCCGGACGGAACAGGATCTGATCGACCGGATCCGGGCATTTCAACTGCCCGCCGTGCTGGTCATCAACAAGATCGACACGGTGCGGAAGCAGGCGCTGCTCCAGGTGATGGACGCCTACCGCCAGGCCCATGACTTTGACGCGGTTGTGCCCGTCTGCGCCCAAAGCGGCGAGGGTGTGGAGGATCTGCTGGATGTGCTGGAGCGGTTCCTGCCCGAGGGCCCCCAGCTGTTCCCGGACGGCATGATCACGGATCAGCCGGAGCGTCAGGTGCTGGCGGAGATCGTGCGGGAGAAGCTGCTGCTCAATCTGGAGCAGGAGATCCCCCACGGCACGGCCGTGGTGATTGAGAAGTTCCAGGAGCGGGAGGACGGCGTCCTCGAGGTGGAGGCGGTCATCTACTGCGAGAAAGAGAGCCACAAGGGGATCATCATCGGCAAGCAGGGCGCCATGCTCAAGAAGATCTCCACCCAGGCCCGGCAGGATATGGAGCGGTTCCTCGCGGCCCGCGTCTATCTGAGCACCTGGGTCAAGGTAAAGAGCAACTGGCGGGACAATCCCAACTGGATCCGCGGCTTTGGCTATGAGGATGAGTGAGATCGCGGAGATTCCCCGGGGACAGACCGCATTCCGGATGTCAGGAAGAAATTTTCAGCCGTACCGTCTGACGCGGACGGAGATTCGCCATGGTCTGCGCCCTGAGGGAACCGGGCAGAATGAACCCGTGCGGATAAGGAAAATCAGGTGATAGCATGCATGTAACCACAAACGCGGTGGTGCTGCGGGAGACGGACTACCGTGAGACGGACAAAATCCTCACCCTGCTCACGGCGGATATGGGCAAACAGACGGTCACCGCCCGGGGCTGCCGGAAGAAAGACAGCCGCCTGGCCGCCGCCTGCCAGCTTCTGGTGTACTCCGAGTTCACGCTGTATGAGTTTCAGGGCCGCTGGGCGGTGAAAGAGGCGGACTCGCTGCGCCAGTTCTGGAAAGTCCGGGAGGATCTGGAGAAGCTGGCGCTGGCCTCCTATTTCGCGGAGGTCACGGAGCTGCTCACCCAGGAGGATGTACCGGCGCCGGAGACGCTGTCTCTGCTGCTCAACTGCCTGCACGCGCTGGATGAGATGGATCCCCCTCTGGAGCAGGTGAAAGCGGCCTTTGAGATGAGGCTGCTCTCCCTGGCCGGCTTCGAGCCCCTCCTGGACGCCTGCGCCATCTGCGGCCGGGAGCCGGAACAGCCCATGCTCCACCTGTCCGAGGGGGTGCTCCACTGCGCGGAGTGCCGGAATGAGGTGAGCAGCGTGGGGGTCTCCGTGCCTCTCTCCGGGGCCGTGCTGTCCGCCATGCGGCATTTGATCTACGGCAATCCGAAGCGTCTCTTCTCGTTCCGGATGGATCCGGAGTCGCTATCCCGGCTGGCGGAGGTGTCCGAGGAGTATCTGATTACGCAGATGGAGCGGAGCTTTCCCACCCTGGACTTCTACAAACAGATCAGATTTGCGAGGTGAGCCGGATTGGACAACATGGTCAGAGGCTATCTGGCGCGGATCGGGTATGAGGGGCCGGCGCGGCCGGATCTGGACACGCTGCGGGCCATCCAGCGGCGCCATCTGGAGACGGTGCCGTATGAGAATCTGGATGTGCTGGATCGGAAGTTCCCCATGCCCTTTGATACGCAGCGCCTGTACGACAAGATCGTCATTGCGCGCCGGGGCGGCGTGTGCTACGAGCAGAACTTTCTGCTCTCGGACATGCTGACCCGGCTGGGTTTTTCCGTGGATCTGCTGGCCGGCTATGTGATCGGAGGCAGCGCGGGGGACTTCTCCCATGTCCTGCTGCTGTGCCATCTCCCGGAGGGCGACTTTATTACGGATGTGGGCTTCGGCAGGGGATATCTGGCGCCCCTGCGGGTGCAGGAGGAGGTGTGGCAGAGCGACGGGCGATACGACTACCGGCTCGCCCGGGACGGCGAGCGGCTGACCCTGGAGCGCAGGACGGATTCCGGCGAGATCCGGGGGGAGTACAACTTCACGCTCACGCCCCGCACCCGGGAGGACTTCCGGGAGATGTGCGATTTCCTGTGCCACTCCCCGGCGTGCAAGTTCACCTACATGCTCGTGGTCTCCCTGGAGCGGCCGGAGGGCCGGCTTACGCTCCGGGACGATTTCTGGATGCTGGAGCGGCCGGGGCAGCGGACGGAGAAGACCCCGGTGCCGGATCGGGAGACCCGGGATCGCCTGCTCCTGGAGTTTTTCGGCCTGAAGCGGGGTGCCCAATGAACCGGCAGAAACAGATGTCTGAGAGCTACGGCCTGGGCATGTTCCTGGCCGCGGCCGGCGGCTTTCTGGACGCGTACACTTTCATGCTGCGCGGCGGCGTTTTCTCCAACGCCCAGACCGGCAATGTGGTGCGGGTGGGCGTGGCGCTGGCGCTGCAGGACTGGTCTCAGGCCGGCCGCTGCGCCGTCTCGATTCTCACCTACACCATCGGGGTGTTTCTCACGGAGATTATCCATATGCGCTACCGGAACGCCTCCGTCTTCCACTGGCGGCAGTTCATCCTGTGCATTGAGATCGCCGTGATGATCGTTGTGGCTGTCCTGCCGCTGGGCACGATGGACGCGCTGGCCAACATACTGATCTCCTTTGTCTGCGCCCTGCAGGCGCAGAGTTTCCGGAAAATTGACGGCAACACGATGGTCACCACCATGTGCACCGGCAATCTGCGCAGCGGCACGGCCCTGCTCAGCCAGGCGCTGGCGGGCAGAGACCGCGCCAGGTTCCGGAGCGCCATGGAGTACTACGGGATCATTTTGTTCTTCATGATCGGGGCGGCCGCGGGTGCGCTGATCTCCCTGTGCGGGGACAGCAGGGTGGCCCTGGTGCCCGCCGCGCTGATGCTGGCGGCGCTGCTGCTGATGTTCATCCGGCACAGGCGGAGCGGCGGGGACACTGTTCCGGAGCAGTCCGCCGGAGCCTGACCGGCAACGGAAACGCGCGCCTGCCTCCTCCCGGGAACCTCCCGGAAAGAGACAGACGCGCGATTTCCGTTCAAAGAAGGGAAGAGTGAAGCTGACGCGGGGGGAACCGGCTTTCCTACTTCTGCAGGATGGCCATGAACTCGTCCCCGGTGATGGTCTCGTGTTCGTACAGGTACTGTGCCAGCTCGTCGAGTTTCGCCCGGTTTTCCTCCAGGATGCCGGTGGCTTTCTCATGCTGCTTTTTGACCAGTTCCATGACCTGACGGTCGATCTCTGCCTGTGTGTCCGCCGCGCAGACCAGGGAGGTGTCCCCGCCGAGATACTGGTTGTTCACCGTCTCCAGGGCGACCATGTCGAAGTCGCGGCTCATGCCGTAGCGCGTGATCATGGCCCGGGCCAGCTTTGTGGCCTGCTCGATGTCGTTGGAGGCGCCGGTGGTCACGGAGTGGAAGACGATCTCCTCCGCCGCACGGCCGCCGGTCAGGGTGGCGATGCGGTTTTCGATCTCCTCTTTGCTCATCAGGTAGTGGTTGCCCTCTTCCACCTGCATGGTGTAACCCAGGGCGCCGGATGTGCGGGGGATGATGGTGATCTTCTGAACCGGTGCGGAGTTGGTCTGTTTCGCGGCCACCAGGGCGTGCCCGATCTCGTGGTAGGCGACGATGTGCTTCTCCTCGTCGGTCAGGATCGCGTTCTTCTTCTGATACCCGGCGATGACCACCTCGATGCTCTCCTCCAGGTCGGCCTGCGTCGCGTATTTCCGCCCGGCCCGCACGGCCCGGAGCGCCGCCTCGTTGACGATATTGGCCAGTTCCGCGCCGGAGGCGCCGGACGCCATGCGCGCCACCTTGAGGTAGTCCACATCGTCGGCGATTTTCACTTTCTTCGCGTGTACCTTGAGGATCGCCTCCCGCCCTTTCAGGTCGGGGAGATCCACCGGCACGCGCCGGTCAAAGCGGCCCGGTCTCGTCAGCGCCGGATCCAGCGATTCCGGACGGTTGGTGGCGGCCAGAATGATCACGCCGCTGTTCTCCTCAAACCCGTCCATCTCCGTGAGCAGCTGATTGAGGGTCTGCTCCCGCTCGTCATTGCCGCCGTAGGTTCCGCCGCTCCGCTTCTGGCCGATGGCGTCGATCTCGTCGATGAACACGATGCACGGTGCTTTCTCCTTGGCCTGCCGGAACAGATCCCGCACCTTGGAGGCGCCCATGCCCACGAACATCTCCACAAACTCAGAGCCGGATATGGAGAAGAACGGGACATTGGACTCACCGGCCACCGCCTTGGCGAGCATGGTCTTGCCGGTTCCGGGAGGGCCGACGAGCAGAATTCCCTTTGGCATGGAGGCGCCGATCTCCCGGTATTTTCCCGGGTCATGCAGGTAGTCCACGATCTCCTGCAGGTTCTCTTTCGCCTCGTCGACGCCCTCCACATCGGAGAAGCGGATGCCGCCGGAGGACTTCACATAGACCTTGGCGTTGCTCTTTCCCATGTTGAACATCATGGAGTCCGAGCCGCCGCCCGCCCTGTCCATCATCTTTTTGGACAGGAACTGACCCACGAAGATGAGGATCACCAGGGGGATGACCCAGGAGAGCAGGAAAGTGAGCAATGGCGAGGTCTGCTCTATGATCTCACCGGAGAAAGACGCGCCGGAGGCGCGCAGGCGGGTGATCAGATCCGGGTCGTAGACCACGCCCGTTTTGTAAACCTGCGTCTCCTCTTTGTTCGTGAACAGGATCTGATTGCTCTGGATCTCTACTCTGCCGATCTCCTGCTCCTCCGTCATGTCCATGAAAGTGCCGTAGTCCACTTCCTGCACCTGGCGCATCGCGAACCACGGAATGGCGATGAAGTTCAGGAGCATCAGCACCAGCAGGACGATGATGTAGTAGAAGATCAGCGGCTTTTTCGGCTTGTTTACCTCGTTCATGTTTCGTCCCCTTTCCCGTTTGGGTTTTGGAGGGCGCCGCACGCCGGCATTGCCCGCCTTTTCTGATAAAACCGCCGGAGAAATCCTCAGATGGGCCGCCCGCCAGGGCGGAGGATGCGGGAAACCGTGCGTCTTAGCAAAATGAGTCGAGAATGGCCGGGTAGGCGTCGAACTCAGACAGGATCTCCCGCTGCGTGTCCGGAATCGCGCTGTCCAGCCGGATGGGCCTCCGGCCGACCCTGGCGCGGATGTTGCACAGCTTCGCCACCACCTTTGCCATGGTCAGCGAGTGCTCCGCCATGTAGCCTTTCAGCCGGCTGTAGATGAGAGAGCGGATGATCAGGGCGAGAAACTGCACAAACATCCTGCCGTCCCGCGTCCTGTCGTCCTGACCCGGGGCGAGAGTCTCCCTGCGGAACTCCTCCTGCCGGTACTCGAACTGCCTCTCGTCCACATCGGAGCTGCGGTAGTACTCAAACAGCTGCGCCGGGGTGAGATCCTCGCCGGTGGTGAACAGCACGGCGTAGCCGAAAGTCCTGGCGGCGGATTTCACCCCGTCATAGTCGATCAGACAGGCGGAAGATCCCTTTCCGTCCGGTTCCAGCCGGAAGTACTTCCGGTATCCCCGTTTCGGCGGCCTGGCCTGTTCCTCCAGCTCGCTTTTCCAGCGGGCGATCCGCCGGCTGAACTCCCGCAGCTGCGTGTCGTACACCGCCTGGTCAAAACAGACCGCCAGGCGGCCCTCTTTTCCGTACGCCTTTGCTTTCGTCTCCACGGCGCTCAGGCCGGGGTTCTCCGGCGCATTCCCGCCGTCGCGGATGCCGGCCTCCGCCCGGGCAATCGCGTGTTGGGCGTATTTCCCGTTGAGCGGAACCGCGACCGTGAACGATTTGCACCCCGCGAGAGCCCGGATTCCGTCCGCGCTCCAGAAACCGGGGTCGACGAACAGATGCGCCTGCCCGATTCCCGCCTCCCGCGCCTCGGAGAGGACATCCTCCAGATTCCGCCCCTGGCTCAGATCCCCCTCGTACATCGCGTAGAACAGGGGAATGCGGGTGTTCAGCGTACAAAACGCACCCAGATTTATCCGGGGCTCCTCCCGGCCGCCGCGGCGGGAGCCGTTCTCCGCCGTCCCGCGGGAGAACAGCGTCATGGACGCCACATCAAAGCAGGCGGGATCTTCCGCCCCGTGGCGTGCCACCCACTTCCGGAAAAAGGCCATCCGCCTGTCGCGGGTGAGGCTTTCAAAGATGCCGCTGGCTACCGCCGGGGTGATGACCGGGGCGTCATAGGGGAGGTAGGTATCCTCCTGCCACTCCTCCATGTTCGCCATGGCGACCCCGTTGCGGATCATGTGGGCGGCCATGGCGATCAGATCCATCGCCTGTGCGCCGAACACGCTCTCCAGATCCTCCCGCAGCCCGGTATCCCCGCAGAGCCTGTACACCAGGAAAGTGAACCCGTACTGCAGGCACCTGGCGTCCCCGCCGGGATCGCCGTTCCCTGACGCCGCGTTGACCCTCCCGCTGTTTCTGCCGGCCGGAACCGCCGCGGGAGGACGATCGCCGTAGATGCTGTCGTAGTTCCCGTTGGGGTACATCATGCCGGGCACCTCGGCGACGCGGCCGAGGCACACATCCCGGTGCGTCGGTTTGCCGTTTGCCGTCCGGGTGTAGGCTTTCACCCTGTAGACATACAGATCGCGTTTTTTTCCGGCCTTTCTGACGACGATTCCCGTGTCATCCGGGATCGGCACATACTCCCTGCGGGTGGCCACTTCCTCACCCCCGGCACTTTCAGATGTGATAATCTTTTTATCACATTATAAGAAAGGAGCCGGATCCCCCGCAATTGACAGAACATACAATCGTAGCCAGCTAAAAGACTGTGTGATTGTGCACTTCGCACATATCTCAGGCGAATCGGGAAAACAGGCTGTTCCTCCGGGGAGTTTCATGTGATAATTCGGGACGGACGGATCCGCGGGGGAGGCGCCGCGTCCCGGGTATCCCCGGGAGTGCCGGGAGATCCGCCGCGGACAGGAGGGAAGTACCATGGATTGGCCCGTGATTCGAAGCGCGGAGGACATCATGAGACTGACCGGGGAGATCGGCTTTCTCCCGTTCTTCGCCGGGGAGATCCCCGGCTTCTCCGTGGAGGAGTGCTGCGCGGGGGAGCTGTGGTTCTCCGGGACCGAGGACGGCCCGTGGGAGTGGAAAGGGCCCATTGCCCGCAGCGGCCGCTGCGTCTACGGCAAATTCTTCCGGGGGAAAGCCGGGTTTGTGAGCAGACAGTGGCTGCCGGATTTCTGCAACTTCCGCCGGGACGGGTATGATTTCGACGCCCGGTTTGAGGACGGCCTTGCCGCGTACAAAGATAAGGGAGTATACGACGCGGTGGCGCAGCGCGGCGCCGTGCTGTCCAGGGAACTGAAAGAGATCTGCGGCAGCCGGGGGTTCGACACCGTGATCACCCGGCTCCAGATGCAGACCTACCTTGTCACCTCGGACTTCGTGTACCGGCTGAACCGGTACGGGCGGCCGTCCGGCTGGGCCGTGGCGCAGTACGCCGCGCCGGAGTCGCTGTTCGGGTACGATTTCGTGACGGGCGCATACCGGCGGGATCCGGCGCAATCCAGGGAGGATATCCTGGATCATCTGAAAGCGGTGCTGCCGGACGCGACGCCGCGGCAGCTGGAAAAACTTCTGGGCTGAAGAGCAGGCCGGCGCGGATCGGGTTCGGGAAGAAGATCTGCCCGGGCGGGATCCTCACTGCCGGGAACCATCCTCCCGCACGGAGCAGGCGGTGCGAACGCCGGGAAGACCCGGGCTCCGGGGCGGGGAATCGGCCGGGGCGGATTGAAATTCCGGGCCGCGTGCGGTATAATGGGCGGCAGGAACGGGACAAAACACCGGAAAGAGGGGAACGGCAACATGACGGAGATTCAGGAGTATCTGCGCAGGCTGGAGGGACGGCGGGTGGCCGTCATCGGCATCGGGGTGAGCAATACGCCGCTGATCCGGCTGCTGCGCGGCGCCGGGATCGCGGTCACCGCGTGCGATAAGAACACAAGGGAGTCATTCGGGCCGCTGGCGGATGAGCTGGAGAACCTGGGCGTGGAGCTGCGCCTGGGGCCGGACTATCTGGACGGGCTGGATCAGGATGTGATCTTCCGCACGCCGGGCATGCATCCGGACAACCCCGCCCTCGTCCGCGCCAGGGCCACCGGCAGCATGGTCACCTCGGAGATGGAGGCGTTTTTTGAGGTCTGTCCCTGCCATATCCTCGCGGTCACGGGCAGCGACGGCAAGACGACCACCACCACCATTATCTCCGAGCTGCTTAAAGCGGCGGGATACCGCGTGTTTGTGGGCGGGAATATCGGACATCCGCTCCTGGCCGAGGCGGGGAACATGCGCCCGGACGACATCGCCGTGCTGGAGCTGTCCTCGTTTCAGCTGATGACCATGGACCGCAGCCCGGAGATCGCCGTGGTCACGAACCTGGCGCCCAATCACCTGGATATCCACCGGGATATGGCGGAGTACACCGCCGCGAAAGAGAACATCTTCCTGCACCAGTCGAAGGACGGGAAAGTGATCCTCAACTACGACAACGACCTGACCCGGGGATTTGCGGAGAAGGCGCCCGGACAGGTGGTCTTCTTCAGCCGTCTGCACCCGGAGGTGCCCGGCGCCACGCTGCGCGACGGCGTGCTGTGCGTCGGCGATGGGGAGCGGCGCAGGCAGGTGGTGCGTGCGGAGGATATTCTCATCCCCGGCGTGCACAACATCGAGAACTACCTGGCCGCCATCGCGGCCGTGGACGGCCTGGTGCCGGATGAGACCGTCCGGCAGTTCGCGAAGACCTTCGCCGGGGTGGAGCACCGCATCGAGCTGGTGCGCACCCTGGACGGGGTGCGCTACTACAACGACTCCATCGCCTCCAGCCCCACGCGGACCATCGCGGGACTGCGCTCGTTCTCTCAGAAGGTCATCCTGATCGCCGGCGGCTATGACAAATGCATTCCCTATGACCCGCTGGGGCCAGATATTGTAGAGCATGTAAAGTTACTTATCCTTACAGGCGCGACCTCCCCGAAAATCCGCAGCGCCACGGAAAACGCGCCGGGCTACCGGTCTGGAAGCCCGGAGATTGTTCAGGCGGAGAACCTGGCCGCGGCGGTCCGGCTGGCCCGTGACCGTGCGGAGGACGGGGATGTGGTGATCCTGTCGCCCGCCAGCGCCTCCTTTGACTGCTATAAGAATTTCATGGAGCGGGGCCAGGCGTTTAAGGATCTGGTGAATGAACTGTAACGGGAGATGAGCGTGTGGATCAGTTTCAGGTTCTGAGGCAGCTGAGCGCACTCAGCGGACCCTCCGGCACGGAGGGCGCGGTGGGCCAGGCGGTTCGGGCGCTTCTGGAGCCCCTGGTGGATGAGGTGACCACAGACCGGCTGCAGAATGTCATCGGGGTGCGGCGCTGCGGCGTGCCCGGCGCGAAACGGCTGCTGCTGGACGCGCATCTGGACGAGATTGGCTTTGTGGTCACGGGAATCGAGGAGGGCTTCCTGCGCTTTACGACAATCGGCGGCGTGGATGCCCGGATGCTCCCGGATCGGGAGCTGACGCTGTTGACGGATCCCCCCATGCTCGGGGTGGTGGCGGTGAAGCCGCCCCATTTGCAGACTGCGGAGGAGATGGAGAAAGCCATTCCCCTGAAAGATCTCCGTATCGACACCGGGTTAAGCCAGGAGGAGGCGGAGCGCAGGATCCCCGTGGGAACCCGGGCGGTCTACCGGGCGGACTGCTTCCGGCTGGGCCGGGACCGGGTCTGCGGCAAGGCGCTGGATGACAGGGCGTGCATTGTCACGCTGCTGCGCACCCTGGAGCTGCTGCGGGATACCGCGCTGGATGTGGATCTCTATGTGCTGTGCTCCTCGTTTGAGGAGACGGCGGGCGCCGGCGCCACCGCCGGGGCGTTCGGCATCATGCCGGACTGGTGCGTGGCGGTGGATGTGACCCACGGCCGCACCCCGGACGGCCCGAAGCGGGGGACATTCCCCCTGGGCAGCGGCCCGGCCATCGGCAGCGGGCCGAACATGACCCGCCGGCTGACCCGGCGCCTGGAGGAAAAGGCGAAAGAGCTGGGCATTCCGTACGGGATCGAGGTGATCCCCGGCCACTCCGGCACAAACGCCTGGGATATCCAGGTCAGCCGGGAGGGCGTCGCGACGGCGGTGCTGTCTCTGCCGCTCACCTATATGCACACGCCGGTGGAGGTCGTCCAGCTCTCGGATATGGAGAATCTGGCGCGGCTGCTCGCCGCGTTCTGCACCGGACTGGGAGAGGAGGGACACCCGTGCTGACGCTGCTGAGCGAGCTGTGCGCCCTGAACGGGGTGTCCAGCTTTGAGGACGAGGTGCGAAACCGCCTGATTGAGCTCTCGGCGCCCTTCGCCGACGATCTCCGGGTGGACGCCATGGGCAACCTGATCGTGTTCAAGCGGGGCGCAAAGGCGGCCGGAAACCGCCTGATGCTCTGCGCCCACATGGACGAGGTGGGCATGATCATCGATGACATCACCGACGCGGGCAATCTGGGCTTTCGCTTTGTGGGCGGTGTGGACCGGCGGGTGGCTTTGGGAAAGCAGGTGTTCGTGGGCCCGGACCGGATAGCGGGCGTCATCGGGATCAAAGCCGTCCACCTGGTCAAAGCCAGGGAGCGGGATCGCGTGCCTGAGGAGGAGCGGCTGTATATCGACATCGGCGCTTCAAATAAGCAGGAGGCCTCCGCCCTGGTCCGGCTGGGCGAGTACGCCGCGTTCTCCCCGGACTGCGTCACTTTCGGGGACGGTATGTTCAAGGCGAAGGCCATCGACGACCGGATCGGCTGCGCGGTACTGATCCGCCTGCTGCGGGAGGATCTGCCCGTGGACTGCACTTTCGTGTTCACCGTCCAGGAGGAGGTGGGCACCCGCGGGGCGTTCGGCGCCGCGTTCTCCGTGTCGCCGGAGATCGCCCTGGTGCTGGAGGGCACCACGGCGGCGGATCTTCCCGGCGTGCCCCCGCATCAGCGGGTGTGCGCGCCCGGAAAGGGGCCGGTGATCCCGTTCATGGACGGGGGCACCATCTACGACCGGGATCTGTGCCGCCTGCTCATCGATCTGTGCGAGCAGGAGGGGATCCGCTGGCAGACGAAAGAGTATATCTCCGGCGGAACGGACGCGAGAACCATCCAGCGCCGGAAAGCGGGCGTCCGGGTGGCCGCCGTGTCCGCGGCGGTGCGCTATCTGCACGCGCCGTCCAGCGTGGCGTCGGTGTCGGACTTTGAGGATATCCTGCGCCTGGCCAGGAGGTTCGTGGCCGCCGTGGCGGAGATGTGAGACAGGGAGGAGACAGCGATGGAATCGTTTGAACTGCTGACCCGCCTGGCCGGCGCCCACGGCGTGTCCGGCCGGGAGGAGGAGATACGCGGGCTCATCCGCACCCTGGCGGAGCCCTGGTGTGACGGGTGCCGCACGGATGTGATGGGCTCTCTCATCTGCCACAAAGCCGGGCCCGGGCCCAGGGTGATGCTCTGCGCCCATATGGATACCGCCGGCCTGGTGGCGACCCATGTGCAGGACGACGGCTTTGTCCGGTTCGGGAGCGTGGGGAGACTGAACGCCGCGGCCCTGTGCGGCCAGCCGGTGCAGTTTGCCAACGGCGCCATGGCCGCGGTGGCGGTCACCCAGGACAGGGAGGAGAAGCCGTTTAAGATGTCCGACCTCTATCTCGACCTGGGCGCCGGGAGCAGGGAGGAGGCGCTGGCGCGGATTACCCCGGGGGACACCGCCCGCCTGGCCTCGCCCACCTATCAGACCTCAGGCCGGGTCGTCTCGCCCTGCCTGGACAACCGGGCCGGCTGCCTGGTGCTGCTGCAGGTGATGGAGGCCCTGGCGGGAAAGACAGTGCCCGGAGACCTCTACTTCGTGTTCAGCGCGCAGGAGGAGGCGGGCATGCGGGGCGCCGGGCCGGCGGCCTACGCCATTGACCCGGACTACGGCCTCACCGTGGACGCCACCGCGGCCGGCGATGTGCCGGAGTCGGCTCACAGCGGCAGCTGCCGACTGGGCGGCGGCGCGGCCGTCAAGGTCATGGATCGGTTTGTGATCTGCCACCCTGAGATGGTCTCTGTGCTGGATCGTCTCTCGGCGGAACACGGCATTGCCGCGCAGCACGACATCGCGGCGTCGGAGCACACGGACGCCGGCGCCATCTGCGCCGTGCGGATGGGCGTCGTGACCGGCGGTGTGGGGATCCCCGTGCGGTATCTGCACACGCCCGCCGGCATGGCGGACTGGTCGGACATCCGCGCCTGCGCGGATCTGCTGAAAGTCTTTCTGGAAAGTGAGCTTCCCGGCGTATGAGTGACATATCCATTCAGATCAGCGACCGCACCGCCAGGCTGGGCGAACAGGCCCAGCGGGAGGCGGAGCCGTTCTTCGCCCGGATCGACGCGGCGGCGGAGGCGAACACCAGAAAGGTGCTGGGCGCGTTCCAGAGACACCGGGTGGCGGAGGACTGCTTCGCCGGCACCACCGGCTACGGCTACGACGATGTGGGCCGGGACAAACTGGACGCCGTCTACGCCGATGTGTTCGGCGCGGAGGACGCCCTGGTGCGCATCCAGTTTGTCAACGGCACCCACGCCATCACCTGCGCCCTGTTCGGGGTGCTGCGCCCGGGGGACATCCTGGTCTCCGCGGTGGGTGCGCCCTACGACACTCTGCTGGGGGTCATCGGCGTGACGGACAAAGGGCCCGGCTCCCTGCGGGAGTTCGGCGTGGAGTACCGCCAGGTGGATGTGACGCCGGAC
>CAYRAG010000012.1:31459-40378 GCA_964422185.1 uncultured Oscillospiraceae bacterium
GGCGGGGGTCTGGCGCCCACCGGCGGGTATATCGCCGGGCGCCGGGATCTGGTGGAGATGGCCGCCATGCGCCTGACCTCTCCCGGCATCGGCAGGGAGTGCGGCTCCACCCTGGGCAACAACCGCATGCTGTTCCAGGGCCTGTTCATGGCCCCGCACACGGTGGCGCAGGCGCTGAAGACCGCGGTGTTCGCTGCGCGGATCATGGAGCTGCTGGGCTATGAGACGGATCCCCGCTCAGACGCGCCCCGCCACGACATCATCCAGATGATCCGCTTCGGCAGTCCGGAGCCGCTGAAGAAATTCTGCAGGGGCATCCAGATGGGCGCCCCGGTGGACTCCTATGTGACCCCGGAGCCCTGGAACATGCCGGGCTACGACTGCCAGGTCATCATGGCCGCCGGCACTTTCATCCAGGGCGCGTCCATCGAGCTCTCCGCGGACGCCCCCATGCGCGAGCCGTACACGCTCTACCTGCAGGGCGGACTGACCTACGAGTCCGGCAAGACGGGCATCCTGCTGGCGGTGGATCAGATGCTGGGCGAAACCTGAACACAGCGCCGAGAACCCCCGCGGGAGGGGAATCTCCCGGGGATCGCGGCGTATCACCGGAAACGGAGGAACAGAACATGGACGAAATCCAGGAGATGGAACAGCTGCGCAGGACACTCACTGAGCACAACTACCGCTATTATGTGCTGGACGACCCGACCGTCAGCGACTACGAGTACGACAGGATGCTGCGCCGTCTGGAGGAGCTGGAGGCAAAACATCCGGATCAGATCACGCCGGACTCTCCCACCCAGCGGGTGGGCGGCCAGGCCGCGGAGGGCTTCCCGGAGGTGGTTCACACCGTGCCGCTGGAGAGCCTGCAGGATGTCTTCTCCATGGAGGAGCTGGACGAGTTTGACCAGCGGATGCGCGGCGCCCTGGATCATGTGGAGTACATCGTGGAGCCGAAGGTGGACGGGCTGTCTATCGCCCTGGAGTATGAAAACGGCAGGTTCGTCCGCGGCGCCACCCGGGGCGACGGCCGCGTGGGGGAGGATGTCACCGGAAACCTGCGCACCATCCGGTCCATCCCGCTGCAGCTGGAGGGCGCCCCGGCGGGCACGCTCATCGTCCGGGGCGAGGTGTTTATGCCGAAAGAGACTTTCGAGCGGCTCAACCGGGAGCGGGAGCTGAACGGGGAGAACCTGCTGGCCAACCCCCGCAACGCCGCGGCCGGATCCGTGCGCCAGCTGGATCCGAAAGTCGCCGCCGCCCGGGGCCTGGACATCCAGATCTTCAACATCCAGTACGCGGACGGCGTGAGTTTCCCCACGGACAGCCAGGCGCTGGACTGGCTGCGGAACCTCCATTTCAAGGTGATCCCCTACCAGGTGGTGCGGACAGAGGCGGAGGCCGCGGAGTTTGTGCGGGCCATCGGGGAAGACCGGGAGCAGTTCCCGTTCGACATCGACGGCGCCGTGGTGAAGGTCAACGACCTGGCCCAGCGTGCGCAGCTGGGCAGTACGGCCAAGTTCCCCCGCTGGGCGGCCGCCTATAAATACCCCCCGGAGCAGAAGGAGAGCGTGGTGGAGGACATCGTGATCCAGGTGGGCCGCACCGGCGTGCTGACCCCGAAGGCCGCGATCCGTGCGGTGCGCCTCGCGGGCACCACCGTCACCAGCGCCACGCTGCACAACCAGGACTATATCACGGAAAAGGACATCCGCGTCGGGGACACCGTCCTGGTGCGGAAAGCGGGGGAGATCATCCCGGAGATCGTCTCCGTGGTGAAAGAAAAGCGGCCGGCGGACGCGGTGCCGTACCGGTTCCCGGATCGCTGCCCCGTGTGCGGGGCGCCGGTGGCCCGGGACGAGGACGGCGTGCACATCCGGTGCACCGGCGCGGAATGCCCCGCCCAGCTGCTGCGCAATCTCACCCATTTCGCCTCCCGGGACGCCATGGATATTGACGGCCTGGGGCCCGCGGTCATCGAGACACTGGTGAGCGCGGATCTGGTGCACTCCCCGGCGGATCTGTACCGCCTGAAAGAGGAGGATGTGGCCGGCCTGAACCGGATGGGGAAGAAATCCGCCCAGAACCTCATCGCATCCATCGCACGCTCCCGGGAGAATGACCTGTCCCGGCTTCTGTACGCCCTGGGCATCCGTCAGGTGGGGCAGAGAGCCGGCCAGGCGCTGGCGGCGCACTTTGGCAGCATGGACGCACTGCTGGCCGCGACCCGGGAGGAGCTGACCGAGATCCCGGATATCGGGGACATCACGGCCGGATTCATCCTGGACTGGCTGCACAGCGAGCAGGGTGCGCATCTCATCGAGGAGCTGCGGGAGGTGGGCGTGAATATGCTCTCCAGGGCCGAGCCGGTAGGAGACCGGCTGGCCGGCCAGACCTTTGTGCTGACCGGCGAGCTGTCCGCTTTCACCCGGAAAGAGGCGGGGGAGCGGATCGAGGCGCTGGGCGGCAAAGTCTCGTCCTCGGTCTCCAGAAAGACCACTTATGTCATCGCCGGCGAGGCCCCCGGCTCCAAACTGCGCAAGGCGCAGGAGCTGGGCGTAACCGTGCTGGGCGAGGCGGAATTTCTCGCCCTGCTGGGGCAATAGGGGAGGACTGCGCCATGGAGATTCAGTTTGCCAGAAGAATGGACCACTTTGAGCCGGGCATTTTCAATGTGCTGGACGACAGGAAAAACGAGCTGATCCGGCAGGGGAGGACGATCTGCAATCTGTCCATCGGCACGCCGGACTTCCTGCCCGAGCCCCATATCGTCCGCGCCATGACCGAGGCGGCGGCGGATCCGAACAACTACCGGTACTCCCTGACAGAGCTTCCCGAGCTGATTGAGGCCGTCCAGGGCTGGTACCGGCGGCGGTACGGGGTGGAACTGGCGCGGGACGAGATCATGGCCGTGTACGGCTCCCAGGAGGGGCTGACCCACATCGGCCTGACGCTGTGCGACCCCGGGGACATCGCGCTGGTGCCCAACCCGGGCTATCCCATCTTTGAGATCGGCCCCAGGCTGAGCGGCGCGAAAATCGTGTACTACGACCTGCTGCCGGAGCGCGGCTACCTGCCGGATCTGTCCGCCATTCCGGAGGAGACCGCCCGGGCCGCCAGATTCATGGTGGTGTCCTATCCCATGAACCCGCTGTGCGTCACGGCGCCGGACAGCTTCTACCAGGAGCTGATCGCGTTCGCGCAGCGGTATCACATCGTCATCATCCATGACAACGCCTACTCCGAGATCATCTACGACGGCCGGGTCGGGGGATCGTTTCTGCGGTTCCCCGGCGCCCGGGAGGTGGGCGTGGAGTTTAACTCCCTGTCCAAGACCTACAACCTCACCGGCGCACGCATCTCCTTCGTCCTGGGCAACCGGGAGGTGGTCAGCCGGTTCCGCCGGCTCCGCTCCCAGATCGACTACGGCATTTTCTATCCCGTCCAGTACGCGGCCATCGCCGCCCTGAACGGCCCCCAGGACAGTGTGGCGCGAAACCGTGCGGAATACCAGGCCAGGCGGGACGCCCTGTGCGGCGGCTTCCGATCCATCGGCTGGAATGTCCCGGACAGCCAGGGCAGCATGTTCGTCTGGGCGCCTCTGCCGGAGGGGTACACCAACTCCGTGGACTTCTGCTACGAGCTTCTGGATCGCGCCGGCCTGCTGTGCACGCCCGGCTCCGCATTCGGTACGCTGGGGGAGGGCCATGTCCGGTTCGCCCTCGTGCGGCCCGTGCCGGTGATCCGGGAGGCGGTGGAGTCCGTGCGCCGCAGCGGCATCCTGAGCCGGGGCGCCTGAGCGGTTCTCCGCTTCGTTCCCCCGTCAGGCGGGGATGCGGCAGGTCACCGTGTCCCCGCTCTCTTTCTGCCCGAACCGCCGCTGGAGAACGCGAGAAAGGAAACAGCCTTAAAGGAAATTTGCCCGTCAGGGACACCGCGAAGCGGGGCGCCGGGCGGATTCCGCCCTGAAATTTGAATGACCATACGGCCAAACTTGCAAAAATGAAGAGAGCGCCACTGAAAAATGCCGGAATTTATGGCGCCAGGCAGGGAAAATTTGAATAAACAGGAGACGCTGTTTTCAGAAAAAATCATTTTGCTATTGAAAAGGGCTTATGAGGGCGCTATAATACGCTTATCACTTGATTGGAGGATTGATACACCATGAAAAAGAAACTGGCTGCGGTTCTGGCCGTAGTACTGTCCTTCACATTTCTGCTGAGTGCCTGCGGTGGCGGCGGCGGTTCTGAGTCTCCCGCCCCCAGTGACAGCGCGCCGGCCGCGCCCAGCGAGAGCGCCAGCAGCGAGCCCGCGCCCAGCGAGAGCTCCGGCGGCGGCAGCGGCGATGTGACCGCGTCCCTGTCCATTGGCACCGGCGGCGCCTCCGGCACCTATTATGCGTACGCCGGCGTGCTCGCCACTTTCCTGGGCCAGAACTCCGGCATCAACATCACCGTGAACGAGACCGGCGGCTCCGCCGCCAACATCACCGGGATTGACACCGGCCTGTATGACCTCGCCACTGTCCAGTCCGATGTGCTCAGCTATGCGTACAACGGCACGAACACCTACGAGGAGACCGGCGCTGTGCAGAGCTTCGTCGCGCTGGCCGCTCTGTACGCCGAGACCGTGCAGATGGTCACCTGCAACGAGAGCATCAAGTCCGTGGAAGACATGCGCGGCAAGAGCGTGTGCGTCGGCGATGTGGGCTCCGGTACCTACTACAATACCGTGGATATCCTGGCCGCCTACGGCATGACCCTGGATGACATCAATCCCGTGTACCAGTCTTTCGCCGACTCCGCGGAGAGCCTGAAAGACGGCAAGATTGATGTCGCGGTCGTCACCGCAGGCGCCCCCACCCCCGCCATCACCGACCTGGCCTCCAGCAAGAGCGTGTATCTGATCACCATTGACGACGAGCACATGCAGTCTCTGCTGGCCAACTCCCCCTGGTACGCCTCTTTCACCATCCCCGCCGGCACCTACAACGGCTTTGACGAGGACTGCACCACCATCACGACCAAGGCGACCCTGATCGCCCGCGCCGATATCGACGACGATGTGGCCTACACCATTGTATCCACCATCTTCGAGAACAAAGACGCGATCGCCGCGCTGCACAGCAAGGGCGCGGAGCTGGATCTGACCTTCGCCACAGAAGGCATCAACGCTCCGTTCTCCGCCGGCGCCGCCCGCTACTTCAGCGAGAAAGGCATCACGGTAGAGACCGCGCAGTAAGCCGTTGAGCGCTTATTCCAGCATTTTCCGGAGTGCCGCGTATTCCAGCGCGGCACTCCCCCTGTTTTCTCATGGCCATGAGGGGACAGTGGAGATCACGGCTGTGCGGATGTTCCGCACATAGTCTGGAGGTAACCGTATGGCCCTGTTTAAGAAGAAAGAACAGCCCGTTCCCCCTGAGGAGTCGGCAAAGATTGAGGGCGACTCCACCGATATCGCCTCCGATGTAGAAGAAATCATGAAGAAATACGACCGGGAATCCAATGTCCGGGCGTGGGAGGGCAAACCGAAGATTGTCGTGGACGCAGTACTCGCCGCGTTCTCTCTGTTTGCCATCTGCGTGACGCTGTTCTTCACCTGGATGGACCTGGTTCGTTATCCCTCATTTGTGGCCTGTATCCTCATCATCGGCTACCTGACCTACCCGGTGAAGAAAGGGTACCAGCGGGTCAACCACATTCCGTGGTTTGACTGGGTTTTGATGATCGCGGGCGCGGGCGCATTCTTTTATGTGGTGTTCAACGCCCAGGATCTGACGATCCGCCTGGGAACCATGAATATCCGGAGCTATGAGATCATCATCGGCATTATCGGACTGATTGCGGTCATTGAGCTGTGCCGCCGGAGCGTGGGTATCCCAATCCTTTGCGTCGCCGCGGCGTTCCTGGTGTACGCGCTCTTCTACTACTGCGTCACCCGGGATCTGGGCATCATGAAAGCAATCAACCAGGTGGTCATCAATCTGTTCTATCTGACCAACGGTGTGCTCACGACGCCAATCCAGGTGTGCGCCAAATTCATCGTGGTGTTTGTCATCTTCGGCGCTTTCCTGGAGCGCACCGGCATCTCCGATTTCTTCATCAGTCTTGCCAACTGCGTGGCGGGCTCCGCCTCCGGCGGCCCGGCAAAAGTCGCCGTCATCTCCTCCGCGCTGTGCGGCATGGTGTCCGGATCCTCCGTGGGCAACACCGTGACCACCGGTTCCGTCACCATCCCCATGATGAAGCGGACCGGCTACAAGCCCGAATTCGCCGGCGCCGTGGAAGCGGCTGCCTCCACAGGCGGCCAGATCATGCCGCCCATCATGGGCGCGGCGGCATTCCTCATGGCGGAGTACACCTCCACGCCGTATTCCGTCATCATCGTCACCGCCATCCTGCCCGCGGTGCTGTACTTCACCGGCATCTTCATCTCCGTTCATCTGGAGGCCAAGAAGCTGGGCCTGAAAGGGATTCCCAGGGAGGAACTTCCCAAATTCACTCAGCTGCTTCCCAAGAGCTACCTGCTCATCCCGCTGGTGGTTCTGGTGGTTCTGGTCGCCAACGGCACCAGAACGATGGCGTTCTCCGCTTCCGTGGCGATTGTCCTGGCGGTCATCGTGGGCGCGTTCAACAAAGACAAGCGCATGACGCCCAAAGTCTTCTTTGACGCGCTGGCCAGCGGCGCCAAGAGCTGCATCTCCGTCGCGGCGGCCTGCGGCATCGCCGGTGTCATCGCCGGCTGCATCACCATGACGGGCCTGGCGTCCAAGCTCATCACCGCCATCGTCACCATCTCCGGCGACCGCCTGATCGTCGCCCTGTTCCTGACCATGCTGTGCTGCATCGTGCTGGGCATGGGCGTCCCCACCACGGCGAACTACTGCATCATGGCCTCCACCTGTGCGCCCATTTTGATCCAGATGAATGTCCCCGCGCTGGCGGCGCACTTCTTTGTCTTCTACTTCGGCATCGTCGCGGACATCACCCCGCCGGTGGCCCTGGCGGCTTACGCGGGATCCGCAATCGCGAAGTCATCGCCCATGAAGACGGCATTCACTGCCACGAAACTGGCAATCGCCGCGTTTATTGTGCCGTATGTCTTCGCGCTGAACCCGGCCATGCTGTTAATCGACACCACGCCTCTGGAGGTCATCCAGATCGTAATCACTTCACTGGTCGGCATTTTTGGCGTCTCCGCGGGCCTGTGCGGCTACATGCTGCGCCATATGAATCCGATCCTGCGGATTTTGAGCGTCATTGGCGGCCTGACCCTGATCATCCCGGGCCTGGCTACCGACCTGATCGGCGTAGTCATCATCGGCGGCATCATCCTTCTTCAGGTATTCGAAAACAGGAGACAGCAGACCCCGAAGCAGAGCGCGTGAGCGTGACAAAACGAGAGACCTGGACTTGCGTCCGGGTCTCTCGTTTTGTCAGGCTGAATGGAAAGTGGCGCATACCCAAAAGCTGCGAAGTACCTTCTGACCATAGCACGATACAGCATCCGCCGGAGTCTGACAGGAGCGGTCACCCCCACCATCTGCGAATGTGATACTCAACGGAGCAGGCAGGTTACTCCATATCGCCCTGCGCATTTGGATATCAGATACGAATTTTCGGTTTATGTTATTAATAACTCAACAATGAGAACATTTTTTCCTTTTTGTCGTATTTGTAAAGATAGCCTAAGTCCCATACCGCATCTCCAATAGATGCATGTTCAGAGGTACGCACATACAGTTCGTTTTGGGAGACCGGGAGGCTTTCATAAACTTCTTTCACGCGGCTGGCAACATTTTCACAGCTGTAGTACACATCCTCTCCTCTTATCCATAATCCATCGTCCATGATATCGATTACGCGAACACGGCTTGACTCATCAGATTCCAGGAATATTGGGTTACTGTTACCTCCGTTAGCCATGTTGGAAAGTATGAGACGATAGCGGGGATGCAGGAAAAAGGTGGTAGGCCATTTCTGCTTTGGCAGGCTATTCAGCAGATCTTTTACAGCGTCAGCTTTCATTTTCTGCAATGGGAGATATCTCTGGTCAAAGTTGATGCTGCGCCATACACCGGTTTCCAGATCCTGTATCGTCTCGCAACTGCAGTAATCATACGCAATGAGTGGCTCCTGCGACTTCATCCATAGCCATCTTGCCATGAAAATACCAATGAGCAGGATGAGAATCAGGGATACAATCAGGCAGATTTTCCTCTTTTTGCTTGATTTCATAACTACTCTTCCTAATAAGTTCGAATATTTGTAAATTATGCATATTTCAGCAATATGTTAGATGTTCATCGCTTGCCCAAAAAGATGTTGAATGCCCGCGATGCTTGTACATGAGGCGAGACATAGAAAGCTTCCGCAAATACTCAATAAAATTAACTTTCTCAGTCTGGTGTAATGGTGAAAGCATCATCAAACAGAGCAAGGCCACTTGAACCTTAACACCAAGGCGCACCCCAACAGTGGACGCGAAAATGTTTGGCCTTACTGCCGTGTGCAATGCGGGGAGTACGACCAGAAGGGCGGCGAGCCCTAGTGTCTGGAGAGGATTGGGCTTAACTGGGGTAATCGGTGAAATTGCGTGCCCCATACACCGTATCGATGGATCGGAGTACTGTGTTGTCGCCGATATTCCATAGTCTTATCCGAGCTTCAGGTTAATAAGGGACTTACAACATATAAATTTCGTTTGTGTTAACTCATGGTACAAGTGCCATAGTTGTGTTACTCGAGGCTGTTCCAGTTGTCAGGTGGAATAAAGTGAACCCCTTTGTCAGGTAGGGGTATATAGGGTTGCCTGGTTGCTGCTGGCTGGTATTCTGGCGAGGATAGAAGGCCTGTATCCCAATTTCCCGCATATGCCTGGCGACCGTTTTGTGATTTATGTCAATGCCATAATCTC
>CAYRAG010000013.1:0-15328 GCA_964422185.1 uncultured Oscillospiraceae bacterium
CTCTTTTTTGCCTTTAACGCCTGTGGATTTGACGCTTACCGCGGCCTGTTGTATTTTTCCCGGAGACCGGGTATAATGGGCCCATCAGCGGGAAAGGGAGGAGGTCTCCTCATGCGGTGCAATGTCCTTGCGGTGGGAGATGTGGTGGGCGAAGGCGGCCTGAATTTTCTGGAGCGGCATCTCCGGTCGCTGAAAAAACTCTATCAGATTGACTTTACCGTCGTGAACGGGGAGAACGCCTCCGTGGTGGGCATCACGCCCGGGCAGGCGCAGCGGATCCTGGACGCGGGCGCGGATGTGGTCACCCTGGGGAACCACACCTGGAACCGGCCGAAGATCGCCGAGTTCATGGCGCAGGACGCCCGGGTGCTCCGCCCCGCCAACTTCACGGAGAAAAACCCCGGCCGGGGGTACGGCGTGTTTGACGGCCCGGAGGGGCTGCGCGTCGGGGTGCTGAACCTGATGGGCCGCGCGGAGATCCCCAACCATCTGGACAACCCGTTTACCGCGGCGGATCGGATTCTCTCCGGCGCGGACGCGGACATCATCCTGGTGGACTTCCACGCCGAGGCCACCAGCGAGAAAGGCGCCATGGCGTGGTATCTGGACGGCCGGGTGCAGGCGGTGTGGGGCACCCACACCCATGTGCCCACGGCGGACTGCCAGGTGCTGCCCCGGGGCACGGGCTTTGTCACGGATCTGGGGATGACCGGGCCGTCCCTGTCCGTGCTGGGCGTGAAGCCGGAGCAGTCCATCAATCTGTTTCTGGGCGGGCTCCACCAGCGGTACCAGGAGGCGCCGGGCCCCTGCAGGCTCAACAGCGTGCGCTTTGTCATCGACACCGGAACCCGGCGCTGTGTAGAGGCGGTCCGGGTGGATATCTGCGACTGAGGGCGGCCGCGAACCGGGGAAAGAAATGCATTTCCGCACGCTCTTTCCTTGTGTTTTCCCCGGGAAAATGCTAGAATAGGGCCATTCAGAAGTACCGCGGCACCGCGGCGCGGGGGAGGAGGAGCAGGGTTTGGACGGACAGTCCCGGCAGATTGCCCCGGAGGAGATTGAGAGACAACTGAACATCTGCCGGGAGATCGCCGCGACCTGGACGGGCCCGGACGGACCGCCCGCCGCCTTTGTGGACACCTACGGCTGCCAGCAGAACGAGGCGGACTCCGAGCGCCTGCGCGGCTACCTCCGGGAGATGGGCTTCACTTTCACGAACCGGGAGGAGGACGCGGATCTGATCCTCATCAACACCTGCGCCGTCCGTGCGCACGCGGAACAGCGGGTTCTGGGCAATGTGGGGGCGCTGGTTCACACCAAGCGCCGCCATCCCGGCCAGATCATCTGCCTGTGCGGCTGCGCCGTGCAGCAGCCGGCCATGGCGGAGCGGATTCGCAAATCGTACCGCCATGTGGATCTGGTGTTCGGCACCCACATGCTGTGGAAATTTCCGGAGCTGCTGCGGCAGTTCCTGGAGGACAGAGAGCGGGTGTTCGCCGTCCCGGACGGGGACGGAACCATCGCCGAGGGCATCCCCGCCGTCCGCCGGAGCGGCGTGAAGGCGTGGGTGTCCATCATGTACGGCTGCAACAACTTCTGCTCCTACTGCGTTGTCCCCTATGTCCGGGGCCGGGAGCGCAGCCGGAGGCCGGAGGACATCCTCGACGAGGTGGAGCGCCTGGCGGCGGAGGGCTGCCGGGACATCACGCTGCTGGGGCAGAATGTGAACTCCTACGGCAGGGATCTGGGCGGCGGCACGGACTTCGCGGATCTGCTGGCGCGGGTGGACGCGGTGCCCGGCGACTTTCTGATCCGGTTTATGACCAGCCACCCCAAGGACGCGGGGGAGAAGCTGTTTGAGACCATGGCCCGGTGCGCCAAAGTGGCGCCCCATCTGCACCTGCCGGTTCAGGCGGGCAGCGACCGGGTGCTGCGGGCCATGAACCGGGGCTACGACCGGGCGGGCTATCTGGCGAAAGTCCGGCGGGTGCGGGAGCTGATCCCGGAGATCGTCCTGACCTCCGACATCATCGTCGGCTTCCCGGGCGAGACCCATGAGGAGTTTCTGGACACGCTCTCCCTGATCCGGGAGGTGGAGTATGACGCCCTGTTCACTTTCCTCTTCTCCCCCCGGGACGGCACACCCGCCGCGGCCATGGACGACCCGCGGCCGAAAGAGGAGAAGCAGGCGGACTTCCAGACCCTGGTGGAGGTGCAGAACGGGATCTCCGCACGGAAGCACGCCGCCTATGTGGGGCGTGTGGAGGAGGTTCTCGTGGACGGGCGGACAGACGACCCGGAGCACAACCTCAGCGCCCGCACCGCCGGAGGCCGGCTGGTGCACCTGTCCGGCGACCCGGCCCTGGTGGGCTCCCGGGTGCGCGCGCGCATCACGGACTCCTCCACCTGGGCGCTGTTCGGGACAGTGGAGTGAGACTCCCGTCCGGCGTCTCCCCGGTCTCAGGGGGAGAGGCGCGGATCACATCTTTTTTCAGGAGGTTTTCCAGAGATGAGCAGCAAAGGAAAGCGGAAGGGAAAGCGTCAGCCGAAGCCGCGGCCCAAACAGGATGCCCAGGCGGTTCAGCAGGTGACCCCCCACCCCGTGCGAAACGCCCTGAAGGCGATCGGCGCGGTGCTCGTGGTCGCCATTATCATCTTTGTGGGGGCGATGTGGAGTAAAATCCCGGCGGAAGTGCCCACCAACTTCGACGCGAACAACAACCCCACCTCGTTCATATCCAAAAATTTTCTGGTGGCCAGCCCCATTCTGGCGGCGATTTTATGGGTGATGGTGGCCATCGCCGCCACGGACAACCGGGTCTGGCGGATGCCGTTTAAGGTTCACGCGGAGCAGGGCAAGAAAGTGAACAGCATCATGAACAACACCATGGTGCTGCTCAGCGTGGAGCTGGAGGCGGTCTTCCTCATGCTGACCATCTCCATGGCGCTGAGCTGGAACCCCAGCGGGTATATCATGATGGGCTCCCTGGTGCTGATCATCGGCACGGTGCTCGTCGGCTTCCTGATGGCCTATAACGCCAACGGCGGCAGAGGCGGCGGCGGGAGCACCGGCGGCATCACCACACCGCCCGGCGCCATCGGCCGGCGCTGAGCGCAGCGCGATTTCAGAGGGAAGGAGGGGGAATCCATGGCGGATCTGACTCCCATGCGGCGCCAGTACTACCAGCTCAAGGAGCAGTACCCCGACTGCATCCTCTTCTTCCGGCTGGGCGACTTCTATGAGATGTTTGACGACGACGCCGTCCTCGCGGCCCGGGAGCTGGATCTGACCCTGACCACCCGGGACCGGGGCAAACCGAAAGAGGATCAGGCGCCCATGTGCGGCGTGCCGTACCACGCCTACCTCTCCTACCTGAGCAGGCTGATCAACAAGGGATACAAGGTCGCCATCTGCGAGCAGATGGAGGATCCCGCCACCGCCAAGGGGCTGGTGGACCGGGATGTGATCCGCATTGTGACGCCCGGCACGGTGGTGGACGCCTCCATGCTGGAGGACGGCGAGAACAACTTTCTGTGCGCCGTCTATCTGGACGACGCGGGGGCGGGATTGTGTCTGTGCGACATCACCACCGGCCAGGTGCAGGCCACCGCGTTCCGCGGGCCGGAGCGGATGACCCACCTGCTCAACGAGCTGGGCAGATTCCACCCCAGAGAGGCGCTGCTGTCCGGCGCCGCGCTGGCGCAGCCCGAGCTGCGCAGTCTGCTGGAGGATCGGCTGGGCTGCCGCTGCGAGGACGGCGGAGAGGCGAGATTCGACCCGGAGCGGGCCAGGCAGACGGTGGAGCGGCAGTTTCGCAACGCGGGCGATCTGCCCGGGGACGCCGTGGAGGCGGTTCAGGCCGCCGGCGGCCTCATGGACTATCTGTACGAGACCCAGAAGACGGACTTGAGCCATATCAACACCATCACCTACTATACGGGCAGCCAGTTCATGGAGCTGGATCTCACCGCCCGGCAGACGCTGGAGCTGACGGAGACGCTGCGCACCAGAGAGAAGAAAGGCTCTCTGCTCTGGGTGCTGGATCGGACGAAAACCGCCATGGGCGGCCGGCTGCTGCGCACCTGGCTCGAGCAGCCGCTGCTCTCCCCGGCGGCGATTCACCGCCGGCTCAACGGCGTAAACGCGCTGACCGCGGACACGGTCACGCGGGAGGAGATCAGCCGGTGCCTGAAGGAGATCACGGATCTGGAGCGGCTCATCGGGCGCATTGTGTACGGCGCCGCGGGCGGCCGGGATCTGGTGGCCCTGGCGGCCGGCCTGGGCCAGATCCCCCGGCTGCGGGAGCTGCTCGCCCCCCTGGACGCGCCGGTTTTCCGGGATCTGGAGACCCAGCTGAGCGATCTCTCCGAACTGAGAGAGCTCCTCGGCGCGGCGCTGGTGGACGAGCCCCCGTTCTCCGTCCGGGAGGGCGGCTTCATCCGCCCCGGGTACAATGACGATGTGGACGCGCTGCGCGCCCTGATGACCGGCGGCAGGGAGAGGGTCGCCTCCGTGGAGGCCAGGGAGAAAGAGCGCACCGGCATCCGCAATCTGAGAGTCGGGTTCAACAAGGTGTTCGGGTACTACCTCGAGGTGCCCAGATCCCAGGTCGGCCTGATTCCGGACGACTATGTCCGCAAGCAGACCACCGCCAACAACGAGCGGTACATCACCCAGGAACTCAAAGAGATGGAGCACGACATCCTGTCCGCCCAGGACAGGGTGGTCGCGCTGGAATATGAGCTGTTCGTCCAGCTGCGCGAGCGGGTCTCCGCCCATGTGGGGGAGATTCAGCGCACCGCCGCGGCCGTGGCGCAGATTGACGCGCTGACCTCTTTCGCCGCTGTGGCGGTGGAGCGGCACTACTGCATGCCGGAGGTGGATGACTCCGGGGTCATTGAGATCCGGGAGGGCCGCCACCCGGTGGTGGAGCAGACGCTGACGGACACGCTGTTCGTCCCCAACGACACCCGGATGGACGCCAGCGGGGACATGGTGGCCATCATCACCGGGCCCAACATGGCGGGCAAGTCCACCTACATGCGGCAGGTGGCGCTCATCTGCCTGATGGCGCAGATGGGCTCTTTCGTCCCGGCCAAATCCGCCCGCCTGGGCGTGGTGGATCGGGTCTTCACCCGCATCGGCGCCAGTGACGATCTGGCCGGCGGCCAGTCCACCTTCATGGTGGAGATGAGCGAGGTGGCCGGCATCCTGAAAAACGCCACCTCCCGCTCCCTGCTGATCCTGGACGAGATCGGCCGGGGCACCAGCACCTACGACGGCATGGCCATCGCCCGGGCGGTGCTGGAGTACTGCGCGGACAAAAGGCGGCTGGGCTGCAAGACCCTGTTTGCCACGCACTACCATGAGCTGACGGTTCTGGAGGGCCAGCTGGCCGGGGTGAAGAACTACAACATCGCCGCCAAAAAGCGCGGGGGCGACATCATCTTCCTGCGCAAGATCGTCCGGGGCGGCGCGGATCAGAGCTACGGCGTGGAGGTGGCCAGGCTGGCCGGCGTGCCCGAGCGGGTGATCAGGCGGGCCAGGGAGATCCTCGCCGAGCTGGAGAACGGGGACAGAGCGTCCGGCGGCGGGGTGTCCGCCGCGGCGCCGGATCCGGCCGCCGACCAGCTGGGCTTTGGCGATCTGGCCGCCCGGGAGGCGGCGGAGCGCCTGCGCCAGGTGGATATCGACACCCTGACGCCCATTGAGGCGCTCAATCTCATTTACGAGCTCAAACGCGGTCTCTGACCTCTGCCGCGGGCAGGGCGGGGAGACCGTGCGGTTTCCCACGACGACAGGAGACGGGAGGTGTTCCTATGCCGGGCATCCAGGTTCTGGATCCCCATGTGGCCGATCTCATCGCCGCCGGCGAGGTGGTGGAGCGGCCGGCCAGTGTGGTGAAAGAGCTGGCGGAGAACGCCATTGACGCCGGGGCATCCGCGGTGACCGTGGAGATCCAGCACGGCGGCATGTCCATGATCCGGGTGGCGGACAACGGCTGCGGCATCCCCCGGGAGGAGCTGGCCACCGCGTTCCTGCGCCACGCCACCAGCAAGCTGCGCAGCCAGCGGGATCTGGAGGCGATCGGAACCCTGGGCTTCCGGGGCGAGGCGCTGGCGGCCATCGCCGCGGTCTCCCGCGTCACCGTCTTCTCCCGCCCCGCGGACGCGCCCCTGGGCGCGACATTGACGCTGGACGGAGGCAGACCCGGCGCGGTGGAGGACGCGGGCTGTCCCCCCGGCACGACCATGGTGGTCCGGGATCTGTTTTTCAACACCCCCGCCCGCCTGAAATTCATGAAGAAAGACTCGGCGGAGGGCGCGGCGGTGTTCGGCGTGGTGCAGCGTCTTGCGCTTTCCCACCCGGAGGTCTCGGTGAAATTTATCCGGGACGGCAAACAGGTTCTGCTCACCAGCGGCGACGGCAAACTGGAGTCCGCCGTCTACGCGGTGCTCGGCCGGGAATTCGCGCTGGGCATGATCCCGGTGCGCGGATCCGCCGAGGAGGTGTCCGTCGCCGGCTATGTCTCCCTGCCCGTCTGCTGCCGGGGCAGCCGCAACAACCAGTATTTCTTCGTCAACGGCCGCCATGTGAAATCCGATATGCTGACCGCGGCGGTGGAGAACGCCTACGCCAACCAGAAGATGGTGGGCAGGTTCCCCAGCTGCGTCATCCATGTCACCACGCAGCTCAGCGCGGTGGATGTGAATGTCCACCCCGCAAAAACCGAGGTGAAATTCGGCAGCGAGCGCCAGGTGTTCAACGCGGTCTACTATACCGTGCGCTCCACGCTGGAGGAGGACACCAGCCGGCCGTCCCTGGAGATCCGGGAGCCGGCCAGAGCCGTCCCCGCCCAGGCGCCGCAGGCGCGGGGAGCCCGGGTGGACAGCGGTTCGGCCGGATCCGGAAGAGCGCAGACCCCGCCCCGGACAGGAACCTGGCAGAACGCGCCGGGCGGCGCCGCGACCTTCTCCCTTGTGACGGGCTCCCGCGCCGGGGGCACACAGATGGGACTGGATCTGAACGGCGCGGTTCCCCGGCCGGCGAAAGCGCCGGAACCCGAAAAGAGGCGGGAGAAGCCCGCCGGGACGATCCGGCCTGAGGCGCAGCGGGAGGAGGAAGTCCCCTGGCGGGTGGTCGGCGAGGTGCTCCACACCTACATCATCGTGGAGCAGGGCGACACGGTGATCTTCATCGACAAGCACGCGGCCCACGAGCGGATGAATTTCGACCGGATGAAAGCGGAGGGCTACCGGCCCATGGCCCAGATCCTGCTCACCCCCGTCGCGTTCACCCCCAGCGCGGAGGAGCAGGAGGCGCTGCTGAACCACCTGCCTCTGCTCTCGGAGTTCGGATTCGAGCTGGAGGACTTCGGCGGCGGCGCGCTTCTCGTCCGCCAGGTGCCGTCCGATGTGGACGAGCAGAACATCGAGTCCACGCTCACGGAGATCGCGGACAAACTGCTGATCACCGGCACCGCGGATCCCGGCGCGGCCCGGGACGATGTGCTCCACACCATGGCGTGCAAGGCGGCGATCAAGGGCGGCCAGAAAAACAGCCTGCCCGAGCTGGAGCGGGTGGCGGACGCGGTGATCCGCGGCGAGGTCAGGTACTGCCCCCACGGCAGACCCGTCTCCATCCAGCTGACCCGCGCCCAGCTGGAAAAACAGTTTAAGCGCACCTGAAAGCGACAGGGCGGTCTCCCGGCGGCATACGCCGCGGGGAGACCGCCCTGTTTGGGATCCGCTCAGTAGTTTGTGATGATGACCTCTTCCCCGGAGCGCCGGGACGCGTCGCGGTTGATCTGGCGCCGGACGCTCACCCGCTGCATGGGGAAGCCGCGGTACAGCTCGCGCACGAGGGGGACATCGTGGTTGCTCAGCATGGCTTTGACGCCTTTCCCGGCCAGGGAGCGGAACAGATCCGCCAGCCTCCGGTGATCCGCCGGGGAGAAGCCGTCTTTCGTGTAGTCCGTGAAATTCGCCGTGTCGTTGAGGGGCACATAGGGGGAGTCGAAGTAGACAAAATCGCCGCGCTGGAGATCGGCGCAGGCGGTCTCAAAATCCTCCTGCCGGATCTCGACCTCGCACTGCCTCAGGTAGCGGCCGATGTTCCGGAGATTCTCCCCGCTGACGGACGCCCCGGTGCGCCGGTTGTTGTACGGGACATTGAACCGCCCCCGGGCGTTCACCCGGTAGAGGCCGTTGTAGCAGTGCTTGTTGAGCCAGATCATGAGCGCCGCGCACTCCGCGTCCAGCCGGCGCTGCGCAATCCGTTCGTTGTACCTGTCCCGGACGGCGTAATAGCGCTCCCGGTCGCAGGGGACACGGTCGAGGTCGTTTACCGCCCGGATGACGGCGTCCGCGTCCTGCTTCAGCTGCCGGTACACATTGATCAGCTGAGCGTTGGTGTCGCTGATCACCGCCCGCTCCGGCTGGATCTCCAGCAGCAGGGCGCCGCCCCCGACGAACGGCTCGTAGTATCTTTCGTAGCGCTCCGGGAGACGCGCTTTCAGCCGGCTGAGCAGCTGCGTCTTCCCGCCCGCCCATTTGACGAACGGGCTCGTCCTGAACTCCATACACGCGTCACCCGCTTTCATGACAGAGGATTCCGGGGCGGCAGAAGGCCCCGTTTCTGCGTGACGCGGGAAACGGGGCCTGTTCAGCTTCAGACGGCCTGGGGAGAGCGCGGGCGCTTTGTTACAGGCCCGCGGCGGCCACCACGGCGGCGCAGCGGTCGCACAGCTCCGCGTGATGTCCCGGTGTGCCGATGTCCCTGCTGTGATTCCAGCACCGGGGGCACCTGGGCGCCTCGGAGAGGGCGACATGGACGACGCATTTGATCCTGCCGTCGCTCACCTCATATCCGTCCACCGGCTGCGTGGTGACGGCCACATCGGAGACGATGAACAAAGTGGCCAGATCCTCGTCCTCCAGGAACTGCGCGTCCTCCCGGGAAAAGACCTGGATGGTCACCTCGGTGTCCTGCGCCTTTTTGAATACGCCCTCCGCCCGGGTCTGCTCCAGAATCTTGTTCACGGCGTCCCGCAGGGAGATGAGCACCTCCCAGCGCTCCTCGTCCTGCGGACTGAGCGCGTAGCACTCGTCGAAAGAGGGCATGTCGTTCAGGAACACGCTCTCAGCATCCCGGCTGTCCGGGTGCTTCATGGCGTGCCAGATCTCATCGGCGGTGAAAGACAGGATGGGGGCGATGAGCAGGGTCAGGCCGTCCAGGATGTGGTACAGGGCGGTCTGGGCGGAGCGGCGGCCTTTCCCGTCTCCGCAGTACAGACGGTCCTTGATGATATCCAGATAGAAGTTGGACATATCCACCACGCAGAAGTTGTACACCGCACGGTATACGCCGTGAAACTCATAGCTCTCGTAGAACGCACGCACGGTTTTGACCAGGTCGTTGAACCGGGCGATCGCCCATTTGTCCAGCCGGTACATCTCGTCCGCGGGCAGGGGGTCGCCGGGATCGAAGTCCGTCAGGTTGCCCAGCATGTACCGGGCGGTGTTGCGGATCTTCAGATAGGCCTGGCTGAGCTGCTTGAGGATGCTCTGGGAGATGCGCATATCCTGGGTGTAGTCCGCGGAGGAGACCCACAGGCGGAGCATGTCCGCGCCGTAGTTCTTGATGACCTCCTCGGGGTTGACGGCGTTGCCCAGGGACTTGTGCATGGCCCTGCCCTCGCCGTCCACGGTCCAGCCGTGGGTGATGATCTGCCTGTAGGGCGCCACGCCTTTCGCGGCGATGGAGGTCAGCATGGAGGACTGGAACCAGCCCCGGTACTGATCGCCGCCCTCGAGATAGACATCGGCGGGGAAGTGGAGCTCCGGACGCTCGTCCAGCACGGCGGCGTGGGTGGATCCGGAGTCGAACCACACATCCATGATGTCCGTCTCCCTGGTGAAGTGGGTATGCCCGCATTTGGGGCAGCGGAATCCCTCGGGCACCAGCTCGTCCGCGGTCTTCTCAAACCAGATGTTCGAGCCGTGCACCCGGAACAGGTCGGACACATGGCGGATGGTCTCGTCATTGACGATATCCGCGCCGCACTTGTCGCAGTAGAAGATGGGGATGGGCACGCCCCACACCCGCTGGCGGCTGATGCACCAGTCGCTGCGCTCCGAGATCATGGACGCCATGCGCTCCCTGCCCCAGACAGGGTGCCACTGGATGGCGTCGCAGGCGGCCACCGCCGCGTCCTTGATGGCGTCCACGGAGCAGAACCACTGCTCGGTGGTGCGGTAGATGATGGGCTTTTTGCAGCGCCAGCAGTGGGGGTAGGAGTGGACGATCTGATCCCGGCCGAGCAGGGCGCCGCACGCCTCAAGGTCATCGGGGATCGCGGCGTTCGCCTTCTCGTAGAACTGGCCGTTGTACTTCTCGTCCGTCATGACGCCTTTCGCGTTGACGGGGACGGGCACGCCGATGTGGGTCAGG
Organism: uncultured Oscillospiraceae bacterium; assembly: GCA_964422185.1. Classification (GTDB taxonomy): domain Bacteria; phylum Bacillota; class Clostridia; order Oscillospirales; family Oscillospiraceae; genus CALXCT01. Next base: position 10,454 of record CAYRAG010000013.1, read on the forward strand.
CCCGCGTTGTCGTACTGCTGGCAGATGAGGAAGTCGTCGGCGCCGAAGCCGGGCGCGGTGTGGACGCAGCCGGTGCCGGCGTCCAGCGTGACATGGTCGCCGCACAGCAGCACGGAGTCCCTGTCGAAGAACGGGTGGGTGGCGGTCATGAGCTCAAATTCCGAGCCTTTCCGCGTGGCCAGGACGCGGCAGGCGGCGTAGTCGATGCCGACGGCCTGGCACACGCCCTCCGCCAGCTCCGCGGCCATGATATAGATCTCCCCATTGGGAACCTGAAGCAGCACATAGTCCAGATTGGCGTTGACCGCGATGGCCATGTTGCCGGGGATCGTCCAGGGGGTCGTGGTCCAGATGACGAAGTACATCCGGGCCAGGTCGCCGTATTGCGCCAGTTTGCCTTTGTCGTCCCGCACCGCGAACTTCACGAAAATGGTGGTGCAGGGGTCGTCCTGGTACTCGATCTCCGCCTCCGCCAGGGCGGTCTGATCATGGGGGCACCAGTACACGGGCTTCATGCCCTTGTAGATGTAGCCCTTTTTGGCCATGATCCCGAAGACCTCGATCTGCTTGGCCTCGAACTCGGGCTTGAGCGTCAGGTAGGGGTCGTCCCACTCGCCCAGGACGCCCAGGCGCTTGAACTGCTCGCGCTGCCTGTCCACATAGGACAGCGCGTACTCCCGGCACTTGTCCCTGAACTCGGTGGTCGTCAGCTCGTCCCGCCGGACTTTTTTGTCTTTCAGAATGGCGGACTCGATGGGCAGCCCGTGGGTGTCCCAGCCGGGGACATAGGGCGCCTGATATCCGGTCATGTTCCGGTGCTTGACGATGATGTCCTTCAGGATCTTGTTCAGGGCGGTGCCGATGTGGATGTTGCCGTTGGCGTAGGGCGGGCCGTCGTGGAGCACGAACCTGGGCTTGCCCTCGTTGCGCCCGACCATCTTGTGGTAGATGTCGTGGTCGTAGAATTCCTGAAGCATGCCGGGCTCGCGCCTGGCCAGATCCGCTTTCATGGGAAAGTCGGTTTTTGGCAGATGAACGGTCTGGTTGTAATCCATGGAAGGATTCCTCCTCAAGAAATTTCAGCGGTGGAAGGCAGTGCCGGAGCCGGCCCCGCCGGGAAAAGAAAAACGCCCCCGTCTCCCCTGAGAGACAAAGGCGAAACCTCTGCGGTACCACTCTCGTTGCCGGACAGGATCCGGCCGCTTGGCTGTCCGGTAACGGGGACTCCCGGCAGAGCCTACTGGCGAGGGAGAAGAGCCCTCCGTTCGGTCTGCGGCTCCGAGGTGATCTTCGCCCCCCGCGTTCCTCCGTCCTTTCACCAGCCGGACGGCTCTCTGCGCGATCCAGGGAGGGTTACTGTCCTCTTCTGCGCCGATTTGCCTGTCTATCTTATATGGCGGCCGGCCATTTGTCAATGATCAATTTCCCGGCCCGGGAGGGGTGCGCCGGGATGCCGCACGGGAAAAAACGATTGCGCTTTTCCGCGGATTGTGCCAGAATGAGACAGGAAAAGCGGATTACGGCGGGGAGAGATGGTCTGGACATGTATGAGAAACGGATTTTGCCAAACGGCGTGCGCATCCTGACCGAGGCGGTTCCCGGCGTGCGGACCGCGGCGCTGGGGATCTTTGTGGGCACCGGATCCCGCCATGAGCGGTCAAACGAAAACGGGGCCGCCCACTTCATTGAGCACATGACATTCAAGGGGACAGATCGGCGCACCGCCGCCCGGCTGGCGGAGGAGATGGACGCCATCGGCGGCCAGTTCAACGCGTACACCACCAAGGAGGACACCTGCTTCTACGCCTGGTGCCTGGACATCCACCTCGGGCGAGCGGCGGATCTCCTGTGCGACATGTTCTTCCACTCCCGGTTTGACCAGGGGGATGTGGACACGGAGCGGGGCGTCATTCTGGAAGAGATCGACATGTACGAGGACACGCCGGAAGATCTGGTCGCGGAGCGCGTCGACATGACGGCCTACCGGGGCTCCTCTCTTGCCAGGCCGATCCTGGGCAGGCCGTCCACGCTGGGGAAGATGAGCGGGGAGTGGCTGAGAGACTACCGGGAGCGGCATTATGCGCCCCAGGAGATTGTGGTGGCGCTGGCGGGCAGCTTCTCCGGGGAGATGGTGGAGTCCCTGTCCGAGCAGTTTGGCGCCATCCCGGCCAGACCCGCCGTGGGCTACCGCCCGGCGCAGTTCCGCCCCGGCTGGACGGAGAAGCGCAAGGCCATTGAGCAAAACCACCTGGATATGGCGTTCCCCGGCCTGGACTGGAACCACCCCAGGCGGTTTGAGATGCTGATTCTGCTCAATCTGCTGGGAGGCGGCGCGTCCTCCCGCCTCTTCCAGGAGATCCGGGAGAAGCGGGGGCTGTGCTATACCATCAGCGCATACAACTCCGACCACGCGGATCTGGGGATTCTGGGCGTCTACACCGCGGTGGCCCGGGAGACGGAGCGCCAGGCGCTGGAGGCCATCCGGGCGGTTATCTGCGAACTGGCGGATCACGGGCCCACGCAGGCGGAGGTGGACCGCAGCAGGGAGCAGTGCAAGGCGAACATCCTCATGGGGCTGGAGTCCATCCAGTCGCGTATGACCCACCTGGGCCGCTCCGAGCTGCTGCGGGACAGCATTCTCACCCCGGACGGGATCCTGGATCGCTACGACGCGGTGACCCGGGAGGGGGTTCATGACCTGGCGCGGCAGCTGCTGGATTTCAACCGGCTGGCATTCTCCGCCGTAGGGCGGGTGGCCGGGATTGAGGAGTACCGGAAAATGCTGGGCCTGTAGACGGCCCGGGACGATTCCAGAAGAAACGGAAACAGGCGGGGGCGGCGTGCGGAAACCGGTACGCCGCCCCCGCCTGCGGTCAGGACAGGGGTACACTCAGTATTGATTGACCCAGCCGGAGATGAGCCAGGTGGGAACCGTCCAGGCCAGCATGAACAGCAGCAGATTCAGGGGGCTGAGGGAGCGGTACGCGTCCACGAAAGTGAGGTAGAAGGTCAGCAGCAGTCCGGCGATGCTGCCCAGACAGGTCAGCACGCTGCCCGCACGCACCGCGGTGCGCAGGCGCTTTCCGCCCACCACGGCCTCGGTAAACGGCGCCAGCCCCTCCCGGCACAAAATGGCGGTGAGGGTGGTGCTGTGCTCCTGCGCCGGGTCGGACAGCTCCCGGCGGCGCTCCACCGGCGGGAACTCCATTTTCTCCACCGGCAGCCGGAAGCGCTGCTGGAGCATGGCGGGGATGATATTGAAGTCCCGGGTGGCCAGAACCGGCTGCACCCGGTTGCGCAGCAGCGCGGTCAGGGCGGGGGCGATGGGGCCGGGGAGCGTGTAGTTGAGCGCGAAGATGCCGGCCAGCTCGCCCTCGATGGCGCAGAACACGGCGTTTTTGATGTTGAGGCCCTGGGGCAGAGCCACCTCCATCATCTTCATGAACGCGGCGCTGCCCACCAGCACCTGTTCGCCGCGGATGGTGGCGGACACGCCGCCCGCCTCGTAGCAGCACAGACCGGTGGCTTTCCGGTAGACGGCGCCCTGGGTTCTGAGCAGGTCGTAGAACACTTTCTCCAGACCGCAGCCGGAGTCCCGGACGAGCGTCGCCGTGTAACCCACGACCTTTTCAATGGGCCAGTTGCCAAACACCTTGATGCCGTTGAGCTCCACGGCGCCGGGCGGGAACAGATCCAGATCGGTGAGCAGAATGCCGCTGCCCCGGCGGGAGTGCTCCACACCGGGCCAGCCGGCCAGCGCCGCGCCGGACTGGGACAGCCTCCGGGCGAGGGAGTAGAACGGCTTGCCGTAGACCAGCAGCGCGGAGAATGAGGCGGCCGCGGTCAGGGTTGCGGAGAGGCACCACAGCAGGTGCTCCGGCCGGTGCCTGCCGAGAGACGAGATGATGGAGAACACCAGAGCCGCCGCCAGCATGACGGGCGCCGCGCTGCGGAAGATCCGCTGGGCGCCGTCCTCCGTCTGGATCTGGCTGCCGAAGCCGTCGGTGGTGCCGGGCCATTTCGCGTAGGTGTCCCGGCCGTCCCACTTGCCCTCGTCCAGGGTGACCACATAGGGCTCCGCGGAGGAGGCGGCGGTGCGGCACGCCAGCCGCCGGCCCCGGCGCTTGTAGCACGCGCCCCACAGGGTGAAGAACAGGGCGAAAGTGCACACGCCGCAGTAGGGCAGCTGGCCGTCCCGGCCGCCCAGGGCGGTCATGGTCAGGGCGTCCGCCAGGGTCGCCAGGCAGCTGAGTACCACCAGGGTGTCCATCCCCAGGGAGAAGCGCAGCAGGTTGAACACGGACTGCAGCACCACATCCGCGCAGACCACCAGGGCCGCCAGCAGCAGCCCGGCGGACAGCCAGATCTGCAGCTGGAGATGTTCCGCCAGCAGGGCGGGCAGGGGGATCGCGGGCAGGATGGACGCGAGGATGAGATAGAGCTGAACCAGACACAGGGGCACCATGATGCGCACCCGGTTGCGCAAGGATTTCAGGCCGTGGTTGTACCGCTTAAACAGTTCCTGCGGGGGCAGATCCGGGGGAGGCGGCTCCTCCCGGCGGCGGCGCCGCACGCGGCTGACGGGGGTCTCCTCCTCGTCCACGCCGGGGATGAGCTCCTCCGCGCGTTTTGTCGCCTCGGAGGACTCGGTGCCCTCCTCGGAGTACATCTGATCGGCGTACTCGTCCATCTGGCCGGACAGCCTGCTGAGCAGGGCGGCGAACGGGTTCTGCCTGCGGGGGAAAGGAACCACATTGTCCGGTTTCTGATCCGGCGCGGCGGCCTGCTTCTTCGCGCCTTTCGGCGCCTCCCGCTTCCCCGCCGCCTGTTTTTTCGGCGTCCCGGCCACGCGCTTTCCGTCAGAGGACGGACGGG
>CAYRAG010000013.1:15428-16995 GCA_964422185.1 uncultured Oscillospiraceae bacterium
GCGGGAACAGGCTGGCGTTTGCTGGAGAACTCCGCGAGAATTTCCTCCAGGGAATACTCCGGCTCCTGATTTGGTTTGTCGTCCTGATTTCTGGACATCCGGCTCACCTCGATTCTCCGGGGGACTCGGCGCGGGGGAGGTTCAGACTGTGCGCTGGCGCACCGCCTCGTACAGGACGATGGCGGCGGCGGCGCCGGCGTTCAGGGAATTCAGCCTGCCCCGCATGGGGATGCGCACCCGAAAGTCGCAGTGCTCCGCCACAAGGCGGCTCATTCCGCTCCCCTCGCTGCCGATGACGATGGCGGCGGGGCCTTTCAGATCCGCGTCATACAGGAGGGTATCTCCGTCCGCGGCGGTGCCGAAGACCCAGATGCCCTCTTTTTTCAGATCGTTGAGCAGGGTGGGCAGATTCGCCACCCTGGCCACGGGGAGATGCGCCACCGCGCCGGCGGAGGTCTTCGCCACGACGGCGGTCAGACCGGCGGAGCGCCGCTTGGGAACAATCACCCCGTGGGCGCCGGCGCACTCGGCAGTGCGGATGACCGCCCCCAGGTTCTGGGGATCGGACAGCTCGTCGCAGACGACCAGCAGGGGCGGCTCCCCTCTCTCCCTGGCGGACGCGAGGATCTCCTCCACGCTGGCGTATTCCCGGACGGCGGCGACGGCAACGACGCCCTGGTGGGCGCGGGTGCGGCTCAGACTGTCCAGCTTGCGCGGATCCGCGTCCACCACCACGATCCCTTTTTCCCGGGCGGCGGAGGCGATGCGCCCCAGGGTGGAGTCGCGCCTGCCTTTCGCCAGGTAGATCTTGTCGATGGACACATCGGCGCGCAGCGCCTCCAGGACGGCGTTGCGCCCCTCAATGATGCCGTCCGCGTCCGCGGATCCGGAGGATCCGGCGGGGGGTCGCTGACTCATAGAGGTATCCTCCCAGCGGTTTCCGGCACGCCCGCGGCGAACCCGGCCGGAGGGCGGTGCACGGGAAACGAAAGAAATAGTTTGGATTGTGATCCTGAAATCAAAAGAAAGGAATTGTATCCCGACGAATCGTTGCAATTGCCCGGAAAGCGCGGTAAAATAAGAGCACGGCGGGAACAGCGGCTCCGATAACAATCTCAGGGATTGGGGTGTTCGCGATGTACAGGATCCGGGACAAAAATCAAATGAGTATCGACGGGTATGACAGATCCGGGGACAGGTCGATCCGGCTGGATCCGAATAACGAGTGGGTGCGGCTGAGCGAGATCATCCCGTGGGATGAGATTGAGCAGATCTACCTGCGGACGCTCAGCCAGAAGACCGGCCGTATGGCAATCCCGGCCCGTGTGGCGTTCGGCGCCCTCTTCATCAAGACAAAAGAGGGCATCTCGAATGAGAAATGCGTGCGGGAGATCCGGGACAACCCGTTCATGCAGTACTTTCTCGGCCTGGAGGAGTACCGCAACGAGCCGCCGTTCACCCCCTCCATGATGACGCAGTTCCGCAGGCGCTTTCCGGCGGATCTGCTGGCCAAAATCGGGGAGTGTATCCGCACCGGCAGGTGGCCGGAGGACGGAGACGGCGCGGA
>CAYRAG010000013.1:17095-39947 GCA_964422185.1 uncultured Oscillospiraceae bacterium
CGAGTCACAATGACACAGGAAGAACATCAATGCCATGAACACGGCCGGCCGGCGGTGTCCGTGGCATTGTTTTTTGCCCGTTCCCGGATCCCGGCGGTTTTGAGTATAGCACAAAAACCAGATGGGAAAAAGAGGAGAAGCGAAAATTTACACAAGCGCCGTGCGGGGGCAGGAAAAGGCCGGACCGACTGCGGTCGGTCCGGCCTGGACATTCCGATTTACTTTACGCTTTCCCCGGCGGCTTTCCTGGCCTCAATCTCCCGCAGCGCGTCCTTATAGGACAGGTTGACGCGGCCCTTCTCATCGATCTCGATGACTTTCACCCAGATCATGTCTCCGAGGTGGAGCACATCCTCCACTCTGGCGACCCGGTGGTTGGCCAGCTTGGAGATGTGAACCATGCCGTCCTTGCCGGGGGCCAGCTCCACGAAAGCGCCGAACTGCATGATGCGCACGACCTTGCCGTAGTACAGCTGGCCCACCTCGGGCACAAACACGATGGTGTCGATCATCTTCTTGGCGATCTGGCAGGACTCGAGGTTGGGAGAGGCGATGTGAATGGTGCCGTCCTCGTCGATATCCACCTGGGCGCCGGACTCGCCGGTGATCTTCTGGATGACGGATCCGCCCTTCCCGATGACCTCGCGGATCTTGTCCGGGTCAATCTTCATGGTGAGCATCTTCGGGGCGTTGGGGTTGACCTCAGGCCGCGGCGCCGGGATGCAGGGGAGGATGACCTCGTCCAGGATGGCGTACCGGGCGTCCCGGGTGATCTCCAGGGCCTCCTTGATGATCTCGTGGGTCAGGCCGTCGTTCTTCAGATCCATCTGGATGGCGGTGATGCCGGCTTTCGTGCCGGCCACCTTGAAGTCCATCTCGCCGTGGAAGTCCTCCACGCCCTGGATGTCGATGAAAGTGGTGAACGAACCGTCATCGTCCTGGATCAGGCCGCAGGAGATGCCGGCCACAGGGGCCTTGATGGGAACGCCCGCGTCCATGAGCGCCAGGGTGGAGCCGCAGATGGAGCCCTGGGAGGTGGAGCCGTTGGAGGAGAGCACCTCGGACACGACGCGGATGGCGTAGGGGAACTCGTCCACAGAGGGGAGCACCGGCTCCAGCGCACGCTCGGCCAGTGCGCCGTGGCCTTTTTCGCGCCGGTTGACGGAGCGGGCGGAGCGGGCTTCGCCGGTGGAGTAGGCGGGCATGTTGTAGTGGTGGATGTAGCGCTTCTCCGTCTCCTCCCAGATGGTATCCATCTTCTGGCAGGCGGACAGCGTGTTCAGCGTGCACACGGACAGCACCTGGGTCTGGCCGCGGGTAAACAGGCCGGAACCGTGGACTTTCGGCAGCACGCCGACCTCGGCGGCCAGCGGCCGGATCTCGTTCTTCTGGCGGCCGTCCACCCGGTGGCCCTCCAGCAGCCAGGCCTTGACGATCTTCTTCTGGAACTTGTAGGTGAACTCGTCCAGGTACTTGTCCATATCCGGGTACTGCTCCAGATACTTCTCGTGCCAGTGGTCGATCATGGCGTTCCAGCGGGTCTCCCGGACATTCTTGTCGTCGGTGTCCATGGCGGCTTTTGCCTCGTCCATGAAGTTGGCCACGATGTCGTCGAACAGCTCCTGATTGAAGTCCGCGTGCTCATACTCAAACTTGGGTTTGCCGATCTCGGCGACGATCTGGTTGATGAACGCCACCTGCTTCTTGATCTCCTCGTGGGCCTCCACGATGCCCTGGTACATGATGTCGTCCGGGATCTCCTTCGCGCCCGCCTCGATCATGACGACCTTCTCCGCGGTGGCGGCGACGGTGACATCCATCAGGGAGCTGTGTTTCTGCTCGTTGGTGGGGTTCATGACGATCTGGCCGTCCACATAGCCCACTTCCATGCAGCCGATGGGGCCGTTCCAGGGGATGTCCGAGTAGGACAGGCAGGCGGAGACGCCCACCATGGCGGTGAACTCGGGCGAGCAGTCCGGATCCAGGCTCATGACGGTGCAGGTGACCACGACATCGTTGCGCAGATCGGAGGGGAACAGGGGCCGGATGGGCCGGTCGATCAGACGGCTGGCCAGCACGGCGGGCAGGGAGGGCTGACCCTCGCGGCGCAGGAAAGAGCCGGGGATGCGGCCCACGGCGTACAGCTTCTCCTCGAAGTCCACGGACAGGGGGAAGAAGTCCACTCCGTCCCGGGGACGGGGCGACGCGGTGACCGCCACCATTACGGTGGTCTCGCCGTAGCGGACCATGGCGCTGGCGTTGGCCAGTTCGGCGACCTTGCCCACCTCAATCTTCAGGGGGCGGCCGGCGACATCCATCTCATAGACTTTGTAGTTGGGGAACTGCTTGTGGGTAATGATGGTTGACATGAAATACACTCCTTTTCCTGATGTATCCGGAGCGTACCGCGGCCGTTTAGCACTTGAAGCTGCTGCCGCGTCCGCGGCGGCGGTACCTTCAACTGCTAAAAGCGCGTTGCGGCTCCGGATTTTTGTCCTCACGGGAAAAAGGGGCAGCGCGGTTTGATCGTGCTGCCCCTTTCCTAATTACTTTCTGATGCCCAGTTTGGCAATGATGGCGCGGTAGCGCTCGATGTCCTTGTCCATCAGGTAGTCCAGCAGCTTGCGGCGTTTGCCGATCATCTTGTACAGGCCACGGCGGCTGTGGTTGTCGTGGGGATGCACTTTCAGATGCTCTGTGAGCTCCTTGATGCGGGCGGTGAGGATGGCAATCTGTACCTCGGGCGAGCCGGTGTCCGTCTCGTGGGTACGGTTGGCCTCGATAATGGCTGTCTTTTCGTCCTTGCGGATCATGGGAACTGTTCCACCTTTCTCGTTATTTGCCGCCGGGCCGGGTGCTGGGCGGGTGAATTCCCCGCGGATACGGGCATTTCTCCCAGGACTAAGTCCGGGGCAGTTCAGGCGTGCGCCTGAATTACAGACTTCGAGACTATACCATAAAACTCACCGGTTGTAAAGAAGAAAAAATTCTTTTTCCGCGCCCTCAGGCCGCGAACCGCGCCGAAATCCGCCGGTTTGGCGGGGAGGACGCGCCGGTGCCCGCCCGGGCGCCGCGGCCGCCGGGTAGCGGGCGCGGGAGAGAGAACGCCCGGCTCCCTGGGGAGCCGGGCGCAGGAACGCGTGTCAGGGCTGGGACTGCCTGGGGTGCGGCGACCCGCTGCCGCCGGACTTCTTCTGGTGGTAGTAGCGGTGGCGGCTGCCGCTTTTGCCGCTCTTTTTCTCCCCCTGGGACTGGGCCGCTTTCGCCTCCGGAGAGGCCTGCTTCTCGGAGGGGGACTTCCCCTGCTTTTCCTGGGAGCCTTTCCCCTGCTTTCCCGAGGCGGGTTTGCCCTGCTTCTCCGCGGCGCCCTGGGTGTGCTTCTCCTGCTTGCCCTGGGCGGACTTTTCCGGGGAGGCGCTCGCGTGATGCCCTTTCCCGCCCCGGCGGTGCCGGCGGGAGCGGTGCGGCTCCTCCGGCGTCTCCTCCGCGGGGGCGGCCCACTCCTCCGCATGTTCTGAGAACCCGGCCTCCTCCGGATAGTCGTAGTCCGGCTCCTCCCCGAAGCCCGGGTAGTCCGCCAGGATGCTGCGCTCCGGCTCCTTGCGGAGTTTGGCCAGCTCCTCCAGCGGGGGCTCCACATAGTCCTCCGGCCGCTTGCCCTTGCCGTTGCGGATGATCCGCATCTCGCAGTTCTGGTAGCACTTGGGCGTCTCCGGAGCGGAGTCCAGCCGGACTTTCGCCGTCTCCTGCAGCAGGTTCACCTGGCACACGGTGCCCGCGCCGTCCGGGGTCTCCACAAAGGACTCGTTTTTGGGCATCCGCTTCGCCGCGTCCTCATAGGCCTCCTGCTCGTATTTCAGGCAGCACATCAGCCGCCCGCAGGTGCCGGAGATCTTCGTGGGGTTCAGGGACAGGTTCTGGGTCTTCGCCATCTTGATGGAGACGGGCTGGAACTCGTTCAGGAACATGGTGCAGCACAGGGGATTGCCGCAGACGCCCAGACCGCCGATCATCCTGGCCTCGTCGCGTACGCCGATCTGGCGCAGCTCGATGCGCGCGTGGAGGGCGCTGGCCAGATCTTTCACCAGGGCCCGGAAATCCACGCGGTCGTCCGAGGTGAAGAAGAAAGTGACCTTGTTCCCCTCAAAGCTGTATTTCACATCCACCAGTTTCATGTCCAGCCCGTGGGCGGCGATCCGCTCCTCGCAGATGCGGGCCGCACGGGTCTCGCGCTCCCGGTTCTGCTCCGCGGTCTGGACATCCTCCGGCGTGGCGATGCGGACGACGCTCCGCAGAGGCTGGACGATGGCGTTGTCCTCCACCATGGTGTTGCCCGTCACACAGGAGGCGAACTCCAGCCCGCGGGCGGTCTCCACGATGACGGAGGCGCCCGCCTCCACACTCAGGCCGGCGGGGTCAAAGTAATACTGTTTTCCGCTGCCGTTAAAATTGACGCCAATGATTTCGGTCATGGGATCCTCCTATAGATATTCACATCAGGGTACAGCCCGCGGAAGAGCGGGCGCTACAGCCGGGAAAAGGAGGCGGCAAGCCAGCCGGCGAGACTGCCCGAACTGGCGTTGAACTCGCACGCGGTCCGCATGCGATCCACCTCGCGGGCGGCGCCGGACAGGCGCTTTCGCCGCTCCGTCTCCTGACCCGCGCCGGCAAGCTCCCGGCACAGGACGGTGTACACGGTGTCCAGCAGGGCGCTCATCCGCTCCCGCTTCCACTTCTCCAGGGAGACAGCCAGCTCCATCCGCTCCAGCTCCGAGCCGGTTTCCAGCGTGCCGACCAGCCGCTCCGCCAGGGACAGCAGCTCCGTGTCCTCCTGCTCCGCGCCGGACAGCCCGTCCACCGCCCGGCCCAGAATTCCGCCGCACCGCGCGGCGGCGGCCTCCACGGCGCCCGCGTCCGCGTCCGGGAACCGGGCGCGCAGCCACCGGACGCACTCCTGAGGTTCCACCGGCGTGAGCTGGAGCGTCTCGCAGCGGGAGCGCACGGTGGGCAGCAGGGCCCCGGCGTTGTCCGCCAGCAGCAGGAAGGCGGCATAGGCCGGCCCCTCCTCCAGCAGCTTGAGCATCGCGTTCTGGGCGCTGGCGTTCATGGACTGGGCGTCCTCAATGAGATAGACTTTCCGGGCCGCCTCGTTGGGCCGGATATAGGCGTCCGCACGCATCTGGCGCACCTGGCCCACGGTGAGATCCCTGCCCTGCTCGCCGGAGACCGTGATGACATCCGGATGGATGCCTGCCGCGGTTTTCCGGCAGTCCAGGCAGGCGCCGCAGGGGACATCTGTGCCCCCGGAGCACACGAACGCCGCGGAGAGCAGGTTGGCCAGCGTGTGTTTTCCTATGCCCTTCGGGCCCGTCAGGATATAGGCGTGAGACAGTCCCCGGGCCTGGTACTGCGCGGAGATCTGCTCTTTCAAAGCGCGGTTTCCCGCAAGCGTGTCCAGTTTTATCATATCCGCTCAAACCGCTCCACATCGATGACAAAAATGGTGGCGCCTCCCACGGTGACCTCCACCGGCATGCCGGAGGTGTAGGAATGGCTCAGTTCGTTTTCCGATTCGACCATCTGCTTCCGGCTGTGGGAGTGGGCGCGCACGATGTCGATGACCGTCTGCACCCGCTCCTCGTCCACGCCGATGAGCAAAGTGACATTTCCCGCGCTGAGTAGACCGCCGGCGGTGGACAGCCGGGTGGAGGAGAATCCGCGGCGGGAAAGCGCCTGTGTGATGGCGGAGGCGTCGTCCCCATTGACGATGCAGATGACAAGCTTCATGAGAACCCCTCCTTCTTCCCGCGGCCTCCGGTGCGCGGGAAACGGATCCGGCCGCGGCGCTACCGGACCGGATAGACCGGCACAATGACGCCGGGCGCACCCTCCGCGGGGAAGGTGTTTCCGGTCAGGCGGGTGATCTGATCCGCCGGCCACAGTTCCAGGAAGCGGTCCACCGGGCCCACCGCGGGCAGGCCGTACGGCTTGTGGCGGTAGTGCATGGGCACGACCCTGGGGGCGGCAATCTGATCGCAGACGGTTTTCGCGGCCCTGGCGTCGATGGTGAAAAAGCCGCCCACCGGAACCAGCACCATATCCACTTTGCCGATGGCCTCAACCTGCTCCGGGCTCAGGAGATGGCCCAGATCGCCCAGATGGGCGACAGACACGCCGCCGGCGGTGAAGATGTGAATGGTGTTCTCTCCGCGCCTGGCGCCGCCGGCGTCGTCGTGGAAGACCTGCACCGTCCGGATGGAGAAAGGAGTCTGCGCGGGCGGAAGGAGTTTGACCCGATCCACCGCGTGGTGATCGTCATGTCCGTGGCTGCATACCACCTGGTGCGCCTCCACGGCCAGTTTCGGGTAGCCGGGCACGCCGGTGTAGGGATCCACCGCCACGCGGTACCCGTCCTGTTCCAGCACGAAGCAGGAATGTCCCATCCAGGTAAGTTCCATAAAGTCCGCCTCCAGAGTGATTTTTTATCCTGTGGCGGTATTATATCAGAATTTCGCGGCTTTGCCAACCCCCGCGGCAGGACAGGCCGGAAGTGCCTGGAGCGGGCGCGATCCGGGGTACCCGGCCGGCCGAAGTTCCGCCGCCGGCAGGCCCTGTCCGGCCGTTTGTTTTGCGCGTTCACAGATTGTTTACAGTAAAATTAGCACTCGCCTATTGACAGTGCTAATTTTTGGAGTATAATAAGGCTCGAACAAAGGGAGAGGGTTCGAAAGAGAACCTCCTCGAACACGAAGCAGTACCCACCGCACGGCGGATCCCGCCGGCGGGCTTCAGAAAGGAAGTATGTGATTATGTTACTGCCCGGTATTTTCAGAGAGAACCTGTTTGACGACCTCATGGAACCGTTTGACGAGATGGAGCGCGAGATGGAGCGTGCGGACAAACGGCTTTACGGCAGGAATGCCCGGCGCGAGATGAAGACCGATGTCCACGAGACCGAGAACGGCTACGAGATTGACATGGATCTGCCCGGGTTCAAAAAGGATCAGATCCAGCTGGAGCTGCAGGACGGCTGCCTGACCATCACCGCGGCCAAGGGGCTGGACAGGGAGGAGAAAGACAAGGCCGGCAGGCTCGTCCGCCACGAGCGCTACGCGGGCGCGATGCAGCGCAGCTTCTATGTGGGGGAGAATGTCACCGAGGAGGATGTGAAAGCCAGATTTGAGGACGGCGTGCTGCACCTGGAGCTGCCCAGGGATGAGGCCGCGAAGCTTCCGGAGAAGAAGACCATCATGATCGAGGGCTGACCGTTTTCCGGAAAGGCGGCTTTTCCGCCAGGTGGAGGGCCCGGAATGGTACCGTGGCGCGTTCACAAATTGTTTACACAAAATTAGCACTCGCCTCTTGACAGTGCTAAAATCCGGTGTAAAATAAGAGTTGTTCAAAGGAAGGGGAGCGGGAGAGGATCTCCCCGCCGAAAAACGGAACACACCGCACGGCGGCCCACGCCAGGCGGATAACAGAAAGGAAGTATGGGATTATGTTAGTACCCAGCATTTTCAGAGAGAGCCTGTTCGATGACTTTATGGATCCGTTCTACGGGTTCGAGCGCGATACGAAGCGCAGCGACAACCGCAGTGTCATGCATGAGATGAAGACCGATGTGCACGAGACGGACACCGGCTACGAGATCGACATGGATCTGCCCGGGTTCAAGAAGGATCAGATCCGGCTGGAGCTGCAGGACGGCTACCTGACCATCACCGCCACCAGGTCGGCGGATCATGAGGAGAAGAACAGGGCCGGAAAGCTCATCCGCCAGGAGCGCTTCTCGGGCGCGATGCAGCGCAGCTTCTATGTAGGGGAGCATGTCACCGAGGAGGATGTGAAGGCGAAGTTCGAGGATGGCGTGCTTCATCTGGAGCTGCCCAAGGAAGAGGCCAAGAAGCTTCCGGAGAAGAAGACCATCATGATTGAGGGTTAATCCGCCCCGGCGAAGTTCCCGCTGTGGGCGGGAGCAGGAGTTTCGGGCAGAGATACAGCGAGGCGCGGTTCTGCGGAACCGCGCCTCGTTGTATGTGCCATCAGCGCCTCCGGGCCGGACGGGATCCGGGAGGCGGAACAGGAAAGCGGGGGCGCGGCGGTCTTTCTCAGGCTGCCGCGCCCCCGCTGGGTTTTTGATCATGGAGAAAGTTGCCCCATCAGTCCGGTTTCGGGCCATCCTCCCGGGGCTCCGGCGCTTTCCCGGCAATCTCGCCCAGCGGGATGGCCTGGTTCGGATCCGGCGTGCCGGCCGGCCCGCTGACGGTGTAGCTGTCTTTCGCGCCCGCACCGGCGTTCCCGTCCATGGACATCTCCCGGGTGGAGGCATACGCGTCGTCTACCAGGGCGGGATCCCGGCCCTCGATGATGGCCACCATCTCGCCGCCGGTGATGGTCTCTTTCTCCAGAAGATAGGCGACCACCTTGTGCATGTCGTCCAGGTTTTCCTTCAGCACCTCCACAGCCTCCTGGTAGCACACATCCAGGATGGCCTTTACCGCCTTGTCCATGGCGGCGGCGGTGTCCTGTGCGCAGTCCAGGCCGTAGCCGCCGTCCAGATACTGGTTGCGGACGGAGGCCAGGGCCATCATGCCGAACTCCTCGCTCATGCCGAACATGGCCACCATGTTCCTGGCGATGTTCGTGGCCTCCTGGATATCCTGGGAGGCGCCGTTGGTCATGGTGTGCAGGACGACCTCTTCCGCGGCGCGGCCGCCCATGGAGACGGCGATCTTGGCCATGAGTTCGTCTTTCGTGCGCAGGTTGGTCTTATCCTCCTCGGGCATGAGCAGGGTGTAGCCCAGACTGCCCTCGGTGTGGGGGACGATGGTGATCTTCTGCACGGGCTCGGCGTTCTTCTGCTTGTACGCGACCATGGCGTGGCCGACCTCGTGGTAGGCCACCAGCCTCTTCTCAAACTCGGTGAGCACCGAGTTTTTCTTCTCGCTGCCGGCGATGACAAACTCAAAGGAGGCCAGCAGATCCTCCTGGGTGACCATTTTCCGGCCGTGCCGGACGGCGCGCAGGGCGGCCTCGTTGACCAGATTGGCCAGATCGGCGCCCACAGTGCCGGCAGTGGCGAGGGCGATCTTCTTCAGATCCACATCCTCCGCCAGCTTGATCTTCCTGGTGTGAACCTGGAGCGTGGCCAGGCGGCCGGCCAGGTTGGGCCGGTCTATGGTGATGCGGCGGTCAAAACGGCCGGGGCGCAGCAGCGCCTTGTCCAGCACCTCGGGGCGGTTGGTGGCGCCCAGGACGATAACGCCCTTGCTGGGGTCAAAGCCGTCCAGCTCCGCCAGCAGCTGGTTCAGGGTCTGCTCGCGCTCGTCGTTGCCGCCCATGCGGTTGTCGCGGGATTTGCCGATGGTGTCGATCTCGTCGATGAAGATGATGCAGGGGGCCATCTTGGCGGCCTCCTTGAACAGGTCGCGGACACGGGACGCGCCCACGCCCACGAACATCTCCACGAAGTCAGAGCCGCTGATGGAGAAGAACGGCACGCCCGCCTCGCCCGCCACAGCTTTGGCCAGCAGGGTCTTGCCGGTGCCCGGCGGCCCCACCAGCAGGGCGCCCTTGGGCAGTTTGGCGCCGATCTCGGTGTACTTGCCGGGGTTGTGGAGGATATCGATGATCTCCTGCAGCGACTCCTTTGCCTCATCCTGGCCGGCCACATCGGCGAAAGTGACGCCGGTGGATTTCTCCACATAGACCTTGGCGTTCGCCTTGCCGACCCCGCCGATTCCGCCGGCGCCGCCCATCCTGTTGCCGATGCCGCGGAACAGGAGAATCATCAGGCCCACCATCAGCAGCATGGGGATGATGTAGCTGAGAAGCAGGTTCATCAGGTAGGAATTCTCCTGGTTGGGGGAATCCGTGAGCACATTGTGGGCGCGGAGCGTGGTCATGAGCTCCGGATCCTCCTGGGTCAGCGGCGTGACCACGAACGAGGTGGTCTGGTTGGTCCGGGTCTCCAGCATGTTGAACAGGGGATCCTGCCCGTCGCCCTCCTGGGGGGCGCTCTCCACCCGCTCCACGATGGTGTAGAGCTCCTCGGAGGTCTCCGCCTCCTCGTTGATCTCCAGGGCATACTCATCCTTGAGGAGAACCGTGTACTCCGAGGATCCCATACTGACCGAGTGGATATAGTCTTTCTCCACCCACTCGTAGAACATGCTGTAGGGAACCCGGATCACATTGGAGTTGCGCATGGATGAGGTGAAAAAGTTGAACGCGATGACAATAATAAAGGCCCAGAACAGCATGGTGAAAATTCCCATGGGTTTGCGGCCGTTCCCGTTCTTATTGTTCCCGTTTTTCTTCGGATCCAAAGTGAAATACCTCCTGCCGGCGGGACGCCGAGATATCAAATCGGTATGGGACGCCGCGGAAAACCGTGCGTCCCGGAGGAAAAAACATTCCAGGAAAGCGGGCGGAAAAGTGCCCGATACGCCGGGAAAAACAACAATTCCCGGCAGAACCTGCCGGGAATCGC
Source organism: uncultured Oscillospiraceae bacterium (assembly GCA_964422185.1). Classification (GTDB taxonomy): domain Bacteria; phylum Bacillota; class Clostridia; order Oscillospirales; family Oscillospiraceae; genus CALXCT01. Next base: position 27,588 of record CAYRAG010000013.1, read on the forward strand.
ACAGGTTGCACCCGGTGGAAGATTTCAACCATGATACCATAACTTTTTCGGAAACACAAGGAATGGAAAAAACAATCTGTAAACTTTCTGAAAAGGAACCGCCGCCCCGCCGGGGCCCGGCCGGGGTCTTGAAAAAAGGCGGGCGGTATAGTAGAATATGTACCCGCCGGGACACGGCGGATCGCGGAGCGCCGGGAGGCCTGAGTGCGCCCTGTTTCGCGGTTCAGACGCCTTCAGGCAACGGCATACACCGCAGGCGGTTAGAAGGGAGGGCCGGCTCTCCTCCTGCCCCGCAGGGGGAGCGGGTTCCCGGGCCGGAAAAGCCAATGAACGAAATGATTCTGCTCAAACTGGGCGAGATGGTGCTCAAGGGCCTGAACCGCCACAGTTTTGAGGATAAACTCCACGCGAATCTGCTGCGCAGGCTGCGCCCGTTCGGCAGCTTCCGCGTCTACACCCGGCAGTCCACCACCTATGTGGAGCCGGAGGACGACAACTGCGACATGGAGGGCGCCCTGGACGCGGTGAAACATGTGTTCGGCGTGGTGGGCGTGTCTCTGGCGCGCCCCTGTGAAAAGGACAAAGACGCCATGGTGGAGGCGGCGAAAGCCTACCTGGGGGATCGCCTGCTGGCCGCGGAGAGTTTCAAGGTGGAGTCCAAACGGGCGGATAAGACCTTCCCCATGACCTCCGTCCAGCTCAGCCAGTATGTGGGCGGGGAGCTCCACGACGCGTTTCCGCACCTGAGAGTGGATGTGCACCACCCGGAGCTGACCGTGTATCTGGAGGTGCGGGACTTCTCCGCCTATGTCCACGCGAACCCGGAGCCGGGCGCGGGCGGCCTGCCCGTGGGGATCAACGGCAGAGCGGTCTCCCTGCTGTCCGGGGGAATCGACTCCCCGGTGGCGTCCTGGATGATCGCCAAGCGCGGGGTCGCCCTGGATATGGTGCACTTCTTCAGCTACCCCTACACCTCCCCGGAGGCGAAGGACAAGGTGCTGGAGCTGGCGCGTCTGCTGACCCCCTGGACGGGGCGGCTCACCGTGCATGTGGTGCCGTTCACGGCGATCCAGGAGGAACTGCGCCGCTCCTGCCCGGAGGAGATGTTCACCATCGTCATGCGCCGCTTCATGGTGCGCATCGCCTGCGCGGTGGCCCGGCGCATCGGCGCGAAAGCGCTGGTTACCGGCGAGTGCCTGGGCCAGGTGGCCAGCCAGACCATGGAGGCCATGCACACCACCGGCCTGGTGGCGGACCGGCCCATCCTGCGCCCGTGCGTGGGGATGGACAAGGAGGAGATCATCACCGTCGCCCGGAAGATCGGCACTTTCGAGACCTCCATCCTGCCGTATGAGGACTGCTGCACCGTGTTCACCCCCAGGCATCCCCGCCTGCGGCCGCAGCCGGAGGAGGCGGAGGCCGCGGAGGCCGGCCTGGATATCGACCGGATGGTTCGGGAGGCCGTGGAGGGCATTGAGCGGGTGAAGATCGACCTGTGACCGCACGGCCCGGGTGCCGGAACCAAAGGAGGTTTTACCCATGCCCCATACCGCGGAGCTCATCGCGGTGGGAACCGAGCTGCTGCTGGGTTCCATCGCCAATACGGACGCCCGGGACATCTCCCGGGAGCTGTCCGCCATCGGCATCAATGTCTATTATCATACCGTGGTGGGAGACAACCCTCAGAGGCTGGAGGCCGCGGTCAATACCGCCCGGGGAAGGGCGGACATTATCATCACCACGGGCGGCCTGGGCCCCACCTGCGACGATCTGACCAAGCAGACCCTCGCGAAGTGCTTCGGGAAGAAGCTGGTCTTCGACCCGCACAGCATGGATCGCATTGTGGACTATTTCCAGCGTCTGAAAGGCCGCAAACTGACGAAGAACAACGAGCAGCAGGCGTGGCTGCCGGAGGGCTGCACGGTGTTTGACAACGACTGGGGCACCGCCCCGGGCTGCGCGTTTGAGGCGGACGGGATCCATGTGGTGATGCTGCCCGGCCCGCCCAGCGAGTGCCGCCCCATGTTTCACGAGAAAGCGGTTCCCTATCTGAAAGCGCTGGGGGAGGGCGCCATCGTCTCCCGGACGCTGAAGCTGTTCGGCACCGGGGAGTCCATGGTGGAGGCGCAGCTCCGGGACAGGATGAACGCCATGACCAACCCCACGCTGGCGCCCTACGCCAAGGAGGGCGAGGTGGAGCTGAGGATGACCGCCAGGGCGGACACGGAGGAAGAGGCAGAGGCCATGCTGGATCCCGTGGAGGCGGATCTGCGGGGGATGTTCGGCAGACTGGTGTACGGCACGGATGTGTCCTCCCTGGAGGAGGTTGTCCTGAATCTGCTCAGGGAGAGGGATCTCACCATCAGCACGGCGGAATCCTGCACGGGCGGCCTGGCGGCAAAGCGGCTGACCGATCTGCCCGGCGCGTCCCAGGTGTTCCGGGGCGGCGTGGTGTCCTACACCGATGAGGTCAAGGCCGAAGTGCTGGGCGTGCCGCAGGCGCTGCTGGATCAGCACGGCGCGGTGTCCGCCCCGGTCGCCGCGGCCATGGCGGAGGGCGCGCGCCGGATCACCGGCAGCGATCTGGCGGTCTCCACCACAGGCGTGGCCGGCCCGGATCCGGACGACAGGGGCAATGAGGTGGGCCTGGTCTTCGTGGCGCTGGCCGCGGAGGACGGCACTTTTGTCAAGGAGTGCCACCTGGGCGGCACCCGGGCCCGGATCCGGATCTCGGCGGCGAGCACCGCCCTGAATCTGGCCAGACTGTGGCTGCAGGGTCTTCCGCTGGAGGGCGGAGACCGGTAGCGCGGCCCGAACGGAAAAGGCCGGGCGTTTCTGCCCGGATTGGATCTTGCGGCGCGGCGGCTTTTGCGGTATCCTTGTCTCAGGAGACCGGGAGTGCCCGAAGAAGAGCCAGAACGCAGCACAATGAAAAGGAGAGGATCTGCCATGACCACGAAAGAGGCCATCAAGGAGCTTCAGAACATCAAGAACTACTGTACTGCCAGCGCCCTTCCCGCGGTGGATTACGCCATCGCCATCCTGACGGAAAAGCTGGAGGAAGAGGGCGAAGAGGCGGAGGAAGAACCGGAAGCGTAAGAAAAGGAAGAGAGTCCCGGAGACCCGGGGCTCTCTTTTTCTACGCCTGCCGGCGCCTTTCGCGGACGCGGGATGTCCGGTTCGCACATTTTATTGACAAGGGGCGGCGGCGGTGATAATATGCCACCGATGATAGAGGCGCGGAAACCATCAGTACCTCTCGCGCAAGGCAAGGCGGCCGCGGGAGGGGGAAAGGGGTGACCGCCGAAGCGGGATCGGAACGCCTGAGCCGGCCCGCTGGGACGCACGGAGAATATCCTGCGGACTGTCACAGCCTGTGGAGAGCTATCATTGAGGAACGGTGATATCCGCCATCCCATGGGCTCTCCGCCGGAACCCGTGGGATTTTTTCCTGCTTTTCGCATCTGCGTCTGCGAAAGAAGAAGGAGGAGAAACAAACATGTTGTACGCAACCGTATGGGCACTGCTGCCGCCTGTCATCGCCATCGCGCTGGCGCTGATTACCAAGGAGGTCTATTCCTCCCTGTTTATCGGGATCCTGGTGGGCGGCCTGTTGTACGCAGTACCCGGCGCGACAGGCATCGGTGCCGCCTTTGAGGGCACCCTGACCCATGTGTTCGAGGACGGCATCATCTCGGTTCTGGCGGACACCTATAACATGGGTATTCTGGTGTTCCTGGTCATTCTGGGCGTCATCGTGTGCCTGATGAACAAGGCCGGCGGCTCCGCGGCGTTCGGCCGCTGGGCGGCGAAGAACATCAAGACCCGCGTGGGCGCCCAGCTGGCGACCGTGGTGCTGGGCGTGCTGATTTTCATCGACGACTATTTCAACTGCCTGACCGTGGGCTCCGTCATGCGCCCCCTTACGGATAAGCACCGCGTCTCCCGCGCCAAGCTGGCGTATCTGATCGACGCCACCGCCGCGCCCGTGTGCATTATCGCCCCGGTGAGCTCGTGGGCCGCCGCTGTGGCCAGCTACGCCGCGGACGGCCAGGGCCTGATGCTGTTCATCCGGGCCATTCCCTACAACTTCTACGCGCTGTTCACCATCGTGATGATGGTCTCCATGATCCTGATGAAAGTGGAGTTCGGCCCGATGGCCCGCTATGAGCGCAACGCCCAGGAGACCGGGGATCTGTTCTCCGGCAACAACCCCTATGTGGGGGTGGAGGACGACGCCCGGGAGACCAAGGGCACCGTCATCGACCTGGTGCTGCCCATCGCGGTGCTGATCGCCGCCTGCATCGTCGGCATGCTCTACTCCGGCAACTTCTTTGTGCCGGGGGACGAGGCGTACATGAATGTCGTCACCGCGTTCTCGAACTCGGATGCCTCCGTCGGCCTGGTGCTGGGCTCCGCGGTGGGTCTGGTCGTGACCCTGATCTTCTATCTGTGCCGCAGAGTCCTGACTTTCCATGAGATGATGGACTGCCTGCCCGAGGGCTTCAAGTCCATGGTTCCCGCGATTTTGATCCTGACTTTCGCCTGGACGCTGAAGACCATGACCGACTCCCTGGGCGCGGCGGAGTTCGTGGAAGGCGTGGTCAAGGGTTCCGCGAGCGCGTTCCAGATGTTCCTGCCCGCCCTGGTCTTCCTGGTCGGCTGCCTGCTGGCGTTCGCCACCGGCACCAGCTGGGGCACTTTCGGCATCCTCATCCCCATCACCCAGGGCGTGTTCCCGCCGGACAACCCCCTGTCCATCATCTGCATCTCCGCCTGCATGGCGGGCGCGGTCTGCGGCGACCACTGCTCCCCCATCTCCGACACCACCATCATGGCTTCCGCCGGCGCCCAGTGCGACCATGTGAGCCATGTGTCCACGCAGCTGCCGTACGCCATCTCCTGCGCGGCCATCGCCTTTGTGTGCTACATCCTGGCCGGCGTGCTCGCCTCGGCGGGAGCGCCCGGCATCATCATGCTGCCCGTCGGCATTCTGATTACCATCGGCTTTGTGGCCGTGATGAAGAAGCACCAGGCGAAGATCGCCGCGGCCGCGTGAGGCCGGAGTTCTGAACCATCTGTTTTGTGCAACGATAAACGGAGGATCGCAAACGCGATCCTCCGTTTGAGTTACCCTGGCAGTTCGCCGTCCAGTTTCCTCAGCCAGCTGACGCACAGGGGGTGCCAGGCCGCCGCCCGGGCGTCGTGGTGCGCCTCATCCCGGGCGCAGTCCGGGGTGGCCAGACCCATGGCGTGGGGGCCGTGCTGGAACACATGCAGGTCAAAGGGAACCCCCTCCGCCCGGAGCGCCTGCGCATACCGCAGCGTATTCTCCATGGGCACGGAGCCATCCTCCCAGGTGCACCACAGAAACGCGGGCGGATTGGCGGAGGTGACACTGGTCTCCAGAGACAGTTTCACCAGGCTGCTGGAGCGCCAGTCATCCCCCAGCAGGTTGGCGAAAGTGGAGCCCTCCGCGGACGCGGCGGCGGAGATGACGGGATAGCACAGCACGGCGGCGTCCGGCCGGACATCGGTGGGCGCCAGGCCCAGACTGTCCGGAATCAGGGGGTCGCACCACAGGTTGGACAGGCAGCCGGCCAGGTGCCCCCCGGCGGAGAACCCGCACACGGCGATGCGGTGGGGGCTGATACGGTACCGGGCGGCGTTTTTGCGCAGAAAGGCCATGGCCGCGGCCGCCTCAAAAAAGGACTCCGGCCAGCGGTGCGGCGCCACGCTGTATTCCAGGACAAACGCCTGCATTCCCGCGGCGAGGAACGCCAGCGCCACCGGCTCCCCCTCGGCGGGCGCGACCACACTGTACCCGCCCCCGGGGAGAATCAGCACCCCCCAGCGCTCCCGTTCGTCCGCGACACTGCCGACCGGATCCCGGGTACAGGCGGTGAGCACGGCGGAGCTGCCGGCGAGATCGGGGTGGATATCGCGAAGCGCAATGGACTCATGGAGCATGATCAGGCCCTCCTGTTCTCTGTGTGTGCCGCCAGTATAGCAGATTCCGCGGGAAAGGGAAAGGGGAAAAGCAGGCCGGCGGTAACAGTTCAGACGACCCACAGCAGCCGGATCGCAAACCCCCGGCAGGCCTCACCGGTGGGCTCAGTGAGAGGATCAATTCCTGTTCAGAGGAGGGCTTCAGATCAAAAAGGCGGCACGGCAATGAACCGCACGGGCCCTGATTGCACCTGTGGGGGCATGCGAACGATCCCGGGTCGGCCCAACCTCTGCGTCCATACCTCACGGGCGCCCTGGGCGGCATCAGACAATTCGCCGGATGCGGCATCAGACGATCTGACGCAGCCTCCAGGCGCATGAAGAACCTCCCCGGGGCCCGCGGAACAGTTTTTTCGACGCCGTTGAATCATCGCGCCGCCGTGCGTTTCGCGCCATCAGGCAGTGTGCCCTTTCTGAAGCTGTTGCGCTATCAGGAAAAGCGGAGCATAATAACGATTGAGAGGAGAATATGCGGCATTCCCGCTGTATTCTCTTCTCCGGTGAACTTTCCGGCGTTTTGCGAATCCCCTGGGACAGGCGCGCTCGACGGGGGAAGTGCCGGGGATCATGTGATCCCGCAAGTTGACGATGGAGAGAGGGTGTCTTATGAAATATCCCGCCAGTCTTCTGATGTATCCACTCTCACAGCTATATCCGGGTGAATGGATCCATCCTTCTTATGTGATGAAAGTCGAAAGACCTGTTTTCTATGAGTCAGGCAAAGACTACACAGGACAGTGCCTCATCGTGCAGCCCGATGTGTTCGATGAATGCGTCGGGCATGCGAAAGACTGTATGCTGATAGTCAATGGCAGAGCCGATCTGTCCGGGACACGGGGTCCTGCGTACTTTATTGAGGAGCCGCGACCGGTCACGCGTCTGTTCAATGATCTCGGATCGATATGTTCGAGACTGGATCGGTGGACAGAGGAGATGCAGCAGACCGTATTCTCTTACGGCGTATATGATGATCTATGGCGCTGCTCGGATGAGATTATCACCCGGGGATATTCGCTGTTCGACACTGATTTCAGATTCATCGCTCTCTCCGAGAAGATAATCTCCGATCACGATCTGCTGACCTATATCGTCGATGTAAACAAGGACGGCGAACGCATCATCCCCATCAACAATCTGATCGATTATACGAAGAGCAAAGTTTTTGCGGGATATGCGGGATCGTCCGCGGTATTCCGGATCGAGGAGCCGCAGCCGTCATTCAACCGCAATATCTTTTTTAACGGCCGGCGCGTGGGGCTCATCTCCCTGGCGACATCCGGAGACCCTCTCGAAGACTCGTTCAACTGTGCCGCGATCGATCTTCTTTCAGTTTATGTGACACGGCTCTACAGTCTGCACCACGGATTTTATGCGGTGCACAGCGATCACACGAGGAAAGAATCTTTGCTGCAGGCATATTTGCGCGGGGAAAGGCCGTCCCTGCCAAAGGAATGGCAGGATCTCTCCGGCAGTGATTACGCGCTCTTTCTGATAGAAGAGGACGATCCGCCGGCGGATCATGACAGGCATTCAGTTTATCTGTTCAATCATCTTGAATCGCGTCTGCCGGGCACATTCTGCTTTGCCGCTTATGGCCAGATAGCGGTGCTTTCAGTCTGCTCCGCGACGCCCGGCGATATCCGGGAGATCCTCGGGGGCCTGCTGGAGGAGATGAAAATGAAGGCGGGCATCTCGCGCAGGTTCGACTCGCTTGATATGCTGCCCGCAGCTTACCGCCAGGCGGGATATGCCCTCAGGTACGCAAACGGGGACGGCGGGCGCAGGGCGGTGGTATTCGACGCGGTCGCTTTTGACTATCTGCTGGAGTACGGCCTCCAGCAGTCTTCCGTCGTCCCGCTGAGTACAGTGGTCTCTCCGGCTGTACAGATATTGAAGGATTACGATAAGACCCACAAAGCGGATCTCACCGCTACGCTTTACGCGTATCTGAAGAACAACTGCAACGCGACGGAAACGGCTCGCGAACTGGGTATCCACAGGAGCAGCTTTCTCACCCGCCTTGAGAGAATCATAAGGTCGACAGGGATCGATCCGGCTGATCACGATACACGGCTGTATCTGGAACTCTCTTTCGCGATGCTGGAGATGGCGGACAGATATCAGGAAGGATATCCTGGAAGTATCAGAATATGAAAACGGCCCCGGTCAGATGGCCGGGGCCGTCGGGCAGAATGGCTGAAAGAGATACTGATATCTTAATCGAAGCTCATGCGGTATTTCCGGTTGGGTTTGTTGATCAGATCTACATCATAGAGACCCTTGAGCAGGTACGGAATGGCGACACTGTCGTCCATATCAAATACTGTCCTGCACTGGCCGTTGCCGATGCGGAACCTGCTCCAGCCTCCTCCCAGGACCTGCTTTACCTCCAGTTCCGACCACGGCGCATTCTCGCACGGCGCGAGCTCGACTTTCGCGGAGGCGGGCGTCCACTCCATGTAGGTCGTCGTGCCGCCGCTCCTCTGGAGTCTTGTGTTCCTGAATTCCATCCCGCCTTCTTCGGTGCACTCAAGATCGGTCTTAATAAAATAGCAGTTCCCGGCAACGGAAGAGCACTCCTCGTTTGCTTTGAACATGCTGGCGCACGCTTCCGGCACATTGTATTCACCGAATTCCAACTCGATATCCAGAACGCGGATATCATCCTTTTCCATGTACGCGTGCGCGGTGTCTCCGCGGCGGGTCAGCGATATATCATCAGCCATCTTCTTAGGTGTTCCTGTCGCGTCCCTGCCGACTACAGCGCCCATGTAGGCGCCCGGCCCGTGAAGGAAAAGGCTCGGCATATATATCCCGGGGATGTCATCATAGATGACAGGGATGGCGATATATGTCTCCTGGTAGACCCTGGCGAAGTTGTTGCCGTCTATATTCACGACATTGCAGGTGATCGTCGGCGCCAGCAGCTTCAGCGGAGGAGGAAGGATCGCCTCCGCCTTTGCGGGGTCGGTCTCCCAGGCGACAGTGATCCCCTCTTCGCGATCCATCCGCAGGCCGCTTTTGAACGCTGAACCGTCTTCAAAGACTTTCAGCATCTCTTCTTCACTCAGTTTGAAACTGTATTCTTTCATGGCTTCCTATCCTTTCGATAAAAATCATATAGAATATACTGCTTCATAGGCATCGAGCGTGGCGTTGAGGATCTTTGATACCTTTCTGGCGTCACCTATGGTCTTCACTTCGTAACCGGCTTCCCTGAGCGCTTCGCCGAGTTCCGCGCCGAAACTCTTCCTGCCTACGGCCATGATCGTCGTATCCACAGGGATCGTCACATTCTCGCCGTCCTGTTCAAAAGTGACTGAATCCCTGCCGATCGCCCTGACCGTGGCGTTCACCCTCTGGTCGACACCCGCTGCCGCGAATTCTCCCAACAGGTCGAATCTGTGCATCATCTCAAAGTCTTCCGCTATCTCGGGCTTCATCTCTATCATCGTTATCCGGTTGCCGTTTTCAATCAGCATCTCTGTGAGTTCGCACGCGACCAGACCGCCGCCGACGACAGCGACATGGCTGTCCCTGGGCATCGGAACCGTTCCCCCCATGACATCCGATACCTGAAGAGCGTTTTCGTTGCCCTCGATAGGAAGCCTGGTCACCGGTTCCCCGCCGGAAGCGAGCAGCACGACATCGGGATTTATCTCCCTGATCAGGTCGACTGTCGCCTCGGTGTTGAGTCTGATATCCACACCTTTCCTTTCCGCTTCGGCCGAGAACCAGTCTGCCGCCTCGCGGATCCTCCCTTTGTCCGGAGGCAGGCAGGCAAGGTTGAGCTGGCCTCCGAGTTCGTTCGTCTTCTCAAGGAGTACCACTTCATGTCCTCTGGTTCTTGCCACGATGGCAGCCTCGAGTCCGGCTATCCCGCCGCCGATCACGGCTACTTTTTTGGAGACTTCAGCGGGCTGCGGGTCGGCGTATTCATTTTCTCTTCCCGTCACGGGATTCAGCACGCAGGACACGAAACCGCCGTCCATCACCTGTCTCATGCAGCCTTCGGAACAGCTCAGGCATTTGCGTATCTGATCGGCATGTCCCTCTTCCGCTTTCTTCGGCCAGTATGGATCGCACAACAAAGCGCGGGCAAGGCAGATAAAATCGACTTTCCCGTCCTCGATGAGCGATTCGCAGAACTCCGGATCGCGCAGTGTGCCGGAAACTCCGACCGGGATGCTGACTGCTTCCTTGATTGGCTTCGCATACGGGACACGCGCTCCCTGCGGATATTTCTCGGTCTCGATAAACTGGGAAAACGCCTGGATGGAACCTACTGTCACATCCAGGAAATCAGCGCCGGCTTCCTCGCAGAGTTTCGCGATGGTCACGCATTCCTCTTCCGTCAGGCCTCTCTCCACGAACTCCTTGCCGGGGATCCTGGCTCCGATGATGAAATCGTCTCCGCATTCTTTCCTTATTCCCGCAATGATTTCTGTAAGGAGTCTCGCACGGTTCTCAACGCTCCCGCCGTATTTGTCATCACGCGCGTTGAAATCTCTGGTCAGGAACTCGGAGATCAGATATCCGTGACCTCCGTGGATCGTCACGCCGTCAGCGCCGGTTCTTTTGACATTCACCGCCGCTGTGATGAATTTATCGCGGACATATTCGACTTCTTCCGTCGTCATGGCGTGCTGCGGTCCGGCCATGCGCATGCCCTTGACCATGATATGATCACAGTCTATGTTCGAAGGAGTCCACGGTTCTTTTCCGCCCGTCGCCGCGGCTGTGGACTGTCCGCCTGCATGGTGGATCTGGGCGATCACGAGCGAGCCGTAAGAGTGGCATGCTTCTGTAAGCTCTGTCAGCGTCTGTATGTTCGTATCGTCGTCTATCCTGACCTGCGGGCTGCCACTGCCAAGAGGATAATCCACATTGAGATATCCTATGGTAAGTACTCCAACACCGCCTTTTGCCCGCTCCAGGTAGTATGCCTTGAACCTTTCGCCCGCAGATCCGTCCGGGTTCGCCATACCTTCTCCCATGGGAGACATGAAGATACGATTCTTCGCAGTTTTCGATCCTATTTTGATCGGGCTGAATAAAGCTTGGAATTCAGACATTTTTTACTCCTTTCCGCAAATACCGCTGATTCACATTGACCTGACATGTCAAGTATATTGTCGCGCCAGGTACGCGTCAATCCGCAGAAATTCCGTGCGGCGGCGGCTTTCATCCTACAAATTGTAGGATAAAGGAGCAAATAAAAAACGAGGACAGTCAGTATGTCCTCGTTCCAGAGAGATAAAAACCGGATCTGCCGGGGCGCACATGCGCCATGTCTTTTGCCGCCGCCGGGTTTTCCGGCGGTGCGGTTCGGTCTTCCCGTCTCCGCTGCCCCGGCTTTTGCGGCCGGCTCGCGATTCCCCGCCGCGGCGGTTCAGCTTTCCGAAACACTGATATATACTTTCCTGTTCCTGGGACCGTCGAATTCGCAGAAATAGATCCCCTGCCAGGTGCCCAGCACCGGGCGGCCTCCCGTGATCAGCACGGTCTGGGAGAAACCGGTCATCGTGGCTTTCAGATGAGCGGCGGAATTCCCCTCATCATGCCTGTATCCGTCATCCCACGGAACGATCTTTTCCAGTTCCGTTATGATGTCGCGCTTCACATCAGGGTCAGCGTTCTCGTTGATCGTCACACCGGCCGTCGTATGCGGCACATACACGATACACACCCCTTCCGACACACCGGACTCTCTTATGGCTTCCTTTACCATGCCGGTGATGTCCACCATCTGGGCGCGTGCAGATGTTCTTACCTGCTCCTCTTTCATAAACATTTTTCCGACCTCCTGCATTCACCTGAGAGTGACGGGCTCTCCTGAGAGAGGTTCGTCACAATGCACAATTAAATGATGAAAGTTTGTTAATATTGCCTGGTGATAAATGAGACAACATGAAAGCCGGACTCCTGCCGACCATCGATGTAGAAATGTGTGCTCGCCACATATCAAACAGTGACCCGGAGACCGGGCGTTGGTCTCAATCCTTGTTTTGATGGACAGACCTTTTAAAGGCAGGTTAGGTAAGCAGGCAAATTGTAAATGAAGCCATAGCAGAAAACGATTTGTCTCAATCCCTGTTTTATTGGACAGCGATCAGGAAAGCCCCCGATACTCTGAGATTATACCAGAAAACGGCCCGGTGTTCCATGAAAAAATGCTGCGACCCGCGGACTGCCTGGATCAGACATCACAGTTCAGACGGCCCCCCTGGAAATGAAAAGTGACGAAATTTCAAGCCCCAAATTATCCCCCCGGTGGGATCGAAAAGGAAAAAATCGGCTTCAGGTTCCGCGATGAAGCGGAAAACCGTGGAATATCCCCGTTTTCAGGCG
>CAYRAG010000014.1:0-16137 GCA_964422185.1 uncultured Oscillospiraceae bacterium
CTCAAGCCTCATTTCAACTTTGCCTTCCTGTATACCTTCCTGTCTGCCTTCCTGTCTGCCTTCCTGTATACCTTCCTGTCTGCCTTCCTGTCTGCCTTCCTGTTTACCGATCAGTATACCTTCCTGTCTGCCGATCCGAATCCCTTTCTCTTCAATGTTGTCCGCCAGATTGCACACACTCGAAACCTCCTTATCCAATGTCGGCGACATCTCGATGCCGTAATCCTCCTGCAGTACTTTCTCCTTCTCCGCCTTGCTGCACTCGTCAGAAAAAAGGATATCCAGCATCCGCGTGATCCCTTCGTAGTTTCCCTTGCCAGGCCCGCCGAGACAGATCTCGATAATACCCGAGAGATCATATTCCTCCTCGGGCCTCGGGGCTTCCTTCACAGGCGGGAACACCTCGGGAATGTAGCTATAATAAGTTATCGTGTTTGCACGCCGCTCCGGCGGATTCATGATGATCCAGACCGAATACACTTTCTTCAGATCACCGTATTCAGAATCTTCAAACTGAGTTCCGTGTTCGGCGGAGATCAGCCTGGCGGAATAATACATACCCCGCATGGCCAGCGGATAGCCGGGGTCATACCTGTTCTGGGCCTCTACATTGATAATCAGGCGGGTCGGCCTGACGGACGGGGGAACTTTCGCCGTAAACAGGATATCGTACCTGACTTCCCCTTCATGGATGCTGGAATCCACCGTGTCCATGCCCGTGATTCTGGAACCGCCCTCGTCCTGATGTACCGGAACCGCGGATATCTCCGGGGTACCCTCAATCATACTCACGATTTCCTGAATCGTGCAGCCCCTGTACTCTTTTATCGCCTCTTGCATGATGGCCGCCAGAATCTGTTTTTCAGACAGGATCCTTTTGCACGATGCGTTGTACCACACCTTGCTGTCCCCGTCCGATTTCTTTGGACTCCTGGTCATCGCGTCTCACCTCCTTGCCATCGTTCTTCATATATCATATATTATACAATATTTTATACATATAGGAAACAATCGGCACAGTGCCGGAATACGGGAAATACCCCCGATCCCCGGTCAGGATGCCCGTGAGAAGAATCCCGCCGACCGGGCGCAAACCAGGTTCCGTCTCACCCTCATGAATGTCTCTCCATCTGAGCCCCGGCGCACGGGAACGGGAGACGCCCGCTCATCTCTTCATCACAGCGGCGGCAGATTTTGCGGGTAACGCCATCAGTCGGACGCACAGTGCGGCGCAACGGCGGTGTCCATGAGGCCGGCTCCCGTCATCCCCGCACGGGTTTACTGTTTCTGGGCCGCGGTGTCCGTGACGATGCCAACCACATTGACATTGACGGCAGCGACGCTGAGTGAACTCATGTTTTCCACGCTGCTCTGGACGGACTCCTGCACCGCTTTGGCCACATCGGGGATGGAGCAGCCGTATTTCACCAGGATTTCGACTTCCACCAGAACCTGTTCGCCCTCCGTCTGGATCCGGATCCCTTTGGAAAGGTTTTTCCGGCCCAACACCTCGGAGATGTCGGAACGCAGACTGGGCGCCAGAGAGCTGACGCCCTCTACCTCCAGTGTCGCCGCAGCGGCGATGACAGCCAGAACATCCTCAGAGATGTGGATGTTGCCCTTCTCGTCCTCCTTGTTGATATACTGTCTTGTCTCACCCATGTCGATCACGCTCCTTTGATTGATATTTTACCACATTCTCCGGAAATTACAACCCTCTCTTTCACATTGGCCCCCGCCGCGTTTCGCGGCGTGGAGGGGAAAAAAACACACGGGCGCCGGTGGGCATTCCGGCACCCGTGCGCGGTGATCAGACGGAAACGGATCGTTCAGGCTCAGCCGCCCGATTTCCCGTGCATACGGGCGGCCTGAACCGTATTTACCAGCAGCATGGCGCGGGTCATGGGGCCTACACCGCCCGGCACGGGGGTGAGAAAGGACGCTTTCTCCCGCACGGCGGGGAAGTCGGCGTCGCCGCACAGTCTGCCGTCCGGATCCCGGTTCATGGAGACATCAATGACGACGGCGCCCGGCCGGATCATATCCGCCGTGATCAGTCCGCGGCTGCCGGCGGCTGTGATCAGAATGTCCGCACGGCGGCATTCCGCCGCCAGATCCGCCGTCCCCGTGTGGCAGACGGTGACAGTGGCGTGCGAGGCCAGGAGCATCAGCGCCAGGGGTTTGCCCACGAGATTGCTCCGGCCCACAATGACGCAGTTTCTGCCGGCCGGGTCGATGCGGTATTCCTCCAGCATGCGCATGACGCCCAGCGGGGTGCACGGGCGGAAGCCCGGCTCCCCGTTCATCAGCCGCCCGGCATTGACCGGGTGGAAGCCGTCCACATCCCTGTCCGGCAGGACGGCGTCCAGCAGCTCGCGCTCCCGGAGATGCGCCGGCAGGGGCAGCTGGATGAGGATGCCGTCAATGTCCTCCCGGCCGTTCAGCTCAGATACCAGCGCCAGCAGGGACGCCTGATCCGTCTGCGCGGGCAGCGCGTATTCCTCGCTGTAGATCCCGCACTGGGCGCAGTCCCGTCGTTTGCCGTCCACATAGACCCGGGAGGCGGGGTCGTCGCCCACGAGGATCACCGCCAGGCCGGGCCGGGAGCGCATCCGGGAGACCTCCGCACGCACTTCCTCTTTTACCCTGGCTGCCAGGGCCTTTCCATCCATCAAAACTGCGGACATGTCTCATTCCTCCTGTTCGTCGTCCGGCGCCCGATCCGTGCGCACCCCGCCGTCGCTGCCGCCGGAGACCGGTGCGCTGTCGGAAACGGATTCGGCGGGAGCGGCCTGCGCTGCAGCCTGCGCGGCGGCGCGGCGGTTCACAAACATCCGCGCCGGGTCGTGCTTCCGGAACAGCCGGTTGTACAGCAGAAGCCCGCCGCCGACGGCCGCGGAGAGAAAGGCCAGCATCTGGCTGACCCGGATGGGGGTGCCAAAGAAAGTCAGCCCGAAGAAGTACAGGCTGTCCGTGCGAAGACCCTCGATCCAGAACCGGCCGAGGCCGTACCAGAACAGGTAGAACAGAAAGCACTCGCCGTCATATTTCCGCTTTTTCCCCAGGCGGTAGACCAGAAACAGTCCGACGAGGTTCCAGAGCGACTCGTAGAGGAAAGTGGGGTGGACACCCAGAGCGCCGGTCAGGAGATCCATCTGCTGCTCCGGCGTGATGAGGCCCTGGGCGGACAGCTCCACGGCGATTTTCGGGGAACACATCCGCCACGGCAGAGAGGTGACGCCGCCGTAGGCCTCCACATTCATGAAGTTGCCCCAGCGGCCGATGAGCTGCCCGATCAGCATCCCGTGCACGCCCATGTCCGCGAAGGACAGAAAACTGATTTTTTTCACCCGGCAGAAGATCAGCAGCACAAGGATGGAGGAGATCACCGCGCCGTAGATGGCCAGGCCGCCGTCGCTGTAGCGGAAGATGGCGCGCCAGTCCAGACTGCCGTCCGCCATACGGTAGTGATCCAGGTTGAACAGGACATAATAGGCCCGGATGGCGATGAGCGCCGCCGGCACCGCGAAGATCATCAGATCCACAATCTCGTCGGTATTTGTCCCGAACCTTTTGGACATCCGGCAGCACACGAAAACCGCCAGCAGCAGGCCGCAGGTGATGATGATCCCGTACCAGTAGACCGGGTGTCCGAAGATCAGGAAAGCCACCCGGTTCAGGGTGAATTCCAGGCCCAGGCCGGGAAAGGAGACGGTGTTCAGGGTGGCGTCGCCCGGCAGGGCGAGGATGGCGTTCAGATTTTCCATCAACCGCGCTCCCCGCCCGGCCGGATCACGGACAGCGCGGTGTATTCCGGCTTCGCGCAGCGAGCAAGCAGCGAGCGGGCGTCCTCCGCGCTCAGCTGCTCAAAGACCCGGGGGAAGTCCAGGGCGTCGAAGCCCTCGAAGTACGCCTCCGCCTGGCTGACGCACAGGTACTCAAACGAGTTGAGCTTCTGCACCATGGCGCCGTAAGTCGCCTTCTTCAGGCGCTCCCACAGATCCGGATCGATCCCCTGCTCCGCGAGCCGGGCGGCCTCGCCGCGCAGTTCGTCGTAGACTTTCCGGGGATCCCTGCTCTCCCCGCCGGCGTTGAGAAACGCGCAGCCGGGGCAGGACTCGTAGCCGTAGGAGAAGCTGTCGTTGATCAGGCCCTCCGCATACAGGCGGGCGTAGAGCGGACTGGAGGTGCCCAGCCACACCTCACAGGCGAGCGTGCTGAGCAGCTGCTGGCGCAGCGCGTCCGTTCCACTCCCCGCGGGAGTGAGCTTGACGCCCATCTCAAACAGGGGCGCGGAGACCGCCATGGTCTGCCCGGCATAGTCCCGGTCCACCGTGTCCGGCTCCGGGGGGCCGTAGTCCCGGCCGATCTCCCCGGACTTCTCCGCCGGCAGGATCTCCGCGGCGATGGACGCCACGGTGTCCGGATCCACATCTCCCGCCACGCACAGCACCATGTTCCCCGGAGTGTAGAACGCCCTGTGGCACGCGTAGAGGGTGTCCGCCGTGATCTCCGCGATGGACTCCACGCTGCCCGCCACATTCGTGCGGATGGGGTGGCTGCGGTACATGGCCTCCATCAGGTTGATGAAGACGCACCAGTCCGGGCTGTCGTCGTACATCCGGATCTCCTGGCCGATGATCCCCTGCTCCTTGTCCACGCTCTCCTGGGTAAACCAGGGCACGGACACGAACGAGAGCAGCGTGCGCAGGTTCTCCTCAAACCCCTGGGTGCACTCGAAGAAGTACCCCGTGATGTCGTTGCTGGTAAACGCGTTGGGGGACGCGCCGTTGGCGGCCAGAATCTGCAGGGCGTTCCCGTCTTTCGTGTCGAACATCTTGTGCTCCAGGAAGTGGGCCACGCCGGCGGGCGTGTCGTGCCACACGCCGTCCAGGCAGAACCGGGTGTCGTTGCCGCCGTAGCGGGTGGCGAAAAACGCGTAGCATGTGGTGAACTCCGGCTTCGCGGCCACATAGATCCGCAGCCCGTTGTCCAGCGTCTGGGTGTAAACCCGCTCTCCCAGGCGGCCGTATTCTGTCAGTTTCATCCCTGCGCTCCTTTCAGGAAGTAGACGGTATCCAGCGAGACCTGCCGGGACGCCTGAATGACCTGCTCCCGGGTCACGCTCTCCAGCTTCCGGGCCAGCTCCTCCGGCGCCACCTGCGTGCCGGCCACGCTCTGCAAGCGCCAGTACCGCTCCATGAGCCCGTTGCTGTCCAGCCGGCTCTTCAGGGAGCTGATAAGACCGCTGCGCGCCGCCTCCAGCTCCCAGTCCTCGAACGCACCCTGCCGGACGGCCTCCAGCTGGGCGAGAATCTCCTCCCTCGCCTGCTGGTATTTGTCAAACTCAATGCCGGAGGAGACGAGGATCACGCCTTTCACCTGGCTGAGGCCGGCGCTGGCGAAGTAGCACAGGGACAGCTTCTCGCGCACATTCAGAAACAGCCGGGAGGTGGGGCTGCCGCCGTAGAGCTCCGTGAACAGGAGCATGGCGGGATACTCCTCCGAGCGCACGGTGACGCCGCCGGTGCGAAAGCCCAGAGCCAGCTTGCCCTGCGTGACCTCCATGGCCTCCTCCACCGTCCGGACGGGGCCTGCCGGCGCCGCACGCACCTCGCAGGCGGGCGCGGCCTCCCGCTCCCCCCGGGGCAGCGCCGAGAGCGCGGCGGCAAATGCCGCCTCCACCCGCTGCACCGGCGCGGAGCCGCAGTAGAAGAGCTCCACCCGGGCCGTGCGCAGCAGCTGCTGATAGTGCTGCCACAGGCTCTCCGGCGTAATGGCCGCGGCGGAGTCCTCATCGCCCAGGCCGCTGACCCCGAACGCCTCGTCCGGGCACATCTCCTCGGTCAGGCGGCGCAGGGAGTACTGCCGCTTGTCGTTGATCACCGCACGGATCTGGTCAATGAGGTTCCTGCGCTCCCCGGCGGTGTACTCCGGGTCAAAGGCGCCGTTTACCACCGCGGGATCCAGCAGCAGCTCCCCCACCAGGGCGGCGGCGGGCTCCAGGACGGCCTCCCCGCCCAGGGTGTACGCGTCGTCCAGCACGCCGGCCAGGAAGCCCACGCACTGGGTCTCCCCCTCCTTGTCCACCGCGGGCTCAATCCACGCGCCGTACAGCTCGTCCAGCGCGGCGCTGATGGACTCCATATCCGGGTGCAGCCGGGTGCCCCGGCGCAGCACCATGGGGAGCAGGGCGTTGAGCGCCGCCGTCTCCCGCCTCAGAGGCGTGAGCAGCCGCACGCCGAGAACGCCGTTTTTGAATTTCGTGGTGTGCACCGCGGTCAGCCCCACGCCGGGCCACAGTTCCTTTCTTGTCACAGTCAGCATAGAACAGACATCGCTCCTTACCGTCATCGTTCCGCTCTCCCGGGCGCGGCCGTTTGTTGTCTCTTATACAAGAGGGTCTTTTCCCGGGCAAGACCCGGGCCGTATTATACACCCTTTCCCCGCCGGGCGCAATTGTTTTCCCCGGCGCCTGCCGTGCGGGGAAAAACCGGGCGGTCCGGAAAAATAGTTCTTGACATCCGCCGCGGGATATTGTATCATATCCGCAAGTAAAGCAGATCGGCTTTACAGCGTTTTCCCGGGGAGGCTGATGATGAAAAACCAGACCTACCGCATGACGATGCTCTATGACTTCTACGGCGATGTGCTCACCGACCGGCAGAAAGAGTTCTTTGACCTCTACTACAACGAGGATCTCTCCCTGGCGGAGATCGCGCAGAACTACCACATCACCCGGCAGGGGGTGCGCGATGTGATCGTCCGGGCGGAGGCCACCCTCTCGGAACTGGAGGAGAAGACCGGGCTGATCCGGCGCTTCCACGCCATGCAGCCCCGGATCCAGTCCATTCTGGACTGCGCCGGACAGCTGCTGGAGCTCAACCGGGAACTGGACAGCCCGGAGGTGGAGCGGCTGGCCAGGCAGATCACCGAAGACGCGCAGAGCCTGAAAGGGGAGTGAGCCATGGCGTTTGAAGGTCTGACCGAAAAGCTGTCCGCGGCGTTTAAGAAGCTGCGGGGCAAGGGCCGCCTGACAGAGTCCGATGTGAAAGAGGCCATGCGGGAGATCCGCCTGGCTCTGCTGGAGGCGGACGTCAGCTACAAGGTGGTCAAGGACTTTGTGGCGAAAGTCACCGAGCGGGCGGTGGGCACGGATGTGCTGGAGAGCCTCTCCCCCGCCCAGATGATTGTGAAAATTGTCAACGAGGAGCTCACCGCCCTCATGGGGGGCTCCGAGACGAAGCTGACCATCGCCAGCAAACCGCCCACGGTGGTCATGCTGGTGGGCCTGCAGGGCTCCGGCAAGACGACCAACGGCGCGAAGCTGGCCGGCTATATGAAGAAGCAGGGCAAGCGTCCCCTGCTGGCCGCGTGCGATATCTACCGCCCCGCCGCCATCGAGCAGCTGGAGGTGGTGGGCGGCCAGCTGGATATCCCCGTATTCCAGATGGGCCAGTCCAACCCGGTGGACATCGCGAAAGCCGCGGTGGAGCACGCGGGCAGACACGGCAACGACATGGTGTTCCTGGACACCGCCGGCCGGCTGCATGTGGACGAGGAGCTCATGGACGAGCTGCGCGCCATCAAGGCGGCGGTGGATCCCACGGAGACCCTGCTGGTGGTGGACGCCATGGTGGGCCAGGACGCCGTGAACGCGGCGAAGGCCTTTGACGACGCGCTGGACATCACCGGTGTCGTGCTCACGAAGCTGGACGGCGACGCCCGGGGCGGCGCGGCGCTGTCCATCAAGGCCACGACGGGCAAGCCCATCAAGTTCGCGGGCGTCGGCGAGAAGCTGGATCAGATTGAGGTGTTCCATCCGGACCGGATGGCCTCCCGCATTCTGGGCATGGGGGATGTCCTCTCCCTCATCGAGAAAGCGGAGCAGTCCATGGACGAGAAGAAGGCCGCCGAGCAGCTGGAGAAGATGCGCAAGAACCAGTTTACGCTCACGGACTACCTGGATCAGCTTGACCAGGTTCGGAACATGGGCTCTCTGAGCGACATCGCCGGGATGCTCCCGGGGGTGAACCCGAGAGATCTGGAGGGCGCCAGCCTGGATGAGTCCATCTTCACCCGCACCGAGGCCATTATCCTGTCCATGACCCCCGCGGAGCGGGAGAATCCCAAACTGCTCAACGCCAGCCGCAAGAGGCGCATCGCGGCGGGCAGCGGCACCCAGGTGGTGGATGTGAACCGCGTGCTCAAGCAGTTTGAGATGATGCAGGGCCTCACCCGCCAGCTCACCGGCGGGAAGATGCCCAAGAGCATGCGCAAACTCATGGGCAAAAAACGCGGCGGCAGAAGGGGCTACCCGTTCTGAGCCGGCGAGACGCGGACAGACGCGCTTCCGGCGCGTTTTCCATATCCCATCATTATCACACTACGGAGGTGAAGATACATGGTTAAAATCAGGCTGCGCAGAATGGGTGCCAAGAAAGCCCCTTTCTACCGCATCGTGGTGGCGGATTCCCGTTATCCCCGGGACGGCCGTTTCATCGAGGAGATCGGCACCTACAACCCGCTCACCGATCCTGCGGAGATCAAGGTGGACGCGGAGCGTGCCCAGGCCTGGATCAAGACCGGCGCGCAACCCACCGATACGGTACGGGCCCTGCTGAAGAAAGCCGGGGCGATCTGACTTGGAGGCCAGTATGAAAGATCTGCTGATCTATGTCGCTCAGAACCTGGTGGATCAGCCGGACGCCGTGCGGGTCACCGAGCGGAAGAGTGACAGAGAGACCGTTCTCGAGCTGCGGGTCGCCCCGGAGGACATGGGCAAGGTCATCGGCCGCCAGGGCCGGATCGCGAAGGAGATTCGCACCCTGATCCGCTCCGCGGGCACGCGCGCCGGGAAACGGGTCTTTGTGGAAATCGTCGACTGAACAAAAGATGGCGCGGGCGGGCCCGTGCCATTTTTTGTTCCCCGGCGCAGTGTAAGGTGATGTGTATGAAACAGCCGTATCTGGAGGCCGGCGTCATTGTGAACACCCACGGCCTGCGCGGCGAGGTGAAGATTGTGCCCTGGGCGGACAGCCCGGCGTTTCTGTGCGGCTTTTCCACCCTGTATGTGGACGGTGCGCCACGGACCGTGCGCTCCGCCTACGCCCAGAAAGGCAATGTCATCGTCTCTCTGGAGGGGGTGGACACCGTGGACGACGCCGTGCTCCTGAAGAACAAGGTGGTGTCCATCGCGCGATCGGACGCGAAGCTGGCGCCCGGGCAGCACTTCCTGGCGGACATCGTGGGTCTGGAGGTCCGGGACGCGGACACCGGGGAGACGCTGGGCGCCGTGGAGGAGGTGCTCACGCCGCCGGCCAACCAGGTCTATGTGGTCTCCGGCGGGCCGCGGCGCTACCTGATCCCCGCGGTGCCGGAATTCGTGGCGGAGGTCAATGTGGACGGCGGCTACCTCCGGGTGCGCCTCATCGAGGGGATGGAGGAGTAATGTACCGCATTGACATCCTGACCCTGTTCTCCGACACGGTGGGCGACATGATGAACGAGTCCGTGCTGGGCCGCGCCCAGGAGCGGGACTATATCCGCATCGAGGCGCACCAGATCCGGGACTACACGGTAAACCGGCAGAAACAGGTGGACGACTACCCCTACGGGGGCGGCCGGGGCGCCGTCATGCAGGCGGATCCGCTCTACCGGTGCTGGAAGCATGTCACGGACACTAACGGGCCCGGACACACCATCTACCTCTCCCCCTGCGGCGCTACTTTCCGCCAGGAGGACGCCCGCCGCCTGAGAGACAGCTACGACCACCTGATCCTCGTGTGCGGCCACTATGAGGGGGTGGACGAGCGGTTCATCGAGGAGTGCGTGGACGAGGAGATCTCCCTGGGGGACTTCGTACTCACCGGCGGGGAGCTGCCCGCCATGGCCGTGGCGGACGCCGTGGCCCGTCTGGTTCCCGGCGTGCTGCCGGATCCGGAGTGCTTTGAGGAGGAGAGCCACTGGAACGGCCTGCTGGAGTACCCCCAGTACAGCCGCCCGGAGGAGTGGCACGGCCGGAAGGTGCCGGAGGTTCTGCTGTCCGGCAACCACGCCCTGGTGGCCCGGTGGCGGCGCAAGCAGTCCCTGCTGCGCACCCGGCGGCGCCGCCCGGACATGTTCGCCCGGCTGGATCTGTCCTCCAGAGAGGATCAGAAGCTCCTGCGCGAGCTGCGGGACGAGGGTGAGGAGATCTGAGGCAATTTCCCTCTTTACAGCCCTCCCCGGATCTGTTACAATGTGGAAAATGATTTTAAAAACCGCGTCGGGAGGTATTCAATATGTCTTTTCAGATCGTTGTTGACAGCTGCTGCGATCTCACCCCGGCCATGATGGCGGACGGTTGCTTTACCAAAGTGCCGCTGACCATCTATGTGGACGGAAAGACTTTCGTAGACGACGAGTCGCTGGTGCAGAGCGATCTGCTCTGGCACATGAAGCAGTGCAAGACCGCCTCCACCACCTCCTGCCCCTCTCCCCAGATGTATGCGGACGCCTGTGACTGCGGCGCGGACGAGGTGTATGTGGTCACGCTCTCCGCCATGCTCAGCGGCTCACACAACAGCGCCGTGCAGGGCAGCAATCTGCTTCTGGAGGAGAAGCCCAATCTGCGCATCCATGTGTTCAACTCCTGCTCCGCCGTCTCCGGCGAGGTGCTCACCGCGCTGAAGATCCGGGAGCTCGCCCAGGCCGGCCTGCCGTTTGAGCAGGTGGTGGCGGAGGTGGAGCAGTACATCTATGAAATGAAGACGCTCTTCGTGCTGGAGAACCTGGACAACCTGCGCAAGAACGGCCGGCTGACGAGGCTGCAGTCCATCGTCACCAGCACGCTGCGTCTGAAGCTGTTCCTCGGCTCCACCCCGGAGGGCGAGATCTGCAAGCTGGGCCAGGCGCTGACCGTGAAGCAGGGTCTGTCCAGGATGGTAGACTTCATCGCCGCGGACGAGACCCACCGGGGCAGGGATGTGGTGATCACGCACTGCAACTGCCTGGACCGGGCGTTCTCCGTCCGGGAGAGCCTGCAGGCCAGGTGCGCGTTTCACGAGATCCTCCTGTGCGAGACCCACGGCCTGAGCACCTTCTACGCCGACGACGGCGGCATCGTGGTGGCGTACTGAGCGGCCCGCGTTTTTTCTCCCGCTTTTTTCCGGGAATCTCTTTCCATTTTCCCCGTTCCGGAGTACAATAGCGGAAGTCTGACGACAAGGAGCGAATATGGAAATGGAACTTACCCGTGCGCAGGCCTGGGACCTGCTGACACAGTACAATCATGAGCCGTTCCACCTGCGCCACGCCATCACGGTGGAGCATGTGATGCGGTGGTTTGCCAATGAGCTGGGCTACGGCGACGAGGCGGACTTCTGGTCTATCGTGGGCCTGCTCCACGATCTGGATTTCGAGCAGTTCCCGGATCAGCACTGCGTAAAATCCCAGGAGCTGATGCGGCAGGCCGGCCTGGACGAGCGTCTCATCCGCGCCACCGCCAGCCACGGCTACGGCATCACCGTGGATATCGAGCCCACCCACGAGATGGAGAAAGTGCTGTTCGCCACGGACGAACTGACCGGCCTCATCGGCGCGGCCGCGCTCATGCGCCCGTCCAGGAGCGTGCAGGACATGGAGCTTAAATCCCTGAAGAAGAAATACAAGGACAAAAAATTCGCCGCCGGCTGCTCCCGGGATGTCATAGAGCGGGGCGCCCGGATGCTGGGCTGGGATCTGGACACTCTGCTGGAGCGCACCCTGTCCGCCATGAAGGCGGGCGAGGCGGAGATCGAGGCGGCTGTGGCCGCGCTGAACTGAGACGGCAAAGGCCGCCGCAAAAAGGAGGATATTCATGGACATCAACAACGCCAATCCGGAAGTGTCCGGCCCCCGCTTCCACCTCAAGGTGCCCAAGAGCAAATTCGTCAAGATCCTGATCAACATTCTCGTCACGGCCGTGGTCGGGGTGATCTACTTCTATGTCTCCCTGCCGGCCCTCAACCTGCACGCGGCGGATCTGTATGTGTTCATCGGGCTGCTGTGCATCGTGTACACCATCTGCGCCCTCATCACCTCCGGTTTCGACCTCCAGGGCGAGGGCATCAAGGGGTACCTCAAATTCGTGAAGAACCAGTGCCTGCCCCTGGCGATTATCTTCGCAGCGCTGATCCTGGTGGCCCTCGTGGGATCCGTCATCTCCATGCCCATTTTCCGGGCATCCGCCTACCGGGATCTGCTCACCGTGCAGGAGGGCAACTTCGCCGAGGATGTGGCCCAGATCTCCTTTAACGAGATCCCCACCCTCAGCCGCCAGAGCGCGGACTTCCTGGGCGACCGCCAGATGGGCACCCTGAGCGACATGGTCAGCCAGTTCGAGTACTCCAACGACTCCACCCAGATCAACTACCAGGGCAAGCCGGTCCGTGTCGCGCCCATCGACTACGCGGATCTCATCAAGTGGCTCACCAACCGCAGGGAGGGACTTCCCGCCTATGTGGTGGTGGACATGGTGACCCAGGAGGCCACCGTCGTGCGGCTGGACGAGGGAATCAAGTACTCGTTCTCCGAGCCGCTCAACCGCAACATCCGGCGCCACCTGCGCTTTAAGTACCCCACCATGATGTTCACCACGCCGGAGTTTGAGGTGGACGAGGACGGCCATCCCTGGTGGATCGCCCCGCGCCTGGTGAAGACCATCGGGCTGTTCGGCGGCAGAGACATCCAGGGCGCGGTGCTCGTGGACGCCGTCACCGGCGAGTGCGAGTACTATGAGGAAGTGCCGCAGTGGGTGGACACCCTGTACACCCCGGAAATCATCATGGAGCAGTATGACTTCCACGGCACCCTGGTGCACGGCTTCATCAACTCCGTCCTCGGCCAGCGGGATGTGACCATGACCACGGACGGCTACAACTACATCGCCATGAACGACGATGTCTACGCCTACACCGGCGTCACCTCCGCCAACGCGGACCAGTCCAACCTGGGCTTCCTGCTGACGAACATGCGCACGAAGGAGACGCACTACTATGTGGCGCCCGGCGCCACGGAGACCGCGGCCCAGCGCTCGGCGGAGGGCGTTGTGCAGGATCTGGGCTATGTGTCCACTTTCCCGCTTCTGCTGAACATCTCCGGGGAGCCCACCTACTTCATCCCCCTGATGGACGCCACCAGCCTGGTGAAGAGCTACGCCATGGTCAATGTGGCCCAGTACCAGATCGTGGCCACCGGCACCTCCGTGTCCACCTGTGAGCAGGCGTATGTCGCCATGCTGACGGATCGCGGCGTGCTGGAGCAGCAGCCGCAGGCGCCCGTCGCCACGGATCAGGTCAGCGGCGTCGTGGAGGAGATCCGCACCGCCGTGCTGGACGGCACCAGCTACTACTTCATCCGCCTGGCGGGCGACGACATATTCTACTCCGTGTCCGTCTCCCAGAACCGGGATGTGGTGACGCTCAACCAGGGCGACAGCGTCACCATCATGCACGCCCCCGAGGGCGAGACCCCGTCGTCCATCCTGGACGCGTACTACCTGAGCATCGACTCCCGCGCCGAGCCCGAGCCGGAACCCTCCCCGGCGCCGGTGCCGAGTCCCAGCCCGGAACCCTCCGCGCAGCCGGAGGAGCCGGAGGCGTCCACCGCCCAGGAGCCCACTGACGCGGCGCCGGAAGAGGACGACGCCGTCTGAGTTTCCCGGCGTATCCGGATTCTGATTCTCCCCCTCCCCTGCCCGGGATGACCGGCGCCGGAGAGGGGGAGTTTTTTGCCCGCGCCGCGGCTCCCCGCGGGGAAACGGGCTTGACACGGGGGCCTGACCGGGGATACACTCAGGGTATCCCGGCGGTAAGCCGTGCCAGTCGGCTCCAGGAGGAAGGTCTGCATCATGATTCGACTTGCCATCTTCGATATCGACGGAACGCTCTTCGACGAGGAGCGCCAGGAGTACCCGGCCAGCGCCGTGGAGGGCCTGCGGCTGCTGAGAGAACGCCATATCCTCACGGCGGTAGCCACCGGCCGTCCGCCGTTCACCCGACGCGTGCTGAACGCCGCCGGCATCTACCCGGACTACTATGTGTGCAGCAACGGGCACCTGGTGCTCCGGGAGGACGGCTCCGAGCTGCTCAACGAGGGGTTCTCCCCGGAGCTCGCCGAAGAGGTGTGGGCGTACTGCCAGGCGCACGACATCGCGCTGCTGTGGAAGTTCTCCGACTGCTCGTATGTCTACCGCACGGATCCGGAGTTTGACAGAATCTTCCACCGGAACCGGAAAGTGTCCTCCTCCACGGAGGTGGCGCCCGTCACCATCTTCACCGGAGACACCACCATCCACCGCACCCGGCGCCCCAACGGCGGGTGTCTCGCCTGCTCCCTGGAGAAGATGCATGAATTCAACCGCCATTTCGACGGGCGGTGCGTCGCCGTGGATATCAACGGCTCCGCCAGCGACCTGCTGCTCTGGGGCGTGAACAAGCAGACGGGCCTGGCCAGGCTGCTGGAGAAGATCGGCATCCCGCCCGGGGACTGCATCGCGTTTGGCAACAACCGCAACGATCTGGAGATGCTGCGGTTTGTGGGCATCGGGGTCGCCATGGGCAACGGCGAGGACGAGCTGAAAGCGCACAGCGACTATGTCACTGAGGCGACGGACGCCGACGGCATCTACCTGGCGCTGAAGCATTTCCATCTGATTTAGGCGGGCAGACGGCGGGCACCGCTCCCCCTGTCTCCGGGGGCGCGGCAATTCGCGCTGCGGCGGAGCGGATCCCGCCGTTGACAAGAGCCCGTCCGTGTGGTACGATGAAGTCGCAGCCGGGGCAGGGATCACCGGTCTGGAGAGATGTCCGAGTGGTTTAAGGAGCCGGTCTTGAAAACCGGTGACTCGCAAGAGCCGGGGGTTCGAATCCCTCTCTCTCCGCCAGATCTCAGGCGGAATCTCCCCGGAGAAGGCCTGGATTCCCAAGCAGTTTGAGGCCGTTTCAGTGTATGCTGAGACGGCCTCAGGTCTTTTCCCGGGCGGGATGCGATCCCCGGGATTCCCGCACCGCCCAGGATTCCCCGGCGCCGCCGTACAACCCGGATCGAGGTATGATCAAAACCACCGGCGCAGACCGCAGTCTTTCCGCGATCCGCGCCGGTTTTTCCTGTTTCCGCTGCGGGCACACGCCCCTATCCGAAGTTCCGGTGGAGCAGCTCGTGCTCGCGGCCCTCAATGAGCTCAGACCAGACCCGCTGCACCGGCCCGTTCTCCTGGGACGCCCGGATGGCGCACCCCTGATCCGTCTGATACAGGCCCTGGCTGCGCTGTCCCCTGCTGCGCAGGTTGGTGTAGACATCCGTGGGCTGGCCGCCGCCCATGAGGCAGCCGCCGGGACAGGCCATGACCTCCACCAGCTCGTACTGCTCCGCGCCGGATCTGAGGTTGTCCAGCAGCGCGGCGGCATTGGCCAGGCCGCTGACCACCGCAATGCGGATGGTGCGCCCGCCGGCCTCCAGGTCAATGCGCTTGATGCCGTCAAAGCCGCGGACGCCGCAGGTCTCCGTCCAGGTGTAGCCGGAGAAGCCCAGTTTGGGCGCCAGATAGCGGAGCACCGCCTCCGTCACGCCGCCTGTGGCGCCGAAGAGGGTGCCGGCGCCGGAGCCGGCCCGGAACGGCTCGTCCGCCTCGCTCTCCGGGCAGTCGCTGACGCGGATGCCGGCCTCCTCTATCATCTCCAGCAGCTCCGCCGTGGTGAGGGAGTAGTCGATATCCTGCCTGCCGCCGGTGGCGGATTCCGGACGCAGAATTTCCGCCTTTTTCGCGGTGCAGGGCATGATGGATACGACCACCGCCTGTTTTCCCGCGGTTTCCGCCTGCCGGTCGTACCGGGCGCGGATGACGGCGCCCAGCATCTGCTGCGGGGAGCGGCAGGTGGAGAGATTCGGGACAAATTCCGGGTAGCGCTCCTCGCAGAACTTCACCCAGCCGGGGCAGCAGCTGGTGAACAGCGGCAGCGGCCCGCCCTCCGTCAGGCGCCGGAGGAACTCGTTGCCCTCCTCGATGACCGTCAGATCCGCGCCGAACACGGTGTCGTAGACCCGGTCAAAGCCCAGCCTGCGCAGGGCGCCCACCACCCGGGCAAACGAGTTGGCGCCCTCGGGGAAGCCGGACTG
>CAYRAG010000014.1:16237-20923 GCA_964422185.1 uncultured Oscillospiraceae bacterium
GGTAGTAGCGCTCCTCGATGCGGCAGTCCCGGTTCTTGTAGATATTGCACAGCAGACAGCGCAGCTGGTACGAGCCCATATAGGGGTCGCAACCGTCGTCGCAGCTGGTGAGGAGATTGGCGTTGGACTCGTTCCAGCCGTAATCCGGGGCGCCGGCCTCCGGGTACCACCACCCGAAGTCGCAGTGGATCACTCTCGGGTCGATGTCCGGATCCAGTTTCGCCTTCTGGGTGATCCGGCCCCGGAAAGTGCGGATCCAGACCCAGTCGCCCTCCTGGATGCCGCAGGCGGCGGCGGTATCCGGATGGATGCGCACCAGCGGGAACGGATACTGTCTGCGCAGGGAGCGGATCTGGCGGTTGTTGGAGATGAAGTACTGCATGCGCCGGCCGCCCAGACTCAGGATGTACGGGAACTGGTATTTCAGATCCGGGCGGCTCACCGGCGTCACCGGCGGCTCTTTCCAGAACGGCAGGGGATCCCCGCCCAGCTGCTCCAGCTCCGTGGACCAGAACTCGTATTTCCCCGTGGGCGTGGGGAAACCGCCCCGGGTTTTGTAGTTGTAGTATCTGCGCTTGGGCGTGTAGTAGCCCAGCTCTTTCAGATCGTCAAAAGTCATGCCCTCCAGTTCCGGGAAGCGCTCCGCCATCTCCGAGAGCTCCTGATTGAGAAGCTCTTTCTGGCTGCCGGCGCCGTAGTCCAGACCCATCCGCTGACACAGCTCCAGGAAAATGTCCTCGTCCGGGCGGCACTCCCCCGTCTGCACCACTTTCTGCTGGCACAGGATGGTGTGCTCGGCAAACTCCGGCATGGTGAACACGCAGTCCACCTCCGGCCAGAGCGCCGCGGGCAGCACGATGTCCGCAATGGCCGCCGTGGGGGTCATGAAGATGTCCGTGCACACGAAGAAATCCAGATCCAGCAGGCACTCCCGCACTCTCGCGCTGTCCGGCAGGGAGAGCAGGGTGTTGTTCGCGAAAGACAGCATGGCCCGGATCTTGTATGGGTACTCCGTGCGGATGGCGTCCAGCACCTCGTGGGGATTGGCGTACGGCTTGAGCATCCGGTAGGGGTAGCTGTTGAGCAGTTTGGAACCCGGCTCCCGGGGCTCCCGCTTGGTGGGGACAATGTGTTTGCTCTCCACAAAGCCGCCCGGCACATCGTAGCTGCCCAGCAGCGCCGGCAGCATGTAGATGGCCCGGCTGGTCTGCGTGGCGTTGAACCCGTGCTCAAAGGCACAGCCCCACTCCAGGCTCATGGGCGTGTGTTCCGCCATCATCCGCGCCGCCGCGGCAATCTGCTCTTTCGGAACCCAGGTAATCTGAGAGACCGTGTCCAGGTCGTACTCCAGGCAGCGCTGCCGGAGCTCCTCGAACCCGAAGGTCCAATTGTCCACAAACTCGTGGTCGTAGAGATCCTCCTGGATAATCACCTGGAGAATGCCCAGCGCCAGGGCGCCGTCCGTGCCGGGCCGGAGCCGCAGCCAGAGATCCGCGTGGGCGGCCAGCTCCGTCTTCAGGGGGTCAATGACGATGAACTTCGTCCCGTGCTGCGCACAGCGCTTCGGATGCCACTGCAGCTCCCCGTCCGCGCCGCTGACCGCGGGATTGGCGCCCCAGACCACGATGCACGCCGGCTCTTTCTCCCCGTAGTAATCCACACAGCCGTAAGTGCCGGAGGTGGAGAAGCCCGCGTTCTTCCGCGGCCCGATGCAGATCAGCGCCCCGGAGGAGGTGATGTTGGGCGTGCCCAGCGCACGGGTAAACCGCCAGAGGTAGGGCACGAGATGCCGCCCGGTTCCCGTGATGGCCGAGATGCACTCCGGCCCGTATGTGTCCCGGAGCTCCGTCAGCTTCCCGGCGATCTCATCCAGTGCCTCATCCCAGCTGATCCGCTCAAACTCCCCGCTGCCGCGCTCCCCCACACGGCGCAGGGGGTACAGCAGACGATCCGGGTGGTACATCTGCTCGATGATCGTCATGCCTTTCTCACAGGCGTGCCCCTGATTGAGCGGCGCGTCCGGATCCGGCCGGACTTTCGTCACCTTTCCGTCCTCCACGGTAAGGATGTGGACACAGCCGCCGTGACAGCCTCTGCAGGCGGCGCGAAACTCATTTTCTCTCAGCTTCTCCATGCGTACCTCTCCCCTCTCCCGGTTTCCGGCCTCCCGGGCTCTGTCCGCCAGGCCGGAACAGTTTCATGATACGCTGCCCGCGGGGAAAAGGGAAATGCGAAGTTGGAATTGTACTATTAAATATGTGAATCTTAAAAGCTCTTCTATCTATATTCTTGATAGTATAGATCCCGGGAAACCCGCTCTGTGACAGGCTTTCCCGGGATTTTGGCAAATCCGCGGAAACCCGGCTGTCCCCTGCCAGGGCGTCAGGCGCCGGCCTGCCCGGGCGGCAGATTTTTTCGCGGCGTGTTTCCTCCGGGAGCTGTACTCCGTTGATTTTATCTTGACAGCGGTTTCCGGCGGGACTATAATGGGACTGCAGGCGGACGGAGAGGAGCCGCCGCGCTGCCAAAAAATATCGACCTGAATTCTTAGAGCCATGCAGAAGTACCCAAGTGGCTATAAGGGGCTCCCCTGCTAAGGGAGTAGGCGGGTAAAACCGTGCGGGGGTTCGAATCCCCCCTTCTGCGCCAGAAAGTTTCGCGTCCAAAGCGCGGGGCTTTCTTTTTTTGTGCGCGGCCACCGGTAAGGATGAAAAAGCGCCCCGCTCTCCGCCGGAACCGGCGGGAAGAGGGGCGCTTTCCTTTCCTGAAATCTCAGGCCAGGCGGTACTTCTGCTGATACTCCTCGTAGGCGGAGACAAACTTGGGGTCTTTCCCGGTCTTGATCTCCTGGAGGTAGCGGTGGGTGTCGTAGGACGCCTGGGCGGTCTGGATCATACAGGCGGCCACATTGGAGCAGTGATCCGAGATGCGCTCGTAGTCCGCCAGCAGGTCGCCGAGAATGAGGCCCAGCTCCACGGAGCAGGCGCCGGATTTCAGGCGCTCCACATGGCGATCCCGGACGACGCCGGTCAGGTTGTCGATGACCTCCTCCAGCGGCTCCACCCGGGAGGCCAGCTCCCGATCCTCTTTTGCGAACGCCTCCGTGGTCATGGTCAGGATCTCCGTCACGGCCGCGGACAGGGTGGTCAGCTCCTGGCGGGCGGCGTCGGAGAAGCTCAGCTGGCGCTGCGCCACCTGGGCGGCGCCCTTGCTGATGCTCAGGGCGTGATCCCCGATGCGCTCCAGATCCGTGATGGAGTGGAGCATCTGGGAGACCTCGTTGCTCTCCTGCCCGCTGATGGAGCAGGCGGACAGCTTGATGAGGAATGTGCCCAGGGTGTCCTCCAGCTCATCCAGCTCTTTCTCGGAGTCGGCGATGCTCTTCTCCGTCTGTTCATCGTAGTTCTGCACCAGGTTGATGGCGCTCACAGCGGCCATCCTGGACAGGTCGGCCATTTCCACCACATTCTCGCGGCACTTGACCACCGCGAAGCCGGGGGACTGGAGCAGACGGTCGTCCAGCAGGACATAGTTCTCGCCGCTGGTCTTCTTGTCGTCCCGGATGACGAAGCAGGCCAGCTTCTCCAGCTGCTTCGTGAACGGGAGCAGGAACACGGTGGTGGCGATATTGAAGATGCTGTGCACCACGGCGATGCTCCACATGTCAATGGGGTCGTCCACAAAGGAGAAGTGGCAGAAGAAGTTGGCGGTGTAGAACAGCACCAGGCAGATCACCGTGCCGATGACATTGAAGCTGACATGGATGAAGCCCACGCGCTTGGCGCTCTTGTTGGCGCCCACGCCGGACAGCACGGCGGTCAGGCAGGTGCCGATGTTCTGGCCCATGATGATGGGGATGGCCATGCCGAAGGTGACATTGCCGGTGGCGGACAGGGCCTGCAGAATGCCCACGGACGCCGCGGAGGACTGCACGATGATGGTCAGCACGGCGCCGGCGATCACGCCCAGGATGGGGTTCTTGAACAACAGAAGCAGATTGGTAAACTCCGGCATGTCCGCCAGGGGGCTCACGGCCTCTTTCATGATGATGGTGCCGTACATCAGGATGGAGAAGCCCAGCATGATGTTGCCCACGCTCTTCATCTTGTCTTTTTTGGACGCGCTGCGCAGGATAATGCCCAGCAGAGCGATGACCGGGGAGAAGTTCTCCGGCTTGAGCATCTGCATCAGCAGAGAGTCGCCCTCAATGCCGGACAGGGACAGGATCCACGCGGTGAGTGTCGTGCCGATGTTCGAGCCCATAATGACGCCGATGCTCTGGCCCAGCTCCATGATTCCGGAGTTGACCAGGCCCACCAGCATGACGGTGACCGCCGTGGACGACTGGATGGCCACCGTGATGCCCGCGCCTAAAAGCAGGCTCTTGAACGGGTTGGAGGTCATCTTGCGCAGAACGCTCTCCAGATGACCGCCGGCGAGTTTCTCCAGGTTGCTGGACATCGTGCTCATGCCGAACAGGAAGAACGCGATGCCTCCGCACAGGGCAAATACGGCAAAGATATCCAAGGTGAGTCATTCCCCCATTCCGTCCGGCGCTCTGTCGCGCCGGCTCCTCTTCCTTCCCTGCTGTCTGGAAAACCGGGGATACGCTTGTAAAGAGCGTATAAAATCTTTGTAAAGTTCAGGGGACGGAAATGTAAAATCCATGTAAAATCCTGCCGGGGC
>CAYRAG010000014.1:21023-36118 GCA_964422185.1 uncultured Oscillospiraceae bacterium
TCAGGCGCCGGGCGGCGGCTCGAACTCCACGGTAATCTCCGTGCCCACATTCACCGTGCTCTGCACCGTGATCTTTGCGTTGTGGGCCTCCGCCACATGTTTGACGATGGACAGCCCCAGGCCGGTGCCGCCGGTGGCCCGGGAGTGGCTCCTGTCCACCCGGTAGAACCGCTCGAAAATCCGGCTCTGGTGCTCTTTCGGGATCCCGATGCCCGTGTCCTTCACGGACAGGCGGCCCGGCCCGACCTCAATGACCACGGAGCCGTTGTCCCGGTTGTACTTGATGGCGTTTTCCGTCAGGTTATAGACCAGCTCCCACAGCTGGGTGCGGTTGCCGGAGAGGGTGTACTCCGTGCCCCGGACGGCCAGGCTGATGCCGCGCCGCGCCGCCTCCGGCTCCAGGGTGCGCTCGCACTCCCGGGCCAGGGAGAGCAGCTCCACCGGCTCGCGCTGGATCTCCTGGCCGGCGGACTCGTCCAGCTGGGACAGGCGGATGATATCCGCGATGAGATTGAGCAGCCGGCTGGCCTCCCGGCGGATCTCCCCGGCAAACCGGGGGATGTCCTCCTCCCTGGCCAGGCCGGTCTCGATCATCTCCGCGTAGCCGGAGATGGTGGTCAGGGGCGTCTTCAGCTCGTGGGACACATTGGCGGTGAACTCCTGGCGCATCTGCTGCCGGGTGCCCCGCAGCGTCTGCACCTCCCGCACCAGGGGCGCCAGCTCCGGGTAGACGCGCCGGCTGTCCGCGGGCGCGGCGGGATCCTCCAGCGCGGCGGGCAGATCTTTCACCGGCTTCATAATCCGGCGCGTCCCGATGGCCGCCAGACACACGGCCAGGCCCAGCAGAATCACAAAGCTGCCCAGCAGGCCCGGAGACGCGCTGCCCAGCATGAGCGGCAGCGTGGTGGCGGGGGCGGACACCCGCAGGATGTTCCCGTCCCCCAGCATCCGGGCGTAGTAGAAGTCCTGCCGGCCCAGCGTGGCGGACGCCCGGGCGGCGCGGCCGGTGCCCTCAGAGATGGCCTGGGCGATCTCCGGGCGGCTGAGGTGGTTCTCCAGCGCACCGGCCTGGGCGTCCGTGTCGTAGAGCACCCTGCCGTCCGGGGAGACCAGCGTCACCCGGAGCAGATCCTCCCCGTACACGGACAGATCCGTGAGGCCGCCCCGGTCGTAGGCGGCCGCGATGGCGTCCCCGGTGACGGACAGATCCCCCTGCACCTGATCCTGCACCGTCCCGAAAAACGCGATGACCGTCAGGGCCATGGCCGCGAGGGCGGAGATCAGGCCGGTATAGCACAGACTGAGCGTGACTTTGCTCTCCATACGCCCTAGCGCCCCCGGCCGCTGAGCTGATAGCCCACATTGCGCACGGTGTGGATGAGGGCGCCGCTGGCGCCCAGCTTCTGCCGCAGCGTCTTGATGTGCACATCCACCGTGCGGGTGCTGCCCTCGTAGTCAAAGCCCCACACGCGCTCCATGATCACATCCCGGCTGAGCACCAGCTCGGGATTGCGCAGGAACAGCCGCAGCAGCTCGTACTCCTTGTAGGTGAGCTCGCAGGGCGCACCGTCCGCGGTCACCTGGCGCCTGGCGTCCTCCATGCGGATGCCGCCGTACTCCAGCACACCGCTCTCCTCCGGCTCCTGAACGGTGCGGCGCAGACGCGCCCGGACCCGGGACACCAGCTCCATGATCCCGAACGGCTTGCTGATATAGTCGTCCGCGCCCAGATCCAGGCCGCGGACGGTGTCCATCTCCGTGCTCTTGGCAGTCACCAGGATCACCGGGATCTCCGCCGTCCGGGCGGATCGCTTGAGCTCCTGCAGGATGTCCAGGCCGTCCCGGCCGGGCAGCATGATGTCCAGCAGGATGAGGCCGGGGATCTCCCGGTTCAGCGCCTGGAACAGCTCCGCGCCGGTGGTGAAGCCCTCCGTCTCAAAGCCGCTGTTGTTCAGGGCGTAGCACTCCATCTCCCGGATCCCCTCGTCGTCCTCCACGATAAATACCCGCAACGCGCTCTGCCTCCTCTTCTCCCCCGCGCCCCGGGGACGCGGTCATGACAAACGCGCCGGCAGGATGTTGCGGTCCTGCCGGCGCGTTTGTGGTGTGTTTCCCACGCCGACGCTGTATGTCTGTCAGGGTCTCCGGAACGCCATGTCCAGATCCACCTTTCCCTCGATGCCCGGCACGGAGCCGGAGCTGGAGTACTGCCACATGTCAAAGGCGTAGTAGCAGTCCGGGGCCTCGGTGTAGCCGGCAAACCAGGTGTAGTAGCTGGCCAGCTGGGCCTGGTCGTGGCGGAAGTAGCCCCAGGTCTTGTTGAAGTACACGCCGGGCTGGTAGCCGGACAAAGCGATCCGGTCGCAGAACGCCTGGACGCACTGGCTGAGCACAGCGTTGTCCAGGTTGTCCGTCCTGGCCTCGCTGCTGCTGATGGACTCCCAGTCAAAGATCACCGGGTACTGCAGCGGCGTGCCGTTGAGCACGGAGAGCACAAACTCCGCCTCCTCCACGGCCTCCTCCGGGGTGATGGCCTGGGAGAAGAAGTACACGCCCACATCCAGGCCCACCCGGCGGGCCTCCTCCAGGTTGTACAGGAACCGGCTGTCCAGGTTGACGCTGCCCTCGGTGTAGCCGCGGTAGCCCAGCCGGAGAATGGCGAAGTCCACGCCGGAGGCGGCTACCGCGTCCCAGTCGATCTCGCTCTGGTGGGAGGACACATCGATCCCCACCTCGGTGTCCAGATAGCTGGAGCGGTAGGTGTAGTACCCGTTGTCGTCATAGTAGTATCTGGCCGGATCCAGCACATTCGCCCGGGCGCCGGCGGGAACGGGCGCGGTTCTGTCCTTGTGGCTGACCGTGCCGTCCGGATAGGTGTCGTTATAGACCACCACCCGGGCGCGGCCCAGGTTGGCGATCTCCCCCTCCACCGTCACATGATCCAGCGTGACCACCTTGTCCCGCACGGCCTGTGTGAGGATCAGATCCCCGTGAACCGTCAGGTTCTGCAGCGTCACATTCTCCATGTTGACGATGGCGGTGCCGTTCACCTCGCCGGAGAACACGCCGGGGTAGTTATAGACCTCCGCGTAGGTGTTGTCCAGCATGGTCACCGTCTCCGCCCGGGTCAGGGTGCCCTGGGGCCGCAGCTCCCCGGTCTCAAAGCCGGCCACGATGCCGCGCTCGGTCATGGCGCCCACGGCGCCGGCCGCCCAGTCGGAGACGAGGGCGCCGTCGGTGTACCGGCCGGCCAGATCCATCCCCACGGGGGACATCCGGGCGGCCGCGGCAATGCTGTAGATGGCCTCCTCCCGGGTCATACCCTCCTCGCTGGAGGTCTGCTCCCAGCCGGGAGGCAGGATCCCCGCGGCGGCGGCCTTGAGCACATGGTGGGTGTACCAGGCGTCCTCCGGCAGTCCGTAGGCGTTGGGCGCCTCCGCCGTATAGCCCATGAGATTGCACAGGATGGCGGACAGCTGTCCTCTGCTCACCGGGTCGTCCGGCCCGAAAGTGCCGTCCCCGTAGCCGTTGAGATAGCCCCTGGCGGACCAGCGGTCAATGCGCTCCTCCGCCCAGTGGCCCGCGGTATCCGTATACCCCTCCGCGTGGGCGCTGGTCACGGTCAGGGTGACCAGCAGAGACACCGCCAGCAGCTCCGCCACGGTACGCTTGAGTAATTTCACCGAAAAATCCCTCCATGCTCCGCTCTCCCGGGGGAAAGCCTCGATTCGTTGCTCCCGGATCATACCACACGACCGGCCATGAGATCAAGTGTTATGTGACCCGGCCGGGAATCTGCCTGTTGCAAACCATCCCCCGGGATGGTAAGATGAAGTGCGCAAAACGGCTGAGCGAGAAGCCGACGGAAGGAGCCTGTGCCCATGTCCCACCCACATCCCGGCCTCCTGTGTCTGCTTCTGGCCGCCGCGCTGGCCGGCTGCGCCGCCGAACCGGCGCAGGGTTCCGCCAGCCCGTCCCCGGCTGTGGTATCTCAGGTTGAGGCGCCGGAGACGCCGGAGGAGGAGCCGGAGGAGGAGGATCCCTGGTACCTGACGCTGGTCAGCCGGGAGCATCCCATTCCGGAGGACTTTCCGGAGCCGGAGCTGACCTGGGTGCGGGGGGAGCAGTATGTGGACAGCCGGATCTATGACGCGCTGAAGGACATGCTCCGCGCCGCCCGGGCGGAGGGTCTGGAGCCCCTGGTGTGCTCGTCCTACCGCAGCCGGGAGAGACAGGAGGAGCTGTACCGGGATCAGGTGCGGCAGTTTCGCCGGCAGGGGTATGACCGGCGGCAGGCGGAGGATCTGGCGGCTCAGTGGGTCTCCCCTCCCGGCGCCAGCGAGCACCAGCTGGGTCTGGCGGTGGATATCGTGGATCTGGACTACCAGCTTCTGGATGAGGGGCAGGCGGACACGGAGACCCAGGTCTGGCTCATGGCCCACTGCGCGGAGTACGGCTTCATTCTCCGCTACCCGGACGGCAAGCGCGAGATCACCGGCGTCAGCTACGAGCCGTGGCACTACCGGTATGTGGGGAAAGAGGCGGCGCAGGCCATCTCAGACGGCGGTCTGTGCCTGGAGGAGTACCTGGAGGAGGATTGAGCGATCCGCGCCTTGTCTTCCCGGCGCGGACGGTGTATAATGAGCCCCGGTGAAGAAAACCACAACACACAGCGGAACCAATTTTTCAAGGAGGTGAATCCGGCTCCCCTCCCGCGGGAGGCGCCGCGGGCGGCCGGGCCAACGATTCGGAATGAAGATCACCAGCGATGTAAAGTATGTGGGCGTCAACGACCACGACATTGACCTGTTCGAAGGTCAGTACACCGTGCCCAACGGCATGGCATACAACTCCTATGTGATTCTGGACGACAAGGTGGCCGTCATCGACACGGTGGACAAACGGTTTAACCACCAGTGGCTGGACAATGTGGCCGCCGCGCTGGGCGGCAGGAAGCCGGACTACCTGATTGTGCAGCACATGGAGCCGGATCACGCCGGCAATATCGCCAGCTTCATGAAAGTCTACGCGGACACGCAGATTGTGGCCTCCGCCAAGGCGTTCCACATGATCGCCCAGTTCTTCGGCACGGACTACGAGGATCGGCGGATTGTGGCCGAGGAGGGCAGCACCCTGTCCCTGGGCAGACACAACCTCACTTTCGTCACCGCGCCCATGGTGCACTGGCCGGAGGTGCTGGTCACCTACGACGAGTGCGATAAAATCCTGTTCTCCGCGGACGCGTTCGGGAAGTTCGGCGCGCTGGACGCGGACGAGGACTGGGATTGCGAGGCGCGGCGCTACTATATCGGCATTGTGGGCAAGTACGGCGCCCAGGTGCAGCGGCTGCTGAAGAAAGCCCAGGGCCTGGATATCCAGATCATCTGCCCCACCCACGGGCCGGTGCTCAGCGGGGATCTGAGCCACTACCTGAATCTCTACGACACCTGGTCCTCCTACCGGGCGGAGACCGAGGGCATCCTCATCGCCTACACCTCCGTGTACGGCCACACGAAAGAGGCCGTCCAGCTGCTGGAGAGCCGCCTGAAAGCCAAAGGCTGCCCGAAGGTCGTGGTCACGGATCTGGCCCGGGACGACATGGCGGAGGCCGTGGAGGACGCGTTCCGGTACAACAAGCTGGTGCTGGCCACCACCACCTACAACGCGGACATCTTCCCGTTCATGCGCACTTTCATTGAGCATCTGACGGAGCGCAACTTCCAGAACCGCACGGTGGCCCTCATGGAGAACGGCTCCTGGGCGCCCCAGGCCATCAAGACCATGAAAGGCATGCTGGAGGGCAGCAAAAATATCACATTCACCCACCACAGTGTCCATCTCCTGTCCGCCCTGAGCGACAGCAGCCGCCAGGAGATTGAGGATCTCTCGGACGAGCTGTGCAAAGACTACCTGGCGCAGCAGCCGGAGACCGCCAACAAGAACGACATGACCGCCCTGTTCAAGATCGGCTACGGCCTGTATGTGGTCACCTCCAACGACGGCACCAAAGACAACGGCCTGATTGTCAACACGGTCTCCCAGCTCACGGACAACCCGTTCCGGGTGGCGGTGAACATCAACAAGGCCAACTACTCCTACCACATCATCAGGCAGACGGGCAAGATGAATGTGAACTGCCTGTCCGTCAAGGCGCCGTTCAAGGTGTTCCAGAACTTCGGGTTCCAGAGCGGCCGGTCCGTGGACAAGTTCGCCGGCGCGGAGGTGCTGCGCTCGGACAACGGCCTTGTCTTCCTGCCCCGGTACATCAACGCGTTCTTCTCCCTGAAAGTGGATCAGTATGTGGATCTGGACACCCACGGCATGTTCATCTGCTCCATCACGGAGGCCCGGGTCATCTCGGACGACGACACCATGACCTACACCTATTACCAGAAGAATGTGAAGCCCAAGCCGGACACGGAGGGCAAGAAAGGCTTCGTGTGCAAGGTGTGCGGCTATGTCTACGAGGGCGACGAGCTCCCGGACGACTTTGTGTGCCCGCTGTGCAAGCACGGCGCCGCGGACTTTGAGCCCATCACCTGAGGACGCCGCCCCGTTCCGGCATCCTCCGGGCGATTCGCCCCGGCCTGGAGCGGCCGCTCTGACGGATTCCCGTGCGGAGAATGGTGAACCGGAAAAACAGAATCTTCCAGAACCGGAGGGCCGCGGGTAAGCGGCTCTCCGGTTTTTTCCGCGCCGGGCGCGCCGCTTTCGGATCGCGTCCCGTGGCAGGACAGACTCCCTCCCCCGCAGCCGGAGTCTGGAGAGGCACTTTCTGCGCCGGAAACGATCCCGGCTTCGCGGGGAATGCAACAGCGGAGGCGGAAAATCCGGCGCCGCTGTCTCTGGCCATTTCGGCATTTTTGTGATATACTGCGGACAAATCTGCAGGGAAACGGAGGCAAATTCCATATGACAAACTATCTGGAGGGTAAAACCGCCGTCGTCACCGGCTCCGGCCAGGGGGTCGGACGGGCCATCGCCATGGCGCTGGCGGAGCAGGGCGCGAATGTGGTGACGAACAACCGCAAGCCGGGCTACCACACGGACTCCCAGCTGGACGAGAAGAAACTGGCCGCTCTCACCGAGGAGCAGCGGCAGTGGGTGGCGGACGAGCTGCGCCGCTACGGCGGGGACGCCGAGACCACGGCGGCGGCCATCCGGGAGCAGGGCGGCAGAGCCGTGGCGTGCTTCGCGGATATCACCAGCTACGACGACGCGGGCAGGCTGATTCAGACAGCCGTGGACGAGTTCGGCGGCGTGGATATCCTGGTGAATGTGGCCGGGGCGTTCGGGTTCTCCCCGTTTGAGAAGATGACGCCGGAGCTGTTTGAGAAGGTCACCCGGGTGAAGCCGGAGGGGTACTTCAACACCTGCCGGCACGCCGTGCCCTACATGCTGGAGAAGAAGTGGGGCCGGATCATCAACTGCACCTCCCGAGCGTGGCTGGGGGATATCATCCGCCACGCGGAGTACTGCACGGCCAACGCCGGCGTCGTGGGCCTGACCCGGGCTCTGGCGGTGGAGTACAAGTACACGGGCATCACCGCCAACGCGTTCAGCCCGTTCGCCCGGACCCGGGCGTCTGTGGATCTGGCCATGTACGACAAGGCGGTGGACGCGGACGACCGCGCCTGGGGCGGCGAGGGCGAGTCGCCGGCCACGGACAACACGCCGCTGCCGGAGGATCTGGCGCCGTTTATCTGCTATCTGTGCACGGACGCCGCCGCGCAGATCACCGGCTCCGTGTTCAGCCTCGCCGGCAGCTCCATCGGTCTGTACTCCGACCCGGAGATCGTGCGCACCATGGCCAAGCCCGCCGGGGAGCGCTGGACTATGGACGAGCTGATGAAAAACGCGAATAAATACCTGTTCTCCGGCTACCGGAGCGTGACAGACCAGTACAAGTGAGCAGAGAAAAGCCTCAGAGCCGGCGGCTCTGAGGCTTTTCTGTGTGATCAAAAAAGAAGCCCGGCAGACCCTGCCGGACTTCCCATGGTCCGAGTGACTGGACTTGAACCAGCGGCCTCCTGAACCCCATTCAGGCGCGATACCAAACTTCGCCACACCCGGAAATCCGCGGCGGAACGGAACAACCCCCGCCCGCCGCGTCAAGTATGATAGCATACCCGACCCCGATTTGCAAGAGGGAAATTGGAATTTTTCCCCGCGTCACTCCACCTGCACCAGGCACTCCGGATACCAGGTTCCGGCCTCCTGAAGCTCGATCTCGATGTTGACCCCGGGGTGGTAGATCAGATCCAGCCTGTCGTTGCCCTCCGGGACTTTGCCGTCATAGCGGCGCAGTTTCACCTGCCTGCCGCAGCAGTCGGCCAGGTAGGTCACCCCCTCCGCGGTGGTCACAAAGCCCTTGACCCGGGTGGCGGTGCTGCACAGGACATTCAGGTAGCCCAGCATGGCGTCGTAGTCAAAGTCCATCACGGACAGCTGGTACTTGTTGAACCAGGGATACTTCATCGGCGGATCCCATGGGGCGATCTCCCCGGCGGGTGGGGAGATCTCGCGCAGCAGGCTGCGGTCAAAGTGCGCGTAGACCGACTCGTAGACGGCGGTGTCCGGCGCTTTCCGCTCCTGGATCAGTGCGCGGGCCGCCTCCAGTTCGTCTTCCATGGCCAGATCCGTCTTGTTGAGCACCACGACTCTGCTGCCCTCAATCTGCCTGCGGCACAGCTCGTCGTGATCCTCGTACATGTCGGCAAAGGTG
This sequence comes from uncultured Oscillospiraceae bacterium, assembly GCA_964422185.1. GTDB lineage: Bacteria > Bacillota > Clostridia > Oscillospirales > Oscillospiraceae > CALXCT01. The sequence goes on from CAYRAG010000014.1 coordinate 29,749, forward strand.
GAGGCGTCCACGAGACACACGGCGCCGGCGTAGACCAGATCCGGATAGGCCATGGCCTGGAAGAACGACGCCGCGGCGCAGGGATCCGTCTGGCCGCTGCCTTCCATCAGGATGAGACTGGGCTTCTCCTGCTCCAGGATGCCGGTGAGGATCTCCTGGAACCGGCGGGTTCTGGTCTTGGAGAACGCAGACTCGCCGTTGATCCGGGTCACATGGCCCAGTCTGCTCAGCGTCATGCCGTCCACGGGGCATCTGCCGTACCCGTTGACGATGATCTCAATCCTGTCCTCCGGGTACATCGGCGCGAGACGGCGCAGAAATGTGGTCTTGCCGGCGCCGAACAGGCCCGTGACCAGGATCAGTTTCGTCATGGTACTCCCTCCCGTGTGCGCACACTCAGATCCAGGGCAGCCGGTGTCCCTCCGTCTGGCTGGGGATCAGGCCCAGGCGGTGCAGGACGGGCAGCAGCGCCCCGAACAGCACCACCAGGATCAGGATCTGAATGGGCAGGTAGATCAGGTTCTTCACCGCGCTGCTGGTCATATAGTACAGATAGCCCTTGCTGTAGAGAATGGCGCTCCACAGGCTGCCCAGAAAGACATTCTGCACATTCGTCAGCGCCTTGGCCAGCGCGACGCGCAGGATACTCATCCGGGCGCGGTAAAAGAACAGGGCGTACCACAGGCAGCCGAGCATGGTGGTGAGCAGGTAGCCGGGAAAATAGGGGTCTCCCCGGCTGGAGATCAGAAAGCTGAGCGTATCCTCCGCCGCGGCGAAGACCACGGCGCCCACCGGGCCGTAGACCAGGGAGCACAGGGCCCGGGCGGCGAAGCTGACGCTGACGGACAGGCCCTCGCCCAGCCGGATGGACAGCGCGGGGCTGCTCAGAATGATGCACGCGGCGATCATGAGCGCCGCGAACACCAGGTTCCGGATGTTGTGGAATGATTTGAGCGCCGCGCGCCAGTACGCGGGGGTAAACGGGGTGCGGAACAGACCGCTGTCTGGCATAAAAGATTCCTCCTCTGCAGATGGTTTCGGCAGCCCTGAAATGGGTATGCCGCACAACAGAGGAGGCGCCCGCCGCTCCGGTGGTATGCGGCAGCGGGATGCGGACTGCATACTGCGGCGCCTGCCTTTCGTCCGGCGGACAACTCCCCGTCCCGCCGGCACTCCAACACATGCAGTCCTACTCTGCCTACCCCCAGAGTATACGCGAAACGCCGGGAAAAAGCAAGGGGCAAATACAGGCCATCCCCACCGCGGTGCGGCGGGGGGTATCCGGCGTTTGGCTGAACCGGTGCCGCCGCGGCGGGTCTGCAGGAAAAATACACCCGCGCCCGGATAACCGGGCGCGGGGCTTACCGGGGCGCCGCCCCGGCGGTCTTCTCTTTGTTCCGGCGGCCCTCCCGTCACTCCACCGTGACGCTCTTGGCCAGGTTTCTGGGCTTGTCGATGTCGCAGCCGCGCTGCAGCGCCACATAGTACGCAAACAGCTGCAGCGGCACGACGCTTAGCGACGGCAGCAGCATGGGGTGGGTGTCCGGAATGGGGATCACGGCGTCCGCCACCTTCTCCATCCGGGCGCGGTGTGAGTCCGTGGTGAGCGCCAGCACATCCGCGCCCCGGGATTTTACCTCCACGATATTGCTTATCGCCTTGTCAAACAGCGGTGCGCAGGTGCCCAGAGCCACCACGAGGGTGCCGTCCTCAATGAGGGAGATGGTGCCGTGCTTGAGCTCCCCGGAGGCGTAGGCCTCCGAGTGGATGTAGCTGATCTCCTTGAGCTTCAGGGAGCCCTCCAGACCCATGGCGTAGTCCAGATTCCGCCCGATAAAGAACACGCTGTCGTGGTTGAAGTACCGGGAGGCGTAAAACTGGATGCGCTCCGTGTCTGAGAGGATCCGGGACACCTTGTCCGGCAGCTGCTCCAGCTCGGAGACCACCTGCCGGTACTCCTCCGGGGAGACGGTGCCCAGAATGTCCGCGAAGTACAGCCCCAGCATGTCCAGCACGGCCAGCTGGGTGGAGTAGGCCTTTGTGGTGGCCACGGCGATCTCCGGGCCGGCCCAGGTGTAGAGCACCTCGTCAGACTCCCGGGCGATGCTGCTGCCCACCACATTCACGATGGACAGAATCCGGGCGCCCAGCGACCGGGCCTCCCGCAGCGCCGCCATGGTGTCCAGGGTCTCCCCGGACTGGCTGATGACCACCACCAGCGTGTGCTCGTCCACAATGGGATCCATGTACCGGAATTCCGAGGCCAGGGACACCTCCACGGGGATACGCAGCAGCTTCTCCAGGTTGTACTTGCCCACCATGCCCACATGGTAGCTGGAGCCGCACGCGACGATGTAGATCTTCCGGATGTTCTCGATATACTCCCGGCTGAGCTTCAGATCGTCCAGCACGACCCGGCCGCCCCGGAGCCGCGGGGAGATGGTGCGCCGCAGCGCCTCCGGCTGCTCCATGATCTCCTTGAACATGAAGTGCTCGTAGCCGCCCTTCTCCGCGGCGGAGATGTTCCAGTCCACGAAGTGGTGCTCTTTCTCCACTTTCTGCATGAAAGCGTTGTACACGGTGATCCCGTCCCGGGTGAGTACGGCAACCTCGCCGTCCTCCATATAAGCCACTTCCCGGGTGTATTTGATCACCGCCGTGACATCCGAGGCCAGAAAATTGCACTCCTGGCCGAAGCCCAGGATCAGGGGGCTGTCCTTGCGCACGGCGATGAGCTCGTCCGGGGTGTCCGCGCACACGATGCCCAGGGCGTAGGCGCCCTCGATCCGGTGGAGCACCTTCCCCACCGCCTCCAGCAGATCCCCCCGGTAGAAGTAGTCGATGAGCTGCGCCACCACCTCGGTGTCCGTGTCCGAGACGAAGGTGACGCCGTTGGCGGTGAGAAACTCCCGGAGGGCCATGTAGTTCTCAATGATCCCGTTGTGCACCACCGCGATCCGGCCGGAGCCGCTGACATGGGGGTGGGAGTTGACATCCGAGGGCACCCCGTGGGTGGCCCACCGGGTGTGGCCCACGCCCACCCGGCCGTGCACCGTGCTGCCGCCCTGAGTGAGATCCGAGAGCACCTTCAGCCTGCCTTTGGCCTTCACGACGCTCAGGCCGTCCTCCGTGGAGAACACGGCCAGGCCCGCGGAGTCATAGCCGCGGTACTCCAGCCGGGTCAGCCCGTCCAGCAGGATGGGCGCCGCCTCCTCCTGACCGATATATCCTACAATGCCGCACATAGGTCATCCTCCTCTTCCCGTTCCGCGCACCGATCCTTTCGCACGGAACCTGGCGCCATTATAGCCGATCCCGGTCTTTCGCGCAACGGGCAGTGAAAAAACAGACGGACGAACCGCCCCTGTCCGGTCAGAGGCAGTCCGTCCGGATCTGTCACAAATTGGTGTACCCCATGAGATACTCGTCCACCTGCCGGGCGACGCCCCGGCCCTCCGCGATGGCCCAGACCACCAGGGACTGGCCCCGGCGCATGTCGCCGGCCGCGAATACTTTCTCCCGGCTGGTCTGGTACCCGTCCGGCGCTGTCTTCACATTGGAGCGGCCGTCCCGCTCCAGGTCGAACGCCTCTGGCACATAGTCCTCCGGGCCCAGGAAGCCTGCGGCGAGAATGAGCATGCCGCAGGGCAGAACCTCCTCCGTGCCCGGCACCTCTTTCATCACCCGGCGGCCGTTCTCCGTCTCCGGGGTGAGCTTCACCGTCTGTACGCCGGTGACCTCCCCCTCCGGCCCGGTGAGGATCTCTTTTATGGTGGTCTGATAGACCCTGGGGTCATGGCCGAAGACCGCGATGGCCTCCTCCTGCCCGTAGTCCGTCTTGCACACCAGGGGCCACTCCGGCCAGGGGTTGCCCTCGGCGCGGGTATCCGGCGCCTTGGGCATCATCTCAATCTGGGTCACGGATCTGCAGCCGTGGCGGATGGCGGTGCCCACGCAGTCGTTGCCGGTGTCCCCGCCGCCCAGGATGACCACATCCTTGTCTTTCGCGCTCAGGTAGGTGCCCTCCGCCAGGCCGGTGTCCAGCAGGCTGGCGGTGGTGGATTTCAGAAAGTCCACGGCGAAGTGGATGCCGGTGCCGGTACGGCCGGCCACGGCGAGATCCCGGGCCTTTTTCGCGCCGCAGCAGAGGATGACGGCGTCAAACTCAGACTCCAGCTCCTGTGCGCTCTTGTCCCGGCCGATGTCCACGCCGGTGACAAACTGCACGCCCTCCGCCTCCATGACGGAGACCTTGCGCTCCACCACGCGCTTTTCCAGTTTCATATTGGGGATCCCGTACATGAGCAGGCCGCCCGGCCGGTCGTCCCGCTCAAACACCGTGACGCTGTGGCCCCGGCGGTTGAGCTGATCCGCGGCGGCCAGGCCGGCGGGGCCGGATCCCACCACCGCCACTTTCTTGCCGGTGCGGACTTTCGGGGGCTTCGGGCCGGCCAGGCCGGTGCGGTACGCCTCCTCGATGACGCCCAGCTCGTTCTCCTTAACCGTCACCGGATCCCCGTGCAGGCCGCAGGTGCACGCCGCCTCGCACAGGGCGGGACAGACGCGCCCGGTGAACTCCGGGAAGTTGTTCGTCTTATGCAGCCGGGCGTAGGCGTGGCCCGGGTTGCCGGTATAGACCAGGTCGTTCCACTCCGGCACGAGGTTGTGCAGCGGACAGCCGGAGACCATGCCGCCCAGCAGAACCATGCCGGACTGGCAGTAGGGCACGCCGCAGTCCATGCACCGGGCGCCCTGCTTCCGGCGCTCCTCCTCCGGCAGCATGGGGTGGAACTCGTTCCAGTGTTTGATCCGCTCCAGAGGGGCCTGCGCCGGGTTGTTCTCCCGGGCATACTCCAGAAAGCCTGTCGTCTTTCCCACGATACTCCCCTCCTCCTGTCACTTCGTCGTGGCGTAGAACGCCTCGACCTGAGCCTCCTCGTGGCTCATGCCGGTCTTCTCAAACTGCGCGGTGGCCTTGAGCATCTTCTCATAGTCCCGGGGCATGATCTTCTTAAAGCAGTCCACGCGCTCCTCCAGATGCGCCAGGATGTCCTGCGCCTTGGGGGAGCCGGTGGCGGCGATGTGCTGCTCCAGCAGGGAGCGGATCTCCGCGATGTCGCTCCGCTCGCTGACCACATCCAGGCTGACGAGGGCCTTGTTCACCCGGAGATACAGATCCCGGTGCTCATCCCACACATAGGCCACACCGCCGCTCATGCCGGCGGCGAAGTTCTTGCCCGTGGGGCCCAGCACCAGCACGCAGCCGCCGGTCATGTACTCGCAGCCGTGGTCTCCCACGCCCTCCACCACGGCGGTGGCGCCGGAGTTGCGCACGGCGAACCGCTCGCCGGCGATACCGTTGACGAACGCCTTGCCGGAGGTGGCGCCGTAGAGCGCCACATTCCCGATGATGATATTCTCCTCCGCCTTGTATTTCGCGGTCTTCGGCGGGTAGACGATCAGCTTGCCGCCGGACAGGCCCTTGCCGAAGTAGTCGTTGGAGTCCCCCTCCAGCTCCAGGGTGAGGCCTTTGGGGATAAACGCCCCGAAAGACTGGCCGCCGCCTCCGGTGCATTTTACGGTGTAGGTGTCGTCCTCCAGGCTGTTGCCGAAGCGTTTGGTGATCTCGCTGCCCACGATGGTGCCAAGGGTGCGGTTCGTGCTGGACACGGGGATGGAGACGGTCTTGCGCTCCCCCGCCTTCATGGCCGGCTTGAGCTTCTTCATGAGCACCCGCATGTCCACGGTGCGCTCCAGGTGGAAGTCGTAGATGTCCTCCGGGCAGAAGTGGGTCTTGCAGCCACTGCCGAGGTACGGGTTGTCCAGGATGACGGACAGATCCACCGTCCTGGCGCGATCGTTGACCGCGTGCTCCCGGACTTTCAGCAGATCCGTGCGGCCCACCAGCTCGTTGACGGTGCGCACGCCCAGTTTCGCCATGTGCTCCCGGAGATCCTGGGCGATAAAGCGCATGAAGTTGACCACATACTCCGGTTTGCCGGTAAACCGTTTGCGCAGTTCCGGGTTCTGGGTGGCCACGCCCACGGGACAGGTGTCCAGATTGCACACCCGCATCATAACACAGCCCATGGTGATCAGCGGGGCGGTGGCGAATCCGAACTCCTCCGCGCCCAGCATGCACGCGATGGCCACATCCCGGCCGGACATGAGCTTGCCGTCCGTCTCCACCACGACCCGGCTGCGCAGGTCGTTCTCAATGAGCGTCTGGTGGGTCTCCGCCAGGCCCAGCTCCCAGGGCAGGCCGGCGTTGGGAATGGAGTTGGCCGGCGCGGCGCCGGTGCCGCCGTCATAGCCGGAGATGAGCACCACCTGGGCGCCCGCCTTGGCCACACCGGCCGCGATGGTGCCC
>CAYRAG010000015.1:0-29075 GCA_964422185.1 uncultured Oscillospiraceae bacterium
ACAATGAGGACGACACGGTGGATGTCATGATGATGGCCTGGGGCGGCATCTGCGCGGAGGACATGGTGGCGCTGAATCTGGAGGCGGATCACAAGACGGTGGCCAACCTCCGTGCGCGGGGCGCGTTCACGCTGGCGGTTCCCGGCGCGGATACCCTGAAAGAGTCGGATTTCTTCGGCATCGCGTCCTCGAACCGCGTGCCGGATAAGTTTGCGCGTACCGGCCTGCACGCCGTCCGCAGCGGCCGGGTGGACGCGCCGGTCATCGAGGAGTATCCCCTGACGCTGGAGTGCACGGTGGAGCGGATGGAGGACGAGCCGTACGGCCTGCGGGTGCTGGGCCGCATCGTCAATGTGCTAGCGGACGAGTCGGTACTGGACGAAAGCGGCAAAATCGACGCCGGGAAGCTCAACGCGTTCCTTTTCGACCAGATGCGCAGCGGCTACTACGCCGTGGGGGAGAAAATCGGCCAGGCCTGGAGCAGCGGCGCCGGCCTGATGAAAGAATAAGTTCCTCCTGCCATGCCGGGGAACACTGTGCGCCCCGCCCCGCGGCGGGGTCAGGAATTCCCCGGCAGCGCTGAACACCGGGGCGGCTCCGGCCGCCCCGGCTCTTTTTTGCCGCGGAGCCCGGGGCAATGTTTTTGTTGCAGCCGGATCGGGGCTGTGGTATAATGCCGGACGGCCGGGGCGGTGCGCCCGGAACCATCAGAGACGCGCCTGTGATGGAACTGGTAGACATGCGAGATTTAGGTTCTCGTGCGGAAACGCGTGTGGGTTCAAATCCCTTCAGGCGCACCAGAGTGCCCGCGCCGCCGGCGGCGGCGCGGGGGAAAGGCGGAGAAAAGGCCGGGGGTTGGCGCTCCCGGCCTTGATCCATGCCTGTTTCGGGCCGCCGGACAGGCGGCTCCGGACGGAAAGAGGGAACGCGGCGTTTGAAACGGGTGCATTACGGCTGGTGGGTGTGCCTTGCGGGTACCCTGCTCATCTTCATTACCATGGGGGTCGCCTCCAACGGCTTCTCCATCTTCATGCCCTATGTGCGGGAGGAGATCGGGCTGACCAACACCCAGACCTCCTCTCTGGTCACGATCCGGTGCCTCGTCTCTTTCCTGTCCATGCTGGTGATCGGGAAGTACTACCAGCTGTTCAGCCTGAGGGCGGGAACCGCGGTCGCCTCGGCCCTCGTCGCCCTGGGCTACTGCATCTACGGTTTTTCCAGAACCTACCTCCACTTCTGCGTCTCCTCCGCCATTCTGGGCCTGGGATACGGGATGGGCACCATGATCCCCGTCTCGCTTCTGATGAACCGCTGGTTTGTGAAGCATCAGGCGCTGGCGCTGAGCATCTGCGCCACGGGCAGCGGACTGGCGACCGTGCTCATGCCGCCGGTCACCACCTGGCTGGTGGAGCATCTGTCCCTGTCTGCCGCGTTTCTGGCGGAGGGCGTCGCCATCTTCGCCCTGACGCTGGTCATCGCCCTGGTGATGCGCAACGATCCGGCGGAAATGGGCCTGCTGCCCTACGGGGCGGAGAGCGCAGGGCAGGAGGCGCGGGCAACGGACGACCCGGCGCAGGCGGAGTCCGGCGCGTACTTCCCCGCCTCCGCCTGGGTGCTGATCTTCCTGGTCAGCCTGGGCATGGGCGCCGTGGCCAATCCAGGGATCTCCCATCTGGCGGTGCTGTACACCTCCGAGGGGTTCCCCTCCATGACGGTGGCGCTGCTCGTCAGCGCCACGGGGGTCATGATCACCCTGAGCAAGATCCTCTACGGCTCCGTCTCGGACTGGATTGGCGGGCTGAAGTCCAGTGTGCTCTTCGGCCTGGTTCTCACCGTCGCCCACGGCATGTGCTGCCTGGCGTTCACGGGCAGCCTGCCGGTGGCGGGCGTCACGGTCTTCCTGCTTGGCCTGGGCTACCCCATCGCCACGGTGGGCCCGTCTCTCTGGGCCGGCGAGCTCTCCCCGAAAGACCGGTATCCCGCGGTTCTGCGCTCGCTCCAGCTGGCCTACGCCGGCGGCTCCCTGCTGTGCTCCAATGTCCCCGGGCTGCTGGCGGACACATTTCAGGGAAGCTACCTCCCCGCCTACGGTCTGTTCACTGTCCTGCTGGCGGCCTCCCTGGTGCTTCTGGTTCTCTCCTACCGTGCGGCCCGCAGGATCCCGTGAGGCCGCGGATCGCTGCCGCGAATACAGGAGGCTTTCGTATGCGCCTGAAAAGGGATCTGCCGCCATGGTGAGGCGGGTGGAGTATACCGTCCCCGCGGAGCAGGAGGGGCGGCGCGTGTGGTCTGTGCTCAAGTATGGTCTGGGACTGTCCGGCACGGTCATCCGCCGGATGAAGTGGCTGGAGGACGGCATCCTGCTGGACGGCGTCCGGGTTCACACGGATGTCCCGCTCCGCGCCGGACAGGTGCTCTCGGTGCGCCTCTCAGACCCCGCGGTCCGCAGCGGTCTGATCCCCGTGCCGGGCGAGCTGGACATTGTCTACGAGGACGAGGATCTGCTGGTGCTGAACAAGCCCGCCGGGCTGTCCGTCCACCCCGGGCCGGGGCACTACGCGGATACCCTGGGCAACTATCTGATGGACTACTACCGGAACACCGGCGTGGAGGCGGACTTCCACCCGGTTCACCGGCTGGATCGGGGCACCACCGGACTCATGGCCGTGGCGAAGCACCCCCACGCCCAAGAGGTGCTCAGACGCCAGATCCACACCGGGGAATTCCGCCGGCAGTATCTGGCGATCTGCGTGGGTGCGCCGGATCCGCCGCAGGGGGTCATTGACGCGCCCCTGGGGCCGGAGGACGGCTCTCTTGTCCGCCGCCAGGTGCGACCGGGCGGAGACCGCGCCCGCACCCGCTACTGGACGGAGCGGCGCTGCGGCGATCTCACCCTGCTGGGTCTGGAACTGGACACGGGCCGCACCCACCAGATCCGGGTGCATCTGGCCTGGCTCGGACACCCGCTGGCGGGCGACTTCCTCTACGGCACGGAGGATCCGGCGCTCATCGGCCGGCCGGCGCTCCACTCCGCCCGCCTGACCATCCGCCAGCCGCTGACCGGAGAGCTTCTGCGCTTCTCCGCCCCTCTCCCGGAGGATATGGCCCGGCTGCTTCTTCCCCGCTGATCCCCGGCGCGCTGCCGCGCCGGGGTTCGTTTTGTCATCATTTGTAACTTGCATTTTCCCCCGCGCGGGATTACCATTGTCCTATCCACTACAATTGTAGTAATAAGGGGAAACCGGGAGGAGGGACTGGCGTGAAACGACTGCCGGACGCGGAGCTGGAGGTCATGAAAGCCCTGTGGAACTCCGGGCCGGACACGCCCCGCGCTGCGCTGGAGCAGGCCCTCTCCCCGTTCGGGTGGGCCGGCAATACGGTGAACACCTACCTGGCCCGGCTGGTGGACAGGGGGTTTGTGTCCGTGCGCAAAACGGGCAGGGCCAACCTGTACACGCCGCTCGTCAGCCGGGACGACTACCTCGCCTTTGACAGCAGGGCGGTGCTGCGCCGGCTCTATGACGGCTCCCCCACGAACTTCGTGGCGGCGCTGGCGCACGGGGGTCTGGATCCCCGGGAGGCGGACGAACTGCGCGCCCTGCTGGACAGGCTGAGCGAAGGGGACGGACCGGACTGACTTTCTCCGGATCCTGACCGCCCGGGGGAACTTCTCCCGATTCTGGTTACATCTCGTGTGAAGAGGAAAGAGGGATGCTGCGTTGAACTCATCTCGTTGGCGGCGGATCCTGCCCCTGCTCCTGTGCGGGATCGCCTGCGTGCTTCTGGGCTGTCTGAGTCTCCGTCTGTACACGCTTTATCAGGACGAGAGCGCCGCACGCAGCGCCCTGGCCGGAGAGGCGGAGCAGCTGCGCAGAGATCTGGAGGAGCGCGACGGCGAACTGGCGCTGGCACAGGAGGAGCTGGAGCAGCTGAAGAGTGCCGCCGTGCCCGTCCGGGACGGGGAGTCCCCGGATTACACGCAGCTCTACCCGGATCTCTACGCCGAGCCCTGGGAGGGGGAGGATGTCCTCGGGGAGAAGACCGTCTGTCTCACTTTTGACGACGGCCCCTCCGAGAACACCGACCGCATCCTGAAGATCCTGGATCGGTACCAGGTGAAAGCCACTTTCTTTGTGGTGGGGAAGACGGATGAGGCCAACCAGCAGAGAATGCGGGACATCGTGGCCGCCGGGCACACGCTGGGCATCCACAGCTGGAGCCACAACTACGGGGAGATCTACGACTCCGTGGAGGCGTATCTGGACGACTTCCACCAGCTCTACCAGTGGATCTACGAGGTCACGGGCGTAAAGGCCCAGGTGTTCCGCTTCCCCGGGGGCAGCATCAACGGGCACAACCGGGGCACCTATCAGGAGATCATCGCGGAGATGACCCGGCGGGGCTTCGTCTACTTCGACTGGAACGCGTCCGCCCAGGATGCCACTGCCAGGCCAGCACCCGCGGCCTCCATCACGGCAAACTGTCTGAAAGGGGTGGGCCGCAGCCTGGCGGTGGTGCTCGCCCACGACTCCGCCGCCCGCACCACTACCGTGGACGCCCTCCCGGCGGTCATCCGGGGGTATCAGGACGCGGGATACACTTTCGCCCCGCTCACGCCCGGGGTTCGCCAGATCATTTTCAACTACAAGCAGCCGGAATGAGGCACGCCGGAGGAGGGAGACAGGATGAGCGGCACATTTCACCAGGTCTGTGACCTGGTGGCGCAGATCCCGTACGGGCGGGTCACCACCTACGGACAGCTCGCCAGGCTCCTGGGCAACCCCCGCCTGTCCCGTGTGGTGGGATACGCCATGCGTGCGGCGCCGGATCGTCTCCCCTGCCACCGGGTGGTGAACCGGTTCGGGGGCCTGTGCGACGCGTTTCTCCCCTTTGGCCGGGACAGCCACCGGATGCTGCTGGAGCTGGAGCGGGTGCCGTTCCGCCCGGACGGCACCGTGGATCTGGACAGGGTCATGTGGTACGGCCCCGGGGCGGAGTACGCGAACCCCGGCGAATGAGTTTCCCCCGCAGAGAAAAAACAGCCATACCCGGAGCGGATCCGGATATGGCTGTTCTTTTTCCCGGTTCCGGGGCGCCGTACCGCGTCCCGGGGGGTTAAGTCTGTCGGGGATGGGCGGTCAGCCCCTGCCGATGTCCAGGACGATCTGGTCGGCCTGCTGGGTGGCGGTCAGGATATTGCGCGGCGCCACACAGTCGCCAAGGGCGTAGAACTCCCTGGCGCAGTCCGCCAGCGCGTAGGCCTCCTCCGTGAGGGGCCGCTGGCCGGCGGCGTAGATCACGGTGTCCGCCGCTATCAGGTACTGGCCGTTCACCGCGTCCGAGACCACCAGGCCCTCCGCGGTGATCTCCACCGCGCTGGTGGAGCCGTAGCAGCGGATGTTGTCCAGGGTCTTCATCTTCTCGTGGATGGAGATGCCGTGCACCACATTGTCGCCCTTCAGAATATTCAGGCCGTTCATCCGCTCGCCGGTGCTCATCTCATGCTCCGGGGGCAGGGTGCCGTTTTTGCAGGGCGTCGGGGTGCCGGACACATGATCCAGCATCTCCACGATGGTGATGTCCCGGCCGTGGGTCTCCGCCAGGTAGATGCCCAGCTCGGCGCCCACCAGGCCGCCGCCGATGATGACGGCGCGCTTTCCCACCTGATCCGGATGGGAGTAGACCTCCTCCGCCCCCATGACATTGGAGCCGTCAATGCCGGGAATGGGCGGTTTCACGGGGCGGGAGCCCAGCGCGGCGATGATGACATCCGGCTGGTACGGCGCGACGCTCTCCGGCGTCGCGGCGGTGTTCAGGTGCACCTCGATGTCCGCGCGGCCCACGCGCCGGCGCTGCAGCTGGATATAGTCGTCCAGGCGCTGCTTGAACGGGATGTCCTTCTCGCAGCGCAGCACGCCGCCCAGCTCCGGCTCTTTCTCCAGCAGAACCACCTTATGGCCCTGATCCGCCGCGGTCAGGGCGGCCTGCATGCCGCCGATGCCGCCGCCGGCGATGAGCACGGTCTTCTTCACTTTCGCCGCGGGGGGATTCATCCGGGTCGTCTCATAGCCGATGACCGGGTTGATGGCGCAGCGGAAGAAGCCGTTGACCGTGCTGCTGTGGAAGCAGCTGACGCAGCGCATGCAGCGGCTGATGTCGTCCGCACGGCCGGTACGCGCCTTGTTGGGCAGATCCGGGTCGGCCAGGGACTGGCGGCCCAGCTGCACCACATCCGCCATGCCGGAGGCGATGATCTCCTCCATCTGGGCGGGGTCGGTCAGGGCACCCACGGTCTCCACCGGCGTGCTGACATGCTTTTTGATCTCCGCGGCGTACTTCACATTGCAGCCGTCCTCCAGGAACATGGACGGATGGGTGACGCAGGCGGCGCTGTCCACCTCGTGGTGACCCACGGAGATGTTGAACAGGTCGATTTTGCCGTCGAGCATCTTCGCCATCTCCACGGCCTCGTCCAGATCGTAGCCGCCGGGGATCAGCTCGGCGCCGCTCATGCGGAACTCAATGGGGAAGCCGGGGCCCACGGCTTTGCGCACCGCGTCCACAATGGCCAGCGGAAGGCGCATCCGGTTCTCCAGGCTGCCGCCCCACTGATCCGTGCGGGTGTTGTGGGGATCCATGAACTGGGTCATGAGCCAGCCGTGGCCGCCGTGCAGGTTGATCATGCCAAAGCCGCACTGCTTCACAAACGCGGCCACCTGGGCGTATTTGCTGATGATGTACTCGATGACATCCTCGGGCATGGCGCGCACTTCCACGCCGTTGCAGACCTCGTCGATGGGGCCGTAGGTGTAGCCCACGCGGTCGGCCATGACAAACGAGTATTTGCCGCTGTGGTTGAGCTCCACATTCGCCACGGCGCCGTGCCGGCCGATGGCGCCCGCGGTGCGGGACAGGCCGATCTTGGACTTGGGCGCGTCCCCGCGGAGCTTGAACTGGTGGTTGTGGCCGTACCGGGAGTCCACAATGCAGTCTCCGATGCACACGGAGGCGAAGCCGCCCCGCGCTTTCAGCTCATAGAACGCGGTGGCCTCGCTGGACAGGGCGTTCTCGGCGGTCAGGCCGGGATAGTCCTGGGGCGACGCGAAGATCCGGTTGCGGAACACGGTTTTGCCCAGACGGATGGGCTCGAACAGATGGGGAAAATACGGATTGCTCATATCGTTTTCAGTTCGGGGCGGGCCGTCCCCTGCTCCTTTCTGTCAAAAACCGGCCCGCGGCGGCTTGGGTGGGATATCCAAATACAGGCCCTGCGCACAAGGCAGGGCCTGTATCCGGCGCTTTGTTCGGTTTGTCCGCTTACACGGCGGCGGCGTCTCCGCTCTTCCCGTCGTCCGCCCGGGCTGCCGCGGCAGCCATCTTGCGGGCCTTCCGGGGGCTGATGATGCCGGCCGACTTGCGGGAGGTGTACACATTCAGGGTCAGGGCGGCGATGATGATGATGCCGCGGATGGCCTTGACATAGTCGGAGGGTACGCCCAGCAGGTTCATGATGTTGTTCAGGATACCCACCAGCAGCGCACCGAACACGGCGCCGCCGATGTTGCCCTCGCCGCCTGCCAGGTTGATGCCGCCCACGATCATGGCCATCAGGGTGTCGCCCTCATAGCCGCTGGCGGTGGTGGAGCCGGCCACCATGTTCATGGCCACCAGCACCATGCCGGAGATCGCGGCACAGACGGAGGAGAAGATAAACGCGATGATGATGGACCGCTTCGTCTTGATGCCCACCAGTTCCGCCGCACGGGGGCTGCCGCCCACCGCGTACAGGCGGCGTCCGAATGTGGTCTTGCTCAGGACGAAGCCCGTGACAATCACCACGGCGATGAACACCCACACCGGCATGGTCAGGCCCAGAACCCGGGCGCTGCCCAGGGAGTAGAAGATGTCAAAGCCCTCCTGGCGCTGGGGATAGATAAACGCGCCGGCGGTGTAGAAGATGACAAAGCCGTAGATCAGATTCTTCGTGGCCAGCGTGACCACAAAGGCGGGCAGGTTCAGATACGCCACCAGCACACCGTGGAGCATTCCCACAATGACGCCGGCCAGCAGGGCCAGGAAGACGCCCTTGAAGAAGCCGCCCAGCGTGTATCCGCCGTTGACCCAGTTGGTGGCCAGGAACGCGCCGGCGCAGGCCGCCATGGAGCCCACGCTCAGATCCATGCCGCCCAGCAGCACGACGAACAGCATGCCGCAGGCCATGATGCCGTACATGGCGATGGCCAGAAGAATGTTCGCCCAGTTGGAGGGCAGGAAGAACCGGCGCTGGAAGATGGCCATCACGATGAAAATCAGCGCCAGGATCAGCGCGCGCTGACCCCAGGGATTTCCGAGAAACTCCTTTACCTTTTTCACAGTGTCTTCCCCTCCTCTGTGTGGACTCCGGATCCCGCCAGCAGGATGGCCTCCTGCGTGACATTCTCATGCTGGAACTCCTCAAAGAACACGCCGTCGTGGATGACCAGAATCCGGTCGGAGACATGGGTCAGCTCCGCGAGGTCGGAGGAGACCATGATGACGATGGCGCCGTCAGAGGCCAGGTCGCGCATATACTGGTACAGATCCGCCTTGACGCCCACATCCACGCCGGCGGTGGGCTCGTCCATCAGCAGCACATTGGGGTGTCTGGCCAGCCAGCGGCCCAGGACCACTTTCTGCTGGTTGCCGCCGGACAGGTTGCCCACGGGCAGCTTGCGCATGGGCGGGCGGACATCGTAGTCCCTGATGCCCCGCTCCGCCAGCTCCACCTCTTTCCTGGAGCTGACCACATAGGCCGGCGCGATCTTGTCGTAGCTGGCCAGGGCGAAGTTCTGCTGGATGGACAGCAGGGGGATGAAGCCCTCGTTGCGCCGATCCTCCGGCACCAGGCCGAATCCCGCCTTCATGTTGGCGATGATGGAGTGGCTGGTGGGCTTCCCGTTGTAGGTGATGGTCCCGGAGTCCTGTTTCAGGGCCCCGTAGATGCAGGCGATCAGCTCGGTCCGGCCGGAGCCCACAAGGCCGCCGATGCCGAGGATCTCGCCGCCGTACGCCTTGAAGCTGATGCCCTTGAGCATGTTCTTGTAGTGGAGATCCTTGACCTCCAGCACATTCTCCTCATGGATGGGACGGCGGACATAGTTCTCGTCATCCGGGATCGTGTGGCCGATCATCAGCTCGATGACCCGGCGCGGCTCGATCTCCTCCTGCTCCAGCACCGCCACATTCTGGCCGTCCCGCATGACCGTCAGGCGGTCAGACAGGCGGTAGACCTCCTCCAGGCGGTGGGAGATGTACAGGACGGACGCGCCGTTCTGGCGGATGATGTCGATGGTTCTAAACAGGGTCTCCGCCTCCGCCGCGGCGAGGGAGGCGGTGGGCTCGTCCATGATGATGAGCTGGGCCTTGACGGCCAGCGCCTTCAGGATCTCCACCATCTGCCGCTTGGCCATGCCCAGCGTCTCCACCACGGCGTCCGGGTTGAGATCGAAGCCGTAGATGTCGATGAGCTCTTTTGTCTTCTGCTTCATGGTCTTCCAGTCCGGAAGACCGTGCTTCATAATCTCCTGGCCCAGGTAGATGTTCTCCGTCACGGTCAGGGCCGGCAGCAGGGACAGCTCCTGGTAGATCACCGAGATGCCGCAGTCCCGGGCGTCCTGGCGGGTGTTGATCTCCACCGGCTTGCCGTTAATCAGGATCTCGCCGGCGTCCTTGGTGTAGACGCCCGTGATGATCTTGATGATCGTGGACTTGCCGGCGCCGTTCTCGCCCATGAGCGCGTGAACCTCGCCCCTGCGCACCTCCAGATCCACATCCTTGAGCACCTGGATGCCGTTAAACTGTTTCACAATGCCCCTGCACTGCAGGAAGACTTCATGATTGTTTTCCATCGTTCCGCCTCCTTACGCGTTCTGCGCTCTCATGCGGGCGTTGGTGACCTTGGTGAAGATCGCGTCGAACGCGGTGGCGATAATGATGATACCGCCCTGGAGCATATACTGCCAGTCTGTGCCGATGCCGTATTTCAGCAGACCGTTGGTCAGCATGGACATGAACAGCGCGCCGAACGCGGCGCCGATGACATTGCCGCTTCCGCCGGACATGACCACGCCGCCCACCACGCAGGCCGCGATGGCCTGGAACTCCATGGCGTTGCCCAGGGAGGGCGTGGCGGTCTGGTTGTACGCTACGGTGAACACCGCGGCCACGGCGCACATGGCGCCGCAGATCATGTAGCATGCCGCCTTTTTCTGGTACAGCTGAACGCCGGACATCTTGGCGGAGTTCTCATTGGATCCCATGGCGTACACATGCATCCCGAAGCGGGTGCGCACCTGGATGAAATAGAACACCAGAACCAGGACAATCCATGCCACAACGCAGTAGTAGATGATGGTGCCGGGCAGGCGGCTTGCCAGGTGGGACAGGCCGTTGTGCCTGAGCATCTGGTTGACCAGCCGCCCGTTCTCATCCCGGAACGCGAACACCATGCCCAGGCCGGTGTACACAAAGCCGGCGGCCAGGGTGGCCACGAACGGGGTCAGGTGCAGGTGGTTGATCATCACGGAGTTCAGGTAGCCCAGCAGGATGCCCACGACGACCGTGCCCAGGAACACCAGGATGATGTGCAGACCCATCTGGGCCAGGCGGGCGCAGACGATGCCGGTCAGGCAGACGATGCCGCCGGCGGACAGGTCGATGTTGCCGCTGACCATGACCATGCACATGCCGATGGAGATGGTGCCCACATAAGCCGCGTCGCGCAGCAGCTGGGTCATATTCGCGGTGCCCAGGAACGAGTCCGTGGTCAGCGTGAAGAACGCGCCGACCAGGACAACCAGGAGCACCGTGATCAGGGTTCGAATCTTTTTCATGTCCATATTACATGTACTCCTCCAAAACGACACACAGCCGGTTTCCAGCCATGGGATTCGTACGAGATGAGGGGCCCGGCCGTGGGACTGGGCCCCTCATCGTCATGTGCAAATGCGGTGGTGCTTCAGATGGTTTCTCAGTCGTTGATGGCCAGATCCCAGCGGGACAGGGTCTTGTACAGATCCGCGTTCTCCGGGGTGACAGGCCAGCAGGACAGCGCATACTCGGGCGTCGCGGTCAGGCCGAGCATGGAGGCGTTGATGCCGGTGGAGGCGTAGTACAGCGCGTAGGCCATGGCGATGCAGTACTGGGTGTAGTAGTCGCTGAAGTTCAGGCCGTACAGCTCGCCGCTGCCGTTGGTCATGTACTCAAAGGTGGCGGGGTTGCCCATGTTGCCGTACACGGTGATGCTGCCGTCGTTGCGGCCGGCGCCCTCAATGGCCTGGATGGTGCCGGTGGTCAGGTCGTCCATCATGTTGAACACGATGTCGATGTCGTCAAAGCGGGTGAGCATGTCGCGCATGGCGGTGTTGGCGCCCTCCTGGGAGAAGTTGTCCACATTGCGGTGCTCCAGGATGGTCCAGCTGGGGGCGTACTCCGCCAGGTAGTCCAGGAAGCCGTTGGACTGCAGGTTCGTCGCGGCCATGGCGGCGGGGCAGTCAATGATGATGACATTCTGGGGGTTGTCCGCGCCGAAGTCGTTGACCAGCGTCTCGGCGGCTTTCCAGCCGGCCTGGTAGTCCACGCCGCGCAGGTGCAGGGTGTGGGGGGTCTCCGCGTTCAGGTTCAGGGTGATGACGGGCACGCCGGCGGCCTCAGCCTCGGCGACGGGGGTGGCCAGGGAGACGGGATCCGCGCACTCGAGCAGGATGCAGTCATAGCCCTGGTTGACGGCGTCGTTCACCATGGTGATCTGCTTCTGGGCGTCATAGCCCGGGTCGAAGAAGTCCACGGTCACGGTGTCTCCGTAGGCGTCCTTCGTGTCGTTAAACGCCAGCTCAACCATACGGTTGGTCACGCCCGCGGTGGAAATGGGGATATAGGCGATCTTGATCTGATCCTCACCCAGAACCTTGGGGGTGATGGACAAAGCCGCGGCGCCGCCGCCCTCGGGGGCCTGAGCGGGCTCGCTGGAAGAGGGCGCGGGAGACGGGCTGGCCTCACCGCCGCTGCCGCTGTCGCAGCCGGCCAGCAGGGCGACAACCATGGCCGCCGCAAGGAGCATGGCGAGTACTTTTTTCAGTTTCTTCACTTTGATTTCCTCCTTGAAATAAATTGAATCCTCGATTATCCTCTATTTTCAACAGCGCGCGGCTGTGGAAAATACCGTGTCGTGCGGGCGGCCCGGAGCCGGTTCCGCCCTCCCCGTCTTCCAAAACTTTGCCCGTCTATTGATAAGTTTTTTTGATTGATCCCCGGACCGGCCGCTCCCCGGGAAACGCGGCCGGGTATCCCGTCCGGCGGTTCAGGGTCACCGCGCCGGCGGGAAAGAGCTCTCCGGCCGGCGGACAGCCCCCGGCGTGTTGACAACAGGCCATTGTTATACCACTGAAAACAGGCTATTGACGCAGAAATTCTACACGCTGGATTCCCCTTTGTCAATTGTCTTTTAACAATCTTTCATTGTCAACTGCCCGCCGGAAATCCGGTTCCGGGCCCTGTGAAATAAAAAATTTTTTTAATCACATTTACTAAAATTTGTGTTGATAATCCCGGGGTGCCACGGTATAATACGGGAGTAGCGAAGAGATCGTTTTTCCGCACAGGAACACTGGGAGATCCACCGCTCCTGAAGGAATCATGTCTGAATAAGGAGGAAGAATCTATGCCGCAAACAAAAATCGACATCAAGGCCGACAGGAAGGTCCTGAAGGCAGCCAGCCTGATGGGTCCCCGCGCCGGCCTGCCCACCGTGGTCGAGTCCGGCAAGGACGGCAAAATCACCCGCATCCGCCCGTTCTACTACGACGAGAACCACGACTGGGAGAGCAAGCGTCCCTGGAAGATTGAGGCCCACGGGCAGACCTTTGAGCCCCCGCGCCACACCCTTCCCGCCAGCTACTATCTCACCTACAAAAAGCGCGTGTATTCCAACAACCGCGTGCGCTATCCCCTCAAGCGCGTGGACTGGGATCCCAAGGGTGAGCGCAATCCCCAGAACCGCGGCAAGTCCCGCTATGTCCGCATCAGCTGGGACGAGGCCGCCCAGATCATCGCCGATGAGCTGGTCCGGATCCGGGATCAGTACGGCATGTCCGCCGTGCTGGCCGAGGCGGATATGCACGGCGAGGGCAAGCATGTGGCCCCCTCCCACGGCTGTATGAACCGTCTTCTGTCCCTCATGGGCGGCTACACCGTGCAGATGCGCAACCAGGACTCCTGGGAGGGCTACTCCTGGGGCTCCAAGAATGTCTGGGGCGGCGAGCCCGTGGGCGAGATGCAGCCCTCCGCCAACCTGTGGCCTGACATCGCAAAGAACGCCGAGCTGCTGCTCTTCTGGGCCGGCGACCCCGAGACCACCGCGGTGGGCTTCGACGGCTATATGGCCTCCCGCCTGAGCCAGTGGATCCACAGCCTGGGCATCAAGTTTGTCCACATCGACCCCGCGCTGAACTTCTCCGGCTGCTATCTGGCCGACAAGTGGATTCCCATCATGCCCAACACCGACGCCGCCCTGTACCTGGCCATCATCTATGTGTGGCTGACCGAGGGCACCTATGACAAGGAGTATGTGGAGACCCACGCCGTCGGCTATGACGAGTTCTTCCAGTATGTCCTCGGCAAGGAGGACGGGGAGCCCAAGACGCCCGCCTGGGCCGCCGAAAAGACCGGCGTGCCGGAGTGGACCATCAAGGCGCTGGCCCGCGACTGGGCGAACAAGGTGACCTCCGTCACCATCGGCAACGGCGGCCCCGGCATCCGCGGCGCGTACTCCACCGAGCCCGCCCGTCTGCAGTCCATCTGCCTGGCCATGCAGGGTCTGGGCAAGCCCGGACGCCATCAGGCCAAGTGGATCGAGTGGAACCTCCATACCGATATCTATCCCATGCCTCACCAGGGCGAGGCCATCATCGACATCCCGCACCGCTGCGAGATCGTCCGTCCCGCCGGCTCCATGCAGGATCTGAACGCGTCCGGCATGCTGGGCAGCGACGCCGGCGAGATCAAGATGCAGGCCGGCGCCACCGTGGAGGAGGCCCCGAAGGACGCCGATGTGGGCAGCGATGCCGCCGCGTTCTTCACCAAGGGGAAAGATCAGGGCCGCTACCGCCTGAACAAGGCCGCCGCCGCCATCGCCGAGCTGTCCGAGCTGTGCAAGGTGACGGAGAACCCGCCGCTGCAGTCCATTCCCAAGTGCATGGTGCACGACGCGATTTTGCAGGATCACATCGAGTGGTACGGCCTGTACTCTTTCTGCGGCCCGGCTTCCGAGCAGTGGGAGAAGCACGAGTTCCCGCGCCCCGGCTGCTCCAAGATCCACGCCATCTGGACGGACGCGCCGTGCATGGTCACCTGCTGGAACGACGGCTTCAACTTCGTCAAGGCGGTCCGGGATCCCTCCATTGAGTTCATCGTGGCGCAGCAGCCCTGGCTGGAGAACGACTGCCTGCTGGCCGACATCGTGCTGCCCGTGCAGACGAAGTTCGAGATGGACGACATCTCCGACGACTGCGGCGGCGCCGTGCTGTGCTCCGTGTTCCGTGAGCGCCCCGCCTGCCCGCCTGTGGGCGAGTCCCTGAACGACTTTGACTGCGTGGCCGAGGTCGCCCGGAAGATCAGCCCGGAGATTTACAACGCCTATACCAACAACGAGACGCCCGTGGAGAAGGTCATTGAGCTGTTCTGGGCCGGCTCCGGCGTGGCCCACCTGGATGTGGACGACGAGTTCCATGAGAAGGACATCTTCGTCATGCCCTGCGACCCCAATATCCAGGACTTCAAGCTCCATCCCCCCGGCCTGCGCACTTTCGCGGACGACCCGAAGAATCACCCCCTGTCCACACCCACCGGCCTGCTGGAGTTCACCTCCACCGGCATCAAGGAGAACTTCCCCGACGATCCCGAGCGCCCGCCCTATCCGAAGTGGGTGGAGCACAGCGAGCTGCATGACGAGCGTCTGAGCAGCCCCCGTGCGGAGAAGTACCCCCTGCTGGCCATGTCCAACCACGGCCGCTGGCGCTTCCACGCCAACCTGGACGACATCACCTGGAACCGCGAGGTTCAGACCATGAAGATCCGGGCCAAAGACGGCTATCAGTACGAGCCCGCGTGGATCAGCCCCAGGACCGCCGCGGAGCGCGGCATCGCCCACGGCGATATCGTCAGGGTCTACAACGAGCGCGGCACCGTGCTGTGCGCGGCCTATGTCACCGAGCGTCTGGTGGACGGCGTGGTCTATGTGGATCACGGCGCACGCTTTGACCCCATCGACGCCGAGACCCTGGACCGCGGCGGCGCCATCAACCTGATCACGCCGCACGCCATCACCTCCAAGAATGTCACCGGCATGGTGGTCTCCGGCTTCCTGGTGGAGGTCGCCAGGGTCACGGATGAAGAGATGGACGCCTGGAAGAAGCAGTATCCCGACTCCTTCGGCCGCAAGGTGGACGAGGCATGCGGTGTCTGCCTGGAGGGCTGGCTGATCGACTACGACAAGGAGGTTGCGAAATAATGGGTAAGAAAGCTTTTGTATTTGATATCGCCAAGTGCAGCGGCTGCTACTGCTGCCAGCTGTCCTGCAAGGACGAGCACTGCGGCAACGACTGGACCCCCTACGCCAGGCCCCAGCCCGACATCGGCCAGTTCTGGATCAAGGTCAAGGACTACGAGAACGGCTCCGCGCCCAAGGTGAAAGTTCACTATATTCCGGAGATGTGCAACCACTGCGCCAGGCCCGCCTGCGTGGCCGCCGCGAAGGACGGCGCCGTCTATCAGCGGGACGACGGCCTGGTCATCATCGACCCGGAGAAGTCCGTGGGCCAGAAGCAGATCGCGGAGGCCTGCCCCTACGGCGCCATCTACTGGAACGAGGAGCTGAACATCCCCCAGAAGTGCACCGGCTGCGCCCACCTGCTGGACAACGGCTACGCCAAGCCCCGCTGCGTGGAGAACTGCCCCACCGAGGCGCTGGTCTTCGGCGATGAGGACGACCTGCAGGATCTGATTGTGGGCGCCACCGTCATGCAGCCTGAGACCGGTCTGGGCCCCCGGGTGTACTACCGGAACATCCCCGGCCAGTTCATCGCCGGCACCGTGTACGACCCCGAGACGAAAGAAGTCATCATCGGCGCCCGCTGCCGCGCCATCACCGGCGGCAAGCTGATCATCGTCAACACCGACGAGTACGGCGACTTCTGGTTCAAGGATCTGGCCGTGGGCGTGTACGATGTGTACATCGAGGCCAAGGGCTACAAGACCAGGGCTTTCACCGGCCTGCACACCACGGAGTGCATTAACCTTGGCGACATCGCCATGGAAAAGGAATAATCGAATCATTCCCGTTTCCCGGGATCGGAAGAGAACCGGAGGCCGGTACCCCGGTACTCCGGTTCTCTTTCCCTTTTCGGATTCTCTTTGAGGAGGTTTGGAACCAATGGAAGAAAAAGAGGTCAATCAGCGCATTCTGGACTTTATCCACGAGTGCGGCGTGTTCTACTACGCCACGGTGGATCACGGCAAGGCGCGGGTGCGCCCGTTCGGCTTTGCCATGATTCTGGACGATAAGCTCTACTTCGGCATGGGCGACTACAAGCGCAGCTACAAGGAGACCGTGGAGAACCCGTATGTGGAGATCTGCGCCTGCAAGGGCACGGAGTGGATCCGCGTCCGGGGAAAGGCGGTCTTCGACTTCTCCGTCAACGACCGCATTTTCGAGCAGGTGGATTTCCTCCGGGAGAAGTACGGGCCCGGCACCCCGCTCACCCACGCTCCCTTCTATCTGGAGGAGATGGAGGCGGACTACAATACCATGGACGGCACCTGCGAGAAATGGATCTGACCGCGGATAACACAACATCACAAATTTCAGGAGGGTCTGATATGGCCAAATATCCCGCTCTGCCCGGCGAGGGCAAACCCGCTGACCTGGGCTTCGTCCCCAGCACCGCCTTTGTCAACGCCGTGTGGATGGACGAGTCCGTCATCCCCGGATGCATGTTCAACCACGCGTCCTGGATCCGCCAGGACTGCACCTGCCCCGGTCTCATCAAACACGAGTCGGACGCGCTGCTCATGTTCATCGGCGGCGATGTGGACAACTACGAGACGCTCAACGCGGAGATTGAGCTGCGCATTGAGAACGACACCCTGCACCTGACGAACACCTGCTTTGTCTTTATCCCGGCCGGAACCGCCTACGGCGACATGGTCGTGCACAACCTCAGGCGGCCGGTGTTCTACTACGCGCTCCACCTGAACACCTCCGTGTACCAGGCGGTTCCCGCGCAGGCCACCGCGCCCGCGGGCACCTGGGCCAACCAGGCGGTGGAGAAGTACGCGCCTGTGGACGGCCACATTCCGGAGGCGCCTGAGGGCTTCCTGGACTTCCTGCTGTGGATTGACGGCCAGAAGCTGCCCGGCGCGCCCTACATGGAGGCGGTCTGGTTCAAGTCCGCCAACGACACCGGCCCGGAGGGCCATGTCCACGACTTTGACGAGATCATCGGCTTCATCGGCTCCGATCCGGATCACCCCGAGGATCTGGGCGCCACCGTCCAGTTTGCCGTCGGGGACCGCATTGTCACCACGGATAAGAGCACCCTGTTCTATGTGCCCCGCGGCACCCACCACAGCCCCATCGTCCTGCCTGAGCTGCACCGGCCGCTGTTCCACTTCTCCGGCGGCAACGGCGGCGACTATGTCCGCAAATAGCCACGCAGCCCCGCGGGCCGCGCTCAGGAGGTTGATCTCATGCTGAACGAAACCTGCATCAACTGCTTTCTGACGCTCGCTCACACGCTGAACTTCACAAAGACGGCCAGCATCATGTCTTTCTCCCAGCAGGCCGTCAGCCAGATGATCTCCCGCATGGAGAACGACCTGGGCGTGCAGCTGTTTGTCCGGAGCAACCACCATGTGGCCATCACCCCGGTGGGCAGGGAGTTCTACGAGTTCTTCTCCCGCTACCAGGATGAGTTCCACAGCCTGTGCGCCCGGGCGAAGGCGCGGTACACCGAGATGCCCTGCTCGTTCAATGTGGGGTATCAGAACTGGATCGACCACGGGGTGGAGGCGAAGATCGCCTTTGAGGACATCCGCACCGTCGCCCCGAAACTGGATATCTTCGTGTCCCGCCGCAGCCCGAGTATGCTGACGCAGGGCCTGCTCAACCAGGAGCTGGACATGGCGGTAATGTACGGCCGCTTCGCGCCCAGCCTCAACGAGATCCGCATCTCGAAGCTCATGGAGGTGGAGCTGGTTCTTCTGGTCTCCTCCAATGACCCCAGGGCGGTGGACGGCGCGTCCTATACCGACTTTCTCGAGGATCCCTTTATTGTGGATCTGTTCGAGGACGAGGCCGCCTCGGCCGCCCGGCGCCGGGTGAAAAACGAGATCGCCCTGGTGGGTCTCAAACCCCGGGAGGTCATCACCATGCGGGACCGGGAGGCGGTCTATACCACAGTGGAGCTGGGCAACGGCATCGCCGTGTCCAGCAACATCGCCCGGGTGGTGCGCAGCTACAATATCAAAGCCTATCCCACCGGAGTAAAGGAAAATCTGGTGTGCGCCTGGCACTGGATGGACGGAAACGAGCTGCTGGAGCAGTATGTCCAGTGTCTGCAGAACGCGTACCGCAAAACCGGCCGCGCACCCCAGAAAGCCGCCTCCGGCAGGGGCCACAAAGCCGGATCCGACCCGTCTCCCAAAGAGACGGTCTGACGCGTTTTCTCCGGGACCGGCGCGCCGGCTCCCGCCCTTTCCGCGGGGCGCTTCCCCCGCGCAGCGGCTGAAGCAGGCCGCTTCCAAGCAAGGAGGAACAAATTCCCATGAGTACCCTGAATGACAAGTCAAGCGGCATGAACGCGAGGAAGGTCATCATCTTCCTGGCTTTCGCCATCGCGTTTGCCGCGCCCAACTATTCCCAGTACCAGTTCTCGCCGCTGGGCAGCCAGATTATCGAGTTGTACAATCTGACCCCCGTGCAGTTCAACTCCATCTTCACCGCGCCCATGCTCCCCGCGATCTTCACCAGCCTGATCTGCGGCATGCTGGTGGACCGGTTCGGCTATAAGCCGGTTATCGGCATCTCCGTGCTGCTCACTTTCGCGGGCGCGTGGATGCGCGTGTTCGCCACGGGCTACGCCGTGATGTACATCGCCATGATCCTCATCGGCTTCTCCGCCGGCTTCCTGTCCAGCAACTCCTCCAAGATCCTCAGCCAGCTCTTCGGGGCGGAGAAGGTCAGCGTCATGATGGGCCTGGTGCTGACGCTGTCCACCTGCGGCCTCGTGCTGAGCATGTCCACCACCACCATGCTCGGATCCATCCGCACCGCGTTCGTCGTCGCGGGTGTGGTGTGCACGGTGGGCCTTGTGCTCTGGTTTGTGGTCATGCCCAACATCAAGCCCAGCAAGACCGCCGCGGCGGAGGATGAGAAAGCGCCCTCCCTGGGCGAGGCGCTGCGGGTCGTCCTCAGGAACCCCTATGTCTGGCTGTCCGGTCTGGCCCTGTTCTGCGTCAACGGCGCCATGACCGGCATGGGCTCCATGGTGCCCAACGCCCTGACGGAAGTCCGGGGCGTCTCCCCCGTGGACGCCGGCGTGGTGGGCGCGTTCCTGATGGTCGGCAACCTGCTGGGGAGCCTGTTCACCCCCACCATCTCCCTGAAGACCGGAAAGTTCCGCCTGGTGATGATGATCTGCGGCCTGATCAGCGTCTTCGGCTGCTCGTTTGCCTGGCGGGCGCCCATCGGGATCCCCCTGTACCTGGCCATGATCGTCACCGGCTACACTTTCGGCAGCGGCATGGCGCAGTTCCTGTCCGTCGCCGTACAGCTGCCCGGCGTCGGCCCCGTCTACGCGGGCACCGCCGGCGGCCTGATCGCCACCCTGGAGCTGCTGGGCGGCGTCGTTCTGCCCACCTACATCGCCTCCGGCATCGCGGGCAGCAACTACACCCTGTACTTCATCATCATCGGCCTGTCCTCCATCATCTGGATCGTCAGCGCCTTCTTCCTTCCCAAATCTCTGGACGGCAAACCCGCCAAAGCCGGGAAATAACGCGGTGACGCAGAAAGGAGCGCGTGCCTGAGCGCACGCACGGTATCATATGTTTCAGTTGAAATATCCCCATCTGTTCCAGCCCATCGTTCTGGGCAAAACACTGTTTCAAAACCGCCTGTTCTGCTCCCCCACCGGGTCTCAGAACCTGCTGGACGGCAAGTACCCCACGGCGGACACCATCGCCTACTACACCCGCAAGGCCATGGGCGGCGCCGCCACCGCCTGCGTCGGGGAGTGCATGGTGGACAGCGTGCACGGCCGCGGCGGCCCCAACCACATCCCCCTGGATGACCCGGAGAGCGAGTACTATGTCTCGAAGCTGTGCCAGAGCATCAGCCGCTACGGCGCGGTGCCCGTGGCGGAACTGCAGCACGCCGGCATGTTCTCCAACAACTCCCGGGAGGCGGGCAACGCCATCTACGCGCCGGTGGAGCGGGAGATCGTCGGCGGCGTCGTCCACGCGGACGAGCACGATATCGTACCCGAGATGCCGGAGGAGGTCATCCTGCAGACCATCGAGGCGTACGCCAACGCGGCGGCTTTCGCCAAACACTGCGGTTTCGGCATGGTGCTGATCCACGGCGGCCACGGCTGGATGATCTCCCAGTTCCTCTCCCCCATGATCAACACCAGAAAGGATCAGTGGGGCGGCAGCTTTGAAAACCGCATGCGCCTGCCGCTGGCCATCTGCAAACGGATCAAGGAGAAGTGCGGCGCCGGGTTCCCCATCGAGTTCCGCATGAGCGGCGATGAGTGCAACCCCGCCGGCTACGACTTTGAGGAGGGCAAGCGCATCGCCGTGGCGCTGGACGGCCATGTGGATCTGATCCATGTCTCCACCGGCCACCACGAGGTTCGGGACGCGTTTACCCGCACCCATCCCAGCATGTTCGACCCGGACGGCGTCAACGCGCACTACGCCGCGGATATCAAGAAACTGGTGAAGACCCCCGTCGCCACGGTGGGCGCGTTCACCGACCCCGCCATGATGGAGGAGATCATCGCCTCCGGACAGGCGGATGTGGTGGAGGTGGCCCGCGGCCTCATCGCGGATCCCGATCTGCCCCGGAAAGCCCGTGCGGGGAAGGACGAGGACATCCGGCAGTGCCTGCGCTGCTTCACCTGCTTCTCCAATGAGCTGTCCAACCGCCACATCATCTGCGCCGTGAACCCGGAGATCGGCAACGAGGCGGAGTTCATGGAGCCCCGGCCCGCTCTGGTGAAAAAGAAGGTTCTGGTGGCCGGGGGCGGCATCGGCGGCATGCAGGCCGCCATCGACGCGGCGAAAGCCGGCCATCAGGTCACGCTGTGCGAGAAGTCAGACCGTCTGGGCGGCACCCTGCTGTGCGAGGAGGGCGTCCCCTTCAAGCAGAAGCTCAGCCGCTACCTGAAACAGCAGGCCCGGCTCACGGCGGAGGCCGGCGTGGACATCCGGCTCAATACCGCCGTCACGCCGGAACTGGCGCAGTCCCTGGCGCCGGATGTGATCATCGCCGCGCTGGGCGCCCGGCCGGCCAAACCGCCGGTGCCCGGCATTGACGGCCCCATCTCCGCCGGCGCGGAGGAGATCTACTACCACCCGGAGAGAGCGGGTCAGCGGGTCATCATCCTGGGCGGCGGCCTGGTGGGCATGGAGCTGAGTCTGTATCTGGCCGGTCTGGGCCGCCAGGTCACCATCGTGGAGATGCTGCCGGAGCTGAACAACGGCGGCAACGACCTGCACCAGATCGCCCTGGATCAGCAGCTGCGCGACCGCAAGGTCACCATCCACCTGTCCGCCAGAGCGCTGGAGATCACGGACAGGGGGCTGTCTGTGGAGCTGTCGGACGGCTCCCGGCCGTTCCTGGAGGCGGACACCGTCATCTACGCCACCGGCCAGCGCCCCCTGTGGGACGAGGCCAGAGCCCTCAGCGGCTGCGCACCTGAGTTCTACCAGCTGGGCGACTGCGTCACCCCGAAGAACATCTACGCCGCCACCCAGGCGGCCGCCAATATTGTGCGCAACATCGGCAGAATGTGAGACCACCCCAACTTTCTATTATCACAGGAGGAATGCAATCATGTCCATCGTAAAACTCCCGCCCATCACCTCCATGACGGACGCGTTCAGCGTCAAGGGCTACAATGTCGTCGTCACCGGAGGAAACCGCGGCATCGGCAAGGGCATCGCCACCGCGTTCGCGCAGTCCGGCGCCAATGTGGCCATTCTGTGCCGCAACTACGAGGGCGGCTGCGCCGTCGCCCAGGATCTGGCGCAGTACGGCACCCGCACCACCTGCATCCAGGTGGACATCTCCGACCTGGAGAGCGTCCGGAACGCGGAGAAGCAGGTCTTCCAGTTCTTTGACCACCTGGATGTCCTGGTCAACAACGCCGGCGTGGCCACCACCACCCCGTTCCTGGCGGAAAAGGGCCTGGACGAGTGGCACCGCGTGCTGGACACCGACTTAAACGGCGTGGCCAACATGGTCTACTGCTTCGCGCCCCACATGGTGGAGGCCGGTCTGGGCGGCAGCATCATCAACACCTCCTCCGTGGGCGGCCAGCGGGTCGGCGGCGCCAAGGAGCATCCCAACGCCCCCTATCACGCCGCGAAAGCCGGCCTGGATCACTTCTGCCGCTACCTGGCCATTGAGCTGGGCGACGCCGGCATCCGCGTGAACAACATCGCCCCCGGCCCCTTCCACTCCGATCTGGACGCGGATCTGCCCGCCAGCTTCATCGAGAGCGTCGGCAGGGACATGCCCATGCACCGCTTCGGCGAGCCCATCGAGCTGGGCGCCTACGCCGTGTTCCTGGCCTCCCCCGCCGCCCGGATGATCACCGGATCCATCTGCGTGGCGGACGGCGGTCTGATGTGTTCCAACGGCTGAGGCCAGATTCTCAGCCGGGCGGAAAGTTCCGGAGTCTGTCCGGCCCTCCCTCAGGCCGCCCCGGCCCGGGGACTTTCCCAAACCACCGACCCCATACACGCGGCGGCGGGGTGATCCACCCCGCCGCCTTACTCTGCAAGGGAGGAAAAAACACGCCATGGCTTCTTTCAACTCATACCGGCATGTGTTCACCCCCATCCAGGCGGGCCGCGTCACCCTGAAGAACCGGGTGGAGTTCGCGCCGCTGGTC
The DNA here is from genome assembly GCA_964422185.1 of uncultured Oscillospiraceae bacterium. Taxonomy (GTDB): domain Bacteria; phylum Bacillota; class Clostridia; order Oscillospirales; family Oscillospiraceae; genus CALXCT01. The sequence goes on from CAYRAG010000015.1 coordinate 23,217, forward strand.
TGCGACATGGTGGCGGCCAACGGCGAGGTCACCCAGGGCTACATTGACTTTGTGGAGCGCCAGGCGGAGTCCGGCGCCGCCCTCATCCACCTGGGCGCCACCCCCGTCAACTGGGAGAACGCTCCGGACGCGCCCCACGAGCTGGACATCACGGACGACAGCAAGGCCGGCGGTCTGGAGCTGCTCTCCGAGGCGGCGCACCGGCACGGCGCGAAACTGTCCGTGGAGCTGCTCCACGCGGGCCGGGGGGCGGATCCCGCCCTCATCACCACGGACACCGTCGTGGCACCCTCCAACTTCACCATCCCGGACCGGCACCCCTATGTGAAAGAGATGGATCAGCGGGAGATGGAGCATGTCATCGCCTGCTATGTGGACTGCGCAAAGCGGCTGCAGCGGTGCCGGTTTGACGGCGTGCTCATCCACGGCGCCCACGGCAACCTGATCGCCCAGTTCCTCTCCCCGCGGTTCAACCACCGCACGGACATGTACGGCGGCAGCATGGAAAACCGGTTCCGGTTCCCCCTCATGCTGCTCAAGGCCGTGCGGGAGGCGGTGGGGCCGGACTTCCTGGTGGAGATGCGCATCAGCGGAGACGAGATGCTGCCGGGCGGCATGGATACCGCCCAGGTGGTGGAGTTTCTGAAACTCGCCCAGGAGTACATCGATCTGGTGACCGTCTCCGCCGGGCTCATTGTGGACAGCCGCCTGCGCTTCTACTGCATGCCGCCCTACTACCACCCCCGGGGCTTCAATGTGAAGTTCTCCCGCCAGATCAGGCAGTGCCCGGACATCCGCATCCCCGTCAGCGTGGTGGGCGGCATCGTCTCCGCGGAGATGGCGGATCAGATCATCGACGAGGGCAGCGCCGACATGGTGGCGATGGCCCGGGCGCTGCTCAGCGACCCGGACATGCTCAACAAGTCCTACCGGGGCAGACCGGAGGACGCCAGGCCCTGCCTGCGCTGCTGGGACTGCTGCGGCAGCGGCTACCAGCACATCCACTGCGCCGTCAACCCCGGTCTGTGCCGGAGCGGGCGCTACGCCAGCGTACAGCCCGCCCGGGAGAAGAAGAAAGTCGTCGTGGTGGGCGGCGGTGTGGCGGGCACCCAGGCCGCCCGCACCCTGGTACAGCGCGGCCACGATGTGGTGCTCCTGGAACAGTCAGACCGCCTTGGCGGCCTGATGCCGCTCATCGACAAACTGCCGTTCAAGGACGACATGCTCCGCCACGAGCAGTGGCTCGTGCGCGCCACCCTGTCCTGCGGCGCGGAGATCCGTCTGAACACGGAGGCCACGCCGGAGCTGGTGCTCGCGGAGCGCCCGGACGCCATTGTGGTGGCGGTGGGAGGCGTCCCCATCCAGCCGGATCTGCCCGGCCTGGATCGCCCGAATGTCATCCCCGTCCTGGCCGCGGACTCCGGCAGCCGGAAGCTCTCCGGCCGGGTCGTGGTATGCGGCGGCGGCCTGAGCGGCTGCGAGTCCGCGCTGGCGCTGGCCATGGAGGGCTGCCGGGTCACGGTGGTGGACACCCTGCCGGTTGAACGGTTCGCCTCCGGGTGCAGCGACATCACGAGAGCCATGCTGATGTACCTGCTGGAGGAGCACGGCGTCACGCTCCTCGGAGACCACATCGTGCGCTCCGTCTCGGACGAGGGCGTCACGCTGGAGGATCGGAACTGGCGCTACCAGACCCTGCCGGCGGACTATGTGGTCACCGCGTTCGGCATGCGGCCCAACCGGGCCGCCGCGGACCGCTTCTTTGAGCTGATCCCCGATGTGTACTTTGTGGGCGACTGCGACCAGGTGCGCAACATCATGTACGCGAACCTGACCGCCTACGACCGCAGCTGCAATATCTGAAACCGCGTCCCCGGGTCCGGAGCGGACCCTCCTGAGAAAGGATGGGAGAGAATCTCATGCGATATCCGAATCTGTTTGCCCCCATTGAACTTGCCGGCACTGTCTTCCGCAACCGCATCTTCGTCGCGCCCCAGGGCTTCTACAACCTGGGCACGGACAACCTGCCGAACGCGGACGAGATCGCGTTCTACGAGCGCAAGGCGCTGGGCGGCGCCGCCAGCGTGTGCAAAGGCGACTGCATCGTCGATGTCACCACCGGGCGCCACTACCCGTTTCTGGTGGACATGAAAGACGAGGGCACCCTGCCGGGTCTGTCCGCCCTCGCCTCCGCCATCAGCCGGCACGGCGCGGTGGCCTCCGCGGAACTGTCCCACGCGGGCATGTTCGCCCGGGACTCTTACGAGCACACCGGAAAGCTGTACGGCCCCGTGGCCATGGCCGGCAAATACGGCCCGGTGGACGAGATGCCGGAGGAGATGATCGAGCAGATCATCGCGTCTTTCGGCGCGGCCGCCGCCTGGGCCAAACGCTGCGGCTTCGGCATGGTCACCATCCACGGCGGCCACGGCTGGCTGCTGACCCAGTTCTTCTCCAGCAAGATCAACACCCGGACAGACCGGTGGGGCGGCAGCCTGGAAAACCGGCTGCGCCTCCCCCTGGCCGTGGTGGACAGCGTCCGGAAAGCGGTCGGCCCGAAATTCCCCATTGAGTACCGGATGAGCGGGTCGGAGTGCAACCCGGACGGCTACGGCATCGAGGAGGGCATCCAGCTGGCGCAGGCGCTGGACGGAAAGGTGGATCTCATCCATGTCTCCGCCGGCCACCACGAAGTCCCCTCCGCCATGGTCATCACCCACCCGTCCATGTTCCTGGAGGACGGGTGCAACGCGAAATACGCCGCGGAGATCAAAAAGCATGTCTCCACCCCCGTGGCCACCGTGGGCGCGTTCACCACCCCGGAGGAGATGGAGGAGGTCATCGCCTCCGGCGGCGCCGATGTGGTGGAGATCGCCCGCCAGTCTCTCGCCGACCCGGATCTCCCCCTGAAAGCCAGACTGGGCCGGGAGGACGAGATCCGGCGCTGCATCCGCTGCGACACCTGTTTCGGCGGCGGCGGCGAGCACCGCATCTTCGAGTGCGCCATCAACCCGGAAATCAGCCATGAGCTGCAGTTCCGATCCATCCCCAAACCCCGGTCTCTGAAGAAAGTCCTGGTGGCCGGCGGCGGCGTGGGCGGCATGGAGGCCGCTCTCACCTGCGCACAGCGCGGCCACACGGTCATGTTGTGCGAGAAGTCCGGCCTGCTGGGCGGCGCTCTGCGCTGCGAGGCCAAAGTGCCGTTTAAGCAGAACATGATCGCCTATCTGGATCAGCAGTCCCGCCTGCTGGAGAAAGCCGGTGTGGAGATCCGCCTGAACACCGCCGTCACGCCGGAGCTGGCCCGATCCATCGCGCCGGATGTGATCATCGCGTCCCTGGGCGCACGGCCGGTAAAGCCCGCCATCCGGGGCATTGACCTGCCCCATGTCCACAGCGCGGAGGAGGTCTACGAACAGCCGGATCTGGCGAAAGGCGCCGTGGCCATTCTGGGCGGCGGCCTTGTGGGCATCGAGCTGGGCATCTTCCTCTCCGGTCTCGGCCATCCGGTCACCATCGTGGAGATGGCGCCGCAGCTCACCGTCCATGAGTTCTCCATGCACACGCTGGCGCTGCACGACCAGATCGAGAAATGCGGCATCCAGGTGCATCTGTCCACCCAGGCGGAGGAGATCACCCCGGACGGCCTGAATGCCGTCTCCGGCGGCAGCGCCCTGTCCATCCCGGCGAACACCGTCATCTATGCGGTGGGCCAGGCCCCGCTGCGGAAAGAGGCCCTCGCCCTGTCCGACTGCGCGCCTGAGTTCTATCCCCTGGGCGACTGCCTCACCCCGAAGAACATCCACGCCGCCACCTCCGCGGCGTACATGGTCGCCCACGACATCGGGCGGCTGTAATCCCGCCCGAACACATCGATCCAGGATCAGAAGAGCCCTGAGACGCACATTGTCGCCTCAGGGCTCTTCTTTCTATGTCTCTGTCTCGATTTCGGACGCTGTCTGCGCCTCCCCGGCGGGAACCGGATCCGGCGATGCCTGAGCCGCCTCCGCCGCACGCTTTTTTCTCGCCTCTCTGCGCCGGTTGCGTGACTTGGCAAGCCAGTAGGCGCTCGAGAGCGCCTCCATTGCCCCGTCCAGGTCGCTGTCGCTCAGTTCGCCGCCGGCGAACAGGCTGGTGATCTCATCCACCAGATCGCTGACCTCCTGCTCCAGTTCGGCCTGGGTCTTTTCCTCCTCCCCGATCAGCAGCATGCCGGTATTGCCCAGCAGCTCCTCCATGGGGACTTCCAGACCTCTGGAGAGCTTCTCCACCGCCTCCAGATTCCTCGGCATCCGCACGCCCAGCTCATAGTTCTGGATCGTCCTGGCGCTCAGGCCGCATTTCTCGCCCAGCTCAGCCTGGGTCAGATGCATCGCTTTTCTCTTCTTTCTCACGGTCTCCCTGAACCCCACGCAGCGCACCTCCTTCCTCCTGCCGAAATCCGCCCGGTGCGCCCATACCGCGCCCGGGAGATACCCGGTTGTTGCTGTCAGTATATCATACACAACTGATATGCGCAACAGAAATTCCACAAATCACGGCAAAAAGAGAGGGCCCGGCGACCGCCCCGCGGGGCAGGAATACCGCCGGCGTCGCGGGAGGTCACCCCTCCCCGCGCCCGTCCGCTTTCGACAGGCGCTTCACACAGAGGTATCCCAGCGCGGCGAACAGCACAATGACGGCTGCCATATCGAACAGGTAGGCCGCCGGCGCCTGATCATAATCGAAGAACAGGAACTGAGACCGGAGAAACAGGTAGTCCGGGAAGCGGTGCCGGAAAAAGGCGAAAAGGCCCCAGGCGGACAGGAGAAGCGCCAGCACGCGGGCAATGATCCGCGGTATTCTGCCCGCCTCCCGGAGGCGGTTCAGGACAGATGGCCAGTGCAGCCCGAGGTGAAATGACATGAGCAGAAATCCCCAGAACGCGGCGGGAAGATGAACCAGCCGCGCCGCGGCCGCCCCTCCCGTGAGGTGCAGAAACGAGAACACATGGGCGGACAGAACCACCCCGCTGACCGCCAGGCACAGCATGTCCGCCAGCAGGAGGAAGTTTACGGCGGTATGCAGGACACGCACCGGGCGGTACTTTCCCCGCAGCAGCGCCCCGTACCAGCGCCGGTTCAGGATGTGGTGGGCCGCGAACAACACCACCATCGCCGTCCCCAGCCACTCGTGCGCCTCGCCGCCGGTCAGGCTGCGGGCCATGAGCAGGGGGAGGAGTACGGTCATCGCCATGTCCGCCCCGGTCTGCAGGATTCTCTTTCCTCCCGTGTTCCCCATCCCCTTTCCAGACCGCGCAAAGCCGGTACCGCACGGGGCGGTACCGGCAGGCACTGATTTACCGGGCCAGTTACGGGAATACAATCTCCCCGAGCCACTCCAGGACAGCCGCTTTCGCGTCCTCCTGCTCATTCTGCGCCACGGTGCCGCGGATGGCGAGGCCGTCCTGAACCTCCGCGCCGGCGCAGATCTCCTCAATGCGGCTCTGTGTCCCGGACAGACCGCTGCCCTCGTGGGTGCAGAACGGAATGACGCTCTTGCCGGTGAAGTCGTAGTTCTCCAGGAAAGTGTAGACCGCCATCGGCAAATCCCCCCACCAGATGGGGTAGCCCACAAAGATGGTATCATAGCCGTCCAGGCTGTCCGGCAGATCCACCAGCTCCGGCCGGGCATTCTCGTTCTGCTCCTGTTTTGCCACATCCGTGCACTCGTCGTAGGTGTCCGGGTAGGGGTTCACCGTCCGGATCTCAAACAGATCCGCGCCGGTCTCCTCCGCGATCATGTCCGCGATGATGTGCGTATTGCCTTTCTCGATCACCCCGACATTGTGGTTCTCGCCCGTATGGGAGAAGTAGGCGA
>CAYRAG010000015.1:29175-36111 GCA_964422185.1 uncultured Oscillospiraceae bacterium
CCTTTCTCGATCACCCCGACATTGTGGTTCTCGCCCGTATGGGAGAAGTAGGCGATAAGAATCCGGCTGCCGCTGCTCTCCTCCGGTGTCTGCGTGTCCTCCGGCGTTCCCGATTCCTCTGCCGGCGTCTGCGTCTCTTCCGGTGTGCCTGTCTCCTGGGACGGCGCCGGGGACGCGGCCGGCGGTACGCTGCCGTCGGCGGACTCCTGCGCGGACGGGGAGGGCGTGCCGGCCTCCCCCGCGGTTCCGCCTCCGCAGGCCGTGAGGGCGGCAGTCATGGCAAAGGCCAGGAATACCGCCGTGATCCGTTTTCTCCACCGGTTCCTGCTCATCTCACAAACACTCCTTCAGCAGCGCAAAAATCTCATCCCGGCTGAGCTGCTTGCAGCAGCCCCCGGACAGATTGCAGGTATCCGCCACCGACCGGAGGACTCCCTCGTCGGTGATCCCCATCTCGGAGAAAGTGGTGGGCAGGCCGATCTCCCGGACAAATGCCGCCAGCGCGTCGATGCCCGCTTCCGCCAGCTCCTCCTCCGTCTTTCCGTCCTGCGGGATCTCCCACACCACCCGGGCGAACCGGGCAAACCGGCCGGGCGCCTCCCGGTAGATGTGGCGGTACAGCGCCGGCTGGATCACCGCCAGGCCGAAGCCGTGGTTGCAGTCGGTGTACGCGCCCAGTTGGTGCTCAATCTGATGGGCCTGGAAATCGGTGACTTTCCCGATCTTCAACATCCCGTTCTCCGCCAGGGCGGACGCCCACTCCAGCTCGCTCCGGGCGTTCCGATCCCGGCTGTCCGCCAGCAGTGCGCGGGTATTGGCAATCACGCTGCGCATCACCGCCTCGTTGATCTGGTCGGACAGGTTGCCGGCTCCCGGCATGCCGAAGTAGGTCTCCATGCAGTGGCTGAGGGTGTCAAATGCGCCGGAGAACACCTGGGGCATGGGCAGAGACAGGGTATACGCCGGGTCGAGGATGGCAAAGCGGTAGTGCGATCCCCACATGGCGCCCTTGACTTTCTCGTCCTCCCGGGTGATGACCGCGCCGTTGTTCATCTCCGCCCCCGTGCCGGAGGCGGTGACCACCGCGCCCATGGGGATTCCGCCCGCCTCTTTGGAGACGATTTTGCAGCAGTCCATCACCGAGCCGCCGCCCACGGCGAGAATGAAGTCGACGCCGGCCTCCCGGCAGAGGGCGACCCCCTCCTGCACTTTCGTATAGGTGGGGTTGGGCATGATGCCGGAGAACTCCACGATCTCCTTTCCCGCCAGCAGCGCGAGGATCTCGTCGTACACCCCGTTTTTCCTGACCGACCCCCGGCCGCTGGCCAGCAGGACGGTCTTCCCGGCACTCTCCAGCTCCCCGGGCAGATGCTCTTTCGCCGCGCCCTCCCCGAAATACACTTTCGTGGGGTAGGAGTAGACAAACGCGTCCATGGGTTACGCCTCAGGCTTCAGCGGCCCGTAGTAGTAGCTCGCGGTGGCGCCGCCGTCAATCAGGATGGTCGATCCGGTAATAAACGCGCCCGCGGGAGACAGCAGCAGCTGCGCCACATTCGCCACCTCGTCCGCCGTCCCGGGCCGGCCCGCGGGACATTTGGCGAACATGTTCCTGTAGAAGTCGCCCCGGGGCCCGTGGAACTCGTCAATGGCCAGCGGCGTCACGATAATCCCCGGCGCGATGGCGTTCAGGCGTGCGCCCCTCTCGCCCCACTTCACCGACTCGGCCATGACTCTCTTCTCGTTGCAGCGCTTGGCCATCTGGTAGGCGTGGAGGGTGTCCCGGATGCGATCGGGCTGGAGCATCTCCAGCCCCAGCAGCTCCTCCGCGGGCGTCGTCGCCAGCAGCTCGTCCTGCTCCGGCGTGAGGGCCGGCATCCGCCAGCCGCTCTGGCTGGAGATCGTCACCCCGGCGCCGCCCTCGGCGATGACCTTTCCGACCTCCTCCAGCAAAACCGCCGTGCCGTAGAGATCGACTTTCAGGATCGCCTCAACGGGCGCCTGGCTGGGGGACACCCCGGCGCCGTTGACCAGCATGGTGATCTCGCCGTATTTCTGCCCCTCGGCGATCAGCGCCAGAATGGACTGTCTGTCCGACAGATCCATCTCCACCGCCGTGGCGTCAAACCCCGCGTCATTCATGACTTTCGCGATGGCGTCCGCATTCTCTTTCTTTTTGTCGCCGAGGATAATCTTCTTTCCGAACCCCACGCGGCGGGCGATGGCCATACTGATCTGCCCCGCGCCGGTTACCAGCATTACTTCTTTTTTCATGGATGAGAAACCTCCTGTTCTTCCTGCGCTGCTCCTGCCGTGATCCGGGCCATCCGGCGGCAGCCGTTCTCATTGCGCTGACCCGGACGCAGGGGATCGGATCCCCCCTGCCCCCCTATTGTACGGGTTTCGGGGCGCAGAACCAATCGGGATTTCCGGGGTTATCTATAAGCAAATACTTATGTGAAAGGCGCGTCCGCCCTCTCTTCTCTCTGTTCCGCCTCGGATCCCGGCTGCCGCGCCCCGGGGAGGCCGCGCCGGATGGTGCGGATGAACGCCTCCACCTGCGCGGACGGCTCTTTCGCGTACACGATGCCGTAGGGGATCTCATAGTCCCACTCCATGGGCAGCGTCACCAGAGAGGGGTGGACATCCGCCCAGAGATCCAGCGTCTCCATCAGGCAGTTTCTCCGCTCGCACTCATTGAACGCCGTGGTGTCGTAGAACCCGGGGGCGTCCGCGACCTGGACGCGGGGATGGTGCTGCGCGATGTCCTCCCGCATCCGGCTCAACACCGGGGTCTCCCCGCTCTTGACGATCAGGATGGTCTCCCCGTCCAGGTCTGACCACTTCAGGCCCGCCCTGCCCGCCAGACGGTGCTTGCGCGGCACGGCGATCCGGCACGGCAGGCTGTCGAGCAGGAGAATGCTGTGCTGTCTGCGCCACTCATCGGAATCGCAGGGCGCGACAATGCAGTCGATCTGGCTGCCCAGCGCGGAGAGGACACCTCCCAGGCCGGCGGGGTCGTCGTCGAACGGCACGATGCGGATCCGGAACGGCACGGAGTCGCCGGCAATGGCGTCCCACAGCTCGATCAGCCGCTTACAGGGGCGCAGAATGGAGGTGCCGACCCGGATGACATTCCGCTCCGCCTCGGCCAGCTGCCTGGCCTTTCTGACCGCCTCCTCCGACAGCGCGATGATCTTCCTGGCGTCCTCGTAGACGGACTGTCCCGCGGCCGTCAGGCCCGTGCCGTGATTGCTGCGGTTCAGGAGCTTCGCGCCCACCATCTGCTCCAGCCGGTTCATCTGGTTCATGACAGACGCGGGTGTGGTGTACAGCTGCTGCGCCGCCTTTAAAAAGCTCCCCTGCTCGGCGACGGTGAGGAAAGTGAGCAGTTCCCGCCGGTACATGGTCGCATCCCCCCGCTTTTCGTTTTCCTGAAAGCCATTTTAAGTCTTTGGTCTCTTCCCCGTCAAGCGTTCCTCCGCTAGAATACGGAGGAGTTCCGGAAACTCCACACCGGGCGGGAGAAGAGCGAAATCATACACTGAGACGGAATCAGCATGCCGGCGCTTCTATCTGAGAAAACAGGGGGAATCCACATGGAGACAGTGACACTGAACAACGGGGTGGAGATGCCCATTCTGGGCTACGGCACCTACCAGACGCCGCCGCGGATCACGCAGCGGTGCGTCTCGGACGCGCTGGAGGCCGGATACCGCTCCATCGATACCGCGCAGTGCTACGGGAACGAGCGGGAGGTGGGACTCGCGTGCCGGAGCTCCGGCATCCCGCGGTCCGATCTCTTTCTCACCACCAAGCTGTGGGGCTGCCGCGGCTATGAGGACACCCTGCGCTCCATTGACGGCTCGCTGAGACGGATGGGCATGGACTACCTTGACCTGCTTCTGATCCACGAGCCCACCGGCGAGGTGCATGAGATCTACCGCGCCATGGAGACCGCCCTCCGGGAGGGGAAACTGCGGGCCATCGGGGTGTCCAACTTTCTGGAGGATCGGTATCTGGATCTGCTCCGGCACTGCAAGGTAGTGCCGGCCGTGAACCAGGTGGAGACCCATGTGTTCCGCCAGCAGGAAACGCTGCGGGAGCTGGAGCGCCGGAACGGCACGAGGCATGAGAGCTGGTCGCCCCTCGCCTGCGGTCAGAACGGGATCTTCCGCAACCCCATACTCACGGAGATTGCGCACCGGCACGCCGTGTCCCCCGCGCAGGTGGCGCTGCGCTTCCTGACGCAGCAGGGGATCATCGCCATCCCGAAATCCACGCATCCGGACAGGATGCGGGAGAATCTGGCGTCGCTGGAGTTCGACCTGACCGCGGAGGATCTGGCGGAAATCCGGCGTCTTGAGGTGGGACAGAGCCTGTTCCACTGGTGGTGACGCAAAACGCGGCAGCGCCCGGGAACCGTCACTTTTTCTTCTGGTGATCCCGGTAGCCCGGAACCGCGCCGCCCGCCACGGCCCACAGGTACAGGCTCGCCACGCTGCAGCAGGGGCTGAACCGCCTGCGGTATCTCTCGAACCGCTCCCGGTCGATCTGCCTGTGGTGGTACACCATCCGCAGACCCCGCTGGATGGCCAGGTCATGGTAGCTGAAGATATCCGGCCTCTGCAGGCAGAACAGCAGGATCATCTCCGCCGTCCACTCGCCCACGCCCTTTATCCCGCACAGGGTGCGGATCGCCTCGTCGTCCGGCATGGCGGACACGGCGGAGAGGTCGAACCGGCCCTCCGCCACTTCCCGGGCGAAGTCCCGGATGTACCCCGCCTTCCGGAAAGTGATGCCGAACGACTGCAGCTGATCCACCTCCGCGGCGGCGACGGACTCCGGCGTCACCTGGCCAAAGGCGGATCGCATCCGGTTCCAGATGGTCGCCTGGGCCTTTGTGGAGATCTGCTGCCCGACGATGCTGCGCACCACGGAGGAGAACAGGTCGGGATCCACCTCCCGCTCGATCTTCCCCACGGCGTCGATCACCTCCGCCATGCGTCTGTCCCTGCGCCTGAGGTAGTCCGTCTCGGCGGATCCGTACTGAAAAATCATGGCTTCCCACCCTCCCCGGCCCGGTGCGCCGGGCAGGTTCTCCCGCCATTATACCCCCTGTGCGAAGCGGGATCCACCCGCCGTGTGCGGTTTTCCCGGAAAAACAGGGCCGCGCCCCGGCGGATTGCAGAATCAGGCCCGGGATCCGTACGGATCCCGGGCCTATCGTTGTTTTTCGGTTTACTGGACGCTGAGCTGGCCGTTCTCCACCGTCACCGTCAGGCTGGAGCCGGGCTCCACCTGATCCGCGATGATCTTCCGGCCGATCAGGGTCTCCACCGTGTGCTGGACATACCGGCGGAGCGGGCGGGCGCCGTACACGGGGTCGTAGGCCTGGTCGACAATGAAGCGCTTGGCCTCGTCCGTGAGGGTCACCGTCAGCTGCTTGTCCTCCAGGCGGCGGTTCAGGTCGGCCGCCAGCAGGTCGATGATGTGGGAGACATTGTCTTTCGTCAGGGGTTTGTAGAAGACAATCTCATCCAGCCGGTTCAAAAACTCCGGGCGGAACGACCGCTTGAGCAGCTCGCTGACCTGGGCGCGGGCGGTCTCGCTGATCTCTCCGTTGGCGTCAATGCCGTCCAGCAGATACTGGCTGCCCAGGTTGGAGGTGAGGATGATGATGGTGTTCTTGAAGTCCACCGTCCTGCCCTGGCTGTCCGTAATCCGGCCGTCGTCCAGCACCTGGAGCAGGATGTTGAACACATCCGGGTGGGCTTTCTCCACCTCGTCGAACAGAATGACGGAGTAGGGCTTGCGGCGCACGGCCTCCGTCAGCTGGCCGCCCTCCTCGTAGCCCACATAGCCCGGAGGTGCGCCGATGAGCCGGGAGACGGAGAACTTCTCCATGTACTCGCTCATGTCGATGCGGATCAGGTTCTTCTCGCTGTCAAACAGAGCCTCCGCCAGGGTCTTGGCCAGCTCGGTCTTGCCCACGCCCGTGGGGCCCAGGAACAGGAACGACCCGATGGGCCGGTCGGGATCCGCGATGCCGGCGCGGCTTCTCAGAATGGCCTCGGACACCAGGCGCACCGCCTCGTCCTGGCCGATGACGCGCCTGTGGAGGATCTCCTCCAGGTGGAGCAGCTTCTCCCGCTCCCCCTCCATGAGCCGGGCCACCGGAATCCCGGTCCACCGCTCGATGATGCGGGCGATCTCCTCCTCCGTCACCTTGTCCCGGAGCAGGGATCTGGCCTTGCCCTCCTGGGCGATGGACTCCTCCGCCTCCAGGGCTTTCTTCAGCTCGGGGATCCGGCCGTACTGCAGCTCCGCGGCCTTCTGCAGGTCGTAGGCCCGCTGGGCTTTCTCCAGCTCCACATTGGCTGCCTCCAGATCCTCGCGCAGCTTCTGCACTTTCCCGATGGCGTTCTTCTCGTTCTCCCACTGGGCTTTCTTGGCGGACAGCTCCTCCCGCAGCTCGGCCAGATCCTTCCGGATCTCGTCCAGGTGCTCCAGAGACAGCTTGTCCGTCTCTTTCTGCAGCGCCGCCTCCTCGATCTCCAGCTGGATGATCTTCCGGGAGATCATGTCCAGCTCGGTGGGCATGGAGTCCATCTCCGTGCGGATCATGGCGCAGGCCTCATCCACCAGGTCGATGGCCTTGTCCGGCAGGAACCGGTCTGTGATATAGCGGTTGGACAGCGTGGCGGCGGCGATGATGGCGCCGTCCGTGATCTTCACCCCGTGGAACACCTCGTAGCGCTCTTTCAGGCCGCGGAGGATGGCGATGGTGTCCTCCACGGAGGGCTCCGTCACCAGCACGGTCTGGAACCGGCGCTCCAGCGCCGCGTCTTTCTCAATATACTGCCGGTACTCGTCCAGCGTCGTGGCGCCGATGCAGTGCAGCTCGCCCCGGGCCAGCATGGGCTTGAGCAGGTTGCC
>CAYRAG010000016.1:0-3406 GCA_964422185.1 uncultured Oscillospiraceae bacterium
TTGCAACGACAACCGAATAGTGTCTTCAGGGCAGGGTGAAAATCCCGATCGGCGGTACAGTCCGCGAGCCGGAAACGGCAGACCCGGTGTGACTCCGGGACCGACAGTGACGCGCATGCAGCGGGCGCGAAGTCTGGATGGAAGAAGATGTGTTAAAACGCGATCTCCTTTTTTTAACACCTGGAAGACATCTCTTTCAGGTTGTGATCAAAAAAAGGAGTGTTTTTTATGTCTGAACCGAAAACCCTCGCGGCCGGCCGTTCCCGGGTCAATGCCAGAGGCATCGCGGTCACCGCCATGCTCTCGGTCATCGGGTTTGTGCTCATGTTCCTGGAGTTCGCCATCCCGGTGATCATCCCCAACTTTGTGAAGATGGACATCTCAGAGCTGCCGGCGCTTCTCGCCGCGTTCAGCCTCGGGCCGGTCTACGGCGCCGCGGTGTGCGGGGTGAAGAACCTGCTCCACCTGCTGGTCACCACCTCCGGCGGCGTGGGCGAGCTGGGCAATTTCCTCATGGGCGTGTGCCTGGTGGTGCCGGCGGGTCTCATCTACAAGAAGATCAAGACCCGGAAAGGCGCGATCATCAGCGCGGTGGTGGGCTCCATCGTCATGGCCGTGATGTCCATCCCCATCAACTACTTCATCACCTATCCGTTCTACTCCAACTTCATGCCGCTGGATGTGATCATCGGGATGTACCAGGCGATCCGGCCGTCCGCCAACGGGCTTCTGGAGTGCCTGATCACTTTCAATATGCCGTTTACCCTGCTCAAGGGGGTCATCACCTCGTTCTTCTGCTTCCTGCTGTATAAGCCGCTCTCTCCCCTGCTGCACGGGAGAAAGGCCTGAACGGTCTGAGAGATTCGAAAGAGGCGGAACCGCTGTGTCCGGCGGTTCCGCCTCTTTCCGGCCGTGAGAGGAGAAATCGAATTTACAACGGGCGCGGCGCTGTGATATAATCCGGACAGCGGAGCTGCGAAGGGAGTGCGCGAGGTGAAACGGGAACTTCCCCATTTTCATGTGGGATCCGCCTACGGCGGAAGCCAGGACTGGTTCGCCACGCCCATGATGCGGGGCGGCGGCTGCGGCGCGACGGTGGCCTGCGACTGCTGTGTCTGCTTCGACCGCACGCTGGGTACCCGCCTGTACCCCTTTGACAAAGACCATGTCACCCGGGAGGACTATGTCGCGTTCTCCAAAATCATGGAGCCGTACCTGCATCCGCGCTGGTCCGGGATCAACACCCCGGAGCTGTTCATGGACGGATTCCAGGGGTACCTGGATCGGGTGGGCGAGACGAGACTGGGGATGACCGCTTTCCACGGGGAGGAGCCGCTGGCTCTGGCGGAGCACGCCCTGACGCGGCAGATTGACAGCGGGTTTCCCGTGGCCTACCTGAATCTGCGGCATAAGGATCGCTCTTTCGCGGACTACGAGTGGCACTGGTTTCTGCTCAACGGCTATGAGACGGCGGAGGACACCCTGCTGGTAAAAGCGGTGACCTACGGCAGCTGGAGATGGCTGGACTTCCCCCGGCTCTGGGAGAACGGCTGTCTGCGCAAGGGCGGCATGGTGCTCTGGTCGTTCCAGAACGCCGCAAGATAGACAGGACAGGGAGGCGGAGACGCATTGAGATACCGTACGCTGGGCCGGACGGGCCTGAAAGTCAGCGAGATCGGCATGGGCTGCGAGGGGTTCGTCCTGGGGGACGACGCGTTCGCGGAGGAGATGTTCCGTCTGGCGCTGGGCGCCGGCGTCAACTGCATGGATCTGTACAGTCCCAAGCCCGCCGTGCAGCGGCGGGTGGGCAGGGCCATCCGGGACTGCCGGGACAGGTTCGTGCTCCAGGCCCATCTGTGCGCCGTCTGGGACGAGGCGCAGGATCAGTACCGCGCCACCCGGGAGATCGATGAGGTGAAAACCGCCTTTGAGGCCATGCTGCGCAATCTGGACACCGGCTATGTGGATATCGGCATGGTGCACTATGTGGACAGTGTGGATCTGTGGAACCGGATCCAAAGCGGCCCGATTCTCTCCTACGCCCTGGAACAGAAAGAGGCAGGCCGGATCCGATATATCGGGGTCAGCAGCCACAACCCCGCCGCGGCGCAGGCCGCGGTGGACAGCGGTCTGGTGGATGTGCTGATGTTCAGTGTGAATCCGTGCTACGACCTGCAGCCGGGCAGCGAGGACTGCGAGCAGCTGTGGGCGGAGCAGAACTACGCCGGGCATCTGACGAACATGGATCCGGCCAGGGAGCGGCTGTACGAGAGCTGCCAGCGCCTGGGCGTGGGGATCACCGTGATGAAAGCGTTCGGCGGCGGGGATCTGCTTCAGGCGGATCTCTCCCCCGCCGGGAAAGCGCTCACGGCGCCCCAGTGCATCCAGTACGCGCTGGATCGCCCGGCGGTGGCCTGCGTCATGGCCGGCTGCCGGAGTGTGGAAGATCTGAGAGGCTGCCTGGCGTTTGAGGACGCCTCCCCGGAAGAGCGGGATTACGCCGCCGCGTTTGCCTCGTTCCCCCGGATCAGCTGGGAGGGCCACTGTATGTACTGCGGACACTGTGCGCCGTGCCCGGTCGGGATCGATGTGGCGACCGTCACGAAATTCCTGAATCTGGCCAGGGCACAGGGCATGGTGCCCGAGACGGTGCGGGAGCACTACGCCGCCCTGGAGCATAAGGCGGGGGAGTGCCTCGCGTGCGGCGCGTGCGCCGGGCGCTGTCCGTTCCATGTGCCCTCTGTGGAGAATATGCGCGAGGCGGCGGAAATATTTGGAGGATAGCGGAGATCATGCGGATTGACCGGTCAAAGCGCCGCGTCCTGGTTCTGGACGGCCAGGGCGGCGGCATGGGCGCGCAGCTGGTGCGCCTGCTGTCCAGAGATCTGCCGGAGGACTGTGTGCTGCTGGCGGTGGGCACGAATACCAGCGCCACCAGCGCCATGCTGAAAGCCGGCGCGGCGCAGGGCGCCACGGGGGAAAACGCGGTGATCTACAACGCCGCGGTCGCGGATCTGATCCTGGGGCCTATCGGGATCATCCTGGCCAACGGCATTATGGGCGAGGTGTCCCCCGCCATGGCGGCGGCGGTCTCCGGCTCCGAGGCCGTGAAAGTGCTCATCCCCTCCTCCCACTGCGGCGTCCTGGTGGCGGGTACGGAGAACCTGAGGCTGGACGACTACCTCCGCAGAGCGGTGGATCTGGCTCTGGGGGAACTGGCCGGACATGGCGGATGAATTTGACCGCGTCCTGGCTGCCCATATGCACCGCTACCCGCGCATGCAGAGTGCGGATTACGCCAAGCTGGCGTACCAGAGCGAGTTCGGGCCGGAGCATCTCATGGCGGACTGGCAGACCATGACGGCGCGGATTTGCTCGGAGCTCCCGGAGGCAAAGCCGGGCGCCG
>CAYRAG010000016.1:3506-32341 GCA_964422185.1 uncultured Oscillospiraceae bacterium
AAGACCACCCTGGCCGCGCTGGCGGCGCGGCTGCTCGGCTGCCCGGTCGTCCATATGGACGACTACTACCTCCCCCTGGACCGCCGTGCGCCGGACTGGGAATCCCGTCCCGGGGGCAATATGGATCTGGAGCGTGTTCTCGCCGAGATCCTGCTGCCCGCCCGGGCGCACACCGCGATCACCTGCAGGCCCTACTCCTGCCAGACCGGCAGGTACGGCGGCGCGGTGACCGTACCGCCCTCCCCTCTTCTGCTGGTGGAGGGCAGCTATTCCATGCACCCGCTTTTGCGGGATCACTACGACCTGACCATCTTCACCACCTGCTCCGCCCGGGAGCGGGACCGCCGCCTGAAGGCGCGGGAGGGGGAGCGGTTCCCCCGATTCCAGGCCCTGTGGATCCCGCTGGAGGAGGGATATTTTCTGCGCGACGGCGTCCAGGCCGCCAGCACGCTGGTGCTGGACACCACACCGCCGGCGCCGTAGGAGGCACCCGCGGCAGCGAAGGCCGCCAGGAAGGCGGCAGACCCCATCTGATCATCTCCGTAAGAAAGCCAGGAAGGCGATGCCGGACAGAAGGACGGCGACGAAGACGACTTTTGACAAGGAGAATCTGAGCGAATGAAACAAACCACTTCCCACAAGTATGTCCTCAACCTGGTTCTGTCCGCCCTGTTCATCGCCATCGGGCTGGTGCTGCCCATGATCACCGGCCACATCCCGCAGATTGGCAGGATGCTCTCCCCCATGCATCTGCCGGTGCTGCTGTGCGGCCTCATCTGCGGCTGGCAGTACGGCCTCATCGTGGGTCTGATTCTGCCGCTGCTGCGCAACTTCCTGTTCGGCATGCCCATGCTGCTGGACGCCATCGCCATGACCCCGGAGCTGGCGGCGTATGGATTCCTCGTGGGCTTCCTGTACGCCCGCTCCCGCCGCAAGTCCCTGGGCACCGTGTACCGCTCCCTGATTATCGCCATGATCGGCGGGCGGATCGTCTGGGGTATCGCCCGGGTGCTGATGACCGGCGTGTCCGGAGAGGCGTTCACCTGGCAGATGTTCATGGCCGGCGCGTTTATCAACGCGATCCCCGCCATCATCCTCCAGCTGGTGTTCATTCCCGCGATCATGGTGGCGCTGAACCGCTTCGGCCTGGTTCGCTTTACCCGTGACCCGGAGCCGGCGGAGTGAGACGGAATATGCAAAGAAAATACCCTGCAAAGCCCGGAGCCGGCGGCTCACCTGGCTTTGCCCTGAGAAGGAGGAACCGGAAATGACCTATACCTACGAGCCGAAAGGCGTCTGCTCCCAGCTGATCACCATGGAAGTGGAGGACGGCATCCTCCAGTCCGTGTCGTTCCTGGGCGGCTGCCACGGCAACCTTCAGGGGATCTCCCGGCTGGTGGCCGGGATGAAAGTGGAGGATGTCATCGAGAAGCTGGAGGGCATCCGATGCGGCTATAAAAGCACCTCCTGCCCGGACCAGCTGGCCCGGGCACTGAAGAGCATCTGAATCCGGCGCGAAGAAGGCAAAACGGGCCGGCCGTCTCTCCCCCGTACGGGGTAAGGCGGCCGACCCGCTTGTTTTTCTGTGGTTCACGCTCCGGCGATGTCGGAGAGGAAGCCGTCTACCTCCTCCTCTGTCGTGGCCCAGGAGGTCACCAGGCGGATGGCGGTGCGGTTTCCGTCCAGGGCGCTCCAGACCTCAAAGGTGCACAGGCTCTGGAATTTCGCAAGTTCGTCATGGGAGACGATCGGGAAGATCTGATTGGTGGGGGAGTCCACAAACATGGGGTATCCCAGGGACTGCATGCCCCGCGCCAGCTTCTGAGCCATGGAGTTGGCGTGCCGGCCCAGCTCGAGGAAGAGACCGTCCCGGAACAGCGCGCCGAACTGGACGCCCAGCAGGCGGCCCTTGGCCAGCATGCCGCCGCGCTGCTTGATGTGGTACCGGAAGTCCGGCTTGAGCGCGTCGTTGACGATGACCAGCGCCTCCCCGAAGAGCAGCCCGTTCTTCGTGCCGCCCGCGTAGAACGCGTCACAGAGCTTCGGCATGTCCTCCATGGCCAGTCCGGTGCCCTCCGCGGCCAGGCCGCAGGCGAGCCGGGCGCCGTCGAGGTAGAGGTACAGCCCGTTTTTCGTGCAGCAGGCGCGGATGCGCTCCAGCTCCGCCTTCGTGTAGACGGTGCCGATCTCCGTGGACTGGGACAGGTACACCAGCCCCGGCTTCACCGTGTGCTCGTCCGGGTGCGCGTCCACCATGTCCTGAATGAGCTCCGGCGTGAGTTTGCCGTCCGGGCAGGGCCGGGTGACCACCTTGTGGCCGGTGGCCTCAATGGCGCCGGTCTCGTGGACATTCACATGGCCGGTCTCCGCCGCCAGGACGCACTGGTGCGGGCGCAGAAACGCGGAGATGGCCGTCTGATTCGTCTGGGTGCCGCCCACCAGAAAGTGCACGGCGGCGTCCGGGCAGGCAAACGCCTGCCGGATGATCTCCGCCGCCTCCGAGCAGTACGGATCCAGGCCGTAGCCCGTGGTGGCGTCCAGGTTCGTGCGGGTCAGGGCGTCCAGCACCCGGGGGTGGCAGCCCTGGGAGTAGTCGTTCTGAAAATGGTACAAGGGCGTTTCCTCCTCAGGTGCCGGGTTTGAAGCTGTCTTTCAGGCTGACCGCCCGGTTGAACACCAGATGGCCCGGCCGGCTGTCCCGGCTGTCCGCGCAGAAGTAGCCCTGGCGCAGGAACTGGAAGCGCTCCTGCGTGTCCGCTTCGGCCAGGGAGGCCTCCAGTTTGCAGCCGTTGAGCACCTCCAGGGAGTTCGGGTTCAGGCAGTCCATAAAGTCTTTGTCCCCGGCGTCCGGATCCGGATCGGAGAAGAGGTTGTCATACAGGCGGACCTCCGCCTCCACGGCCGTGGCCTCGTCCACCCAGTGGATGGTGGCGCCTTTCACTTTTCTGCCGTCCGCGGGGTTTCCGCCCCGGGAGTCCGGGTCGTAGGTGGCCAGCACCTCCGTCACCCTGCCGTCCGCGTCCCTGACGCAGCCGGTGCAGGTGATGAGATAGGCGCCCTTCAGCCGGCACTCGGGCCCCCCGGGGTACAGGCGCTTATATTTGGGCACCGGGGTCTCCAGAAAGTCCTCCGCCTCCATCCACAGATGCCGGGAGAAAGTGACGCTCCGCTCGCCGTCCTCCGGCCGGTTGGGGTTGTTCTCCACCTGGAAGGTCTCCGTGCGGCCCTCCGGGTAGTTTGTGATGGTCAGACGCACCGGGCGCAGCACCGCCATGACCCGGCGGGCGGTCTCGTTGAGATCCTCCCGCAGGCAGTACTCCAGAAACGCGTACTCCACCGTGGAGGACGCCTTGGACACGCCGTTGCGCTCGGAAAACGCCCGGATGGCCCGGGGGGTGTAGCCCCGGCGGCGCAGGCCGCACAGGGTGGGCATCCGGGGGTCGTCCCAGCCGTCCACCCGGCCCTCCTCCACCAGCCGGCGCAGCTTGCGCTTGGACATGACGGTGTAGTTGATGCCCAGCCGGGCGAATTCAATCTGGCGCGGCCTGGACGGCAGGGTGCAGTGGTCAATGACCCAGTCGTACAGCGGCCGGTGATCCTCAAACTCCAGGGAGCACAGGGAGTGGGTGATGCCCTCCAGCGCGTCCTCAATGGGATGGGCGAAGTCGTACATGGGGTAGATGCACCACTTGTCCCCCTGGCGGTGGTGGCTGGCGTGGTTGATCCGGTAGATGACCGGATCCCGCATGTTGAAGTTGCCGCTGGCCAGGTCGATCTTCGCCCGGAGCGTGTACTTCCCGTTGGGGAACTCCCCCGCCCGCATCCGGGCGAACAGATCCAGGGACTCCTCTTTCGGGCGATCCCGCCAGGGGGACCGGGCCGGGGTGATCACATCGCCCCGGTACTCCCGGAACTGCTCCGGGGTCAGCTCGCACACATAGGCCAGGCCTTTCTCGATCAGCTCCACCGCGCACTGGTACATCTGCTCAAAATAGTCCGAGGCGAAGTAGAAGCGGTCGTCCCAGGAGTATCCCAGCCACCGGATGTCCTCCTGGATGGCGTCCACATACTCCTCGTCCTCTTTCGCGGGGTTGGTGTCGTCCATCCGCAGGTTGCACAGCCCGCCGTACTTCTCCGCGGTGCCGAAGTCGATGAAGATGGCCTTGGCGTGGCCGATATGCAGGTAGCCGTTGGGCTCCGGCGGGAACCGGGTGTGCACCTGCATTCCCTGGTACCGCCCGCCCTCGGCGAGATCCTCGTCAATGAAATCGTGGATAAAATTCTGGGACATGGTTTGATTTTTATCGTCAGACATGTTCCACACTCCTCGCTGTTGTCATCCCCTGTCCGGGACAGGGGTCATTTTACACCGGGTTGCCGGGGAAACGCAAGATCCCCGGCGCGTTTTGAGAAAGCCGCACAGCGCACCACGGCGCTGTGCGGCTTCCCTGCCGTCTGTCTTCTCCAACGGAGTCTCACACTCCGTCCCGTACGCGTTGAAGAACTTGTCGTGGATGACCTGCACGGCGCGATCCGCGTCCGCCTCGTCCACCAGCACGGAGACCTTGATCTCGCTGGTGGAGATCATGTTGATGTTGATCCCCGCGTTGAACAGCGCCTCGAACATGGTGGCGGCGACGCCGGGGTTGTTGATCATGCCGGCGCCCACGATGGACACCTTGGCAATCTTGTCCGTGACCTCAATGCGGTCGAAGCGGATGGCCTCCCGGTTCTCCTCCAGGATCCGGCGTGCGGCCTCCATATCCGCCTTTTTCACGGTGAAGCTGATGTCCTTCGTCTCATCCCGGCCGATGGACTGGAGGATGATGTCCACATTGAGCTGGTTTCTCGCCAGCAGCGAGAAGATCTTAAACGCGATGCCCGGCTGGTTCTCCAGGCCCACCAGGGCCAGTCTGGCGATATCCTTGTCCTTGGCGACCCCGCTGACTTTGGATTTTTCCATGTTTTTCGTGACCTCCTTGACTTTGGTGCCCGGTTTGCCGGAGAAACTGGAGATGACCTCCAGATCCACATTGTAGCGCTTGGCCATCTCCACAGAACGGTTGTGGAGCACCTGGGCACCCAGGGATGCCAGTTCCAGCATCTCATCGTAGGTAATCTCGTCCAGCTTGCGGGCGCCGACGACATAGCGGGGATCCGCCGTGTAGATGCCGTCCACATCGGTGTAGATCTGGCACAGATCCGCGTGGAGCGCGGCGGCCATGGCCACCGCCGAGGTGTCCGAACCGCCCCGGCCCAGTGTGGTGACATCGTCGTATTTGTTCATGCCCTGGAAGCCGGCCACAAGGACGATCTTGTTCTTGTCCAGCTCGGTCTGCACCCGCTCGGTGTCAATCCGCTTGATGCGGGCGGAGCCGTAGCCGGAATCCGTGCGCACGCCGGCCTGCCAGCCGGTGAGCGAGACGGCCTGATAGCCCATCTTCTCAATGGCCATGGCGCACAGGGCGATGGAGACCTGCTCCCCCGTGGACAGCAGCATGTCCATCTCCCGCCGGGACGCCCGCGGATTGATCTCCCGGGCTTTCTCAATCAGCTCGTCCGTGGTGTCGCCCTGGGCGGACAGCACCACCAGCACCTTGTTGCCCTTGCGGTAGGTCTCCGTGATGATGCGGGCGACATTGCGTATCCGATCCGCGTTGGCCACAGAGGTTCCGCCGAATTTCTGTACGATCAGTGACATGTATCTGTTCTCTTCCTCTCCAAACAGGGATGGGAGCGTCTGAAACCGCGCCGACGCTGTCCCGTCCCGCGCCGCCTCAGCGGTAGACGCGAATCACGGTGCCCGGCTCCAGGCCCTCCAGGCGCCGTTCCAGTTCCGGATGGGTCATCTCTCCGGTGAGGAACGCCACCTCGCCCGCGGGTGCGCCGGGCCGGGCCAGGAAATGCACCTCGCCGAACCGGCTGCGGATCCCGTCCGCCGTGGCCGGCAGGCGCACATACCAGCTGTCCCGGAGCACATCCGGGTGTACCGTGATATCCTCGCCGCCGGGGCCCCACGCAAACTCTTTCCGGTGCTCCAGATGGCCGGCCACATCGATGACATCCGCCACCACGGCGCTGGCGGTGGGCAGTTTGCCCGCGCCCGGGCCGTAGAACATGACCTCGCCCACGGCGTTGCCCTTGACCTTGATGGCGTTGAACACATCCTCCACGCCGGCCAAGGGCACTTTGCTGTCCAGCAGGTGTGGCGCCACATAGGCGCACACTTTCCCGTCGTCCATGCGGATGGCCCGGCCCAGCAGCTTGATCTTCCGGCCGCAGGAGTCCGCGTAGGCCACATCCGCCAGGGTGACGCCGGTGATGCCCTGTGTGGGCACCTGCTCCGGGTAGACATGCCGGCCGTACGCCAGGGCGGCCAGAATGCAGGTCTTCCGGCAGGCGTCCAGGCCCTCGATATCCGCGGAGGGATCCCGCTCGGCGTAGCCGTTCTCCTGCGCCTCTTTCAGGGCGCTCTCAAACGAGAGGCCCGCCTGGATCATCCGGGTGAGGATATAGTTCGTGGTGCCGTTGAGGATGC
Organism: uncultured Oscillospiraceae bacterium; assembly: GCA_964422185.1. Taxonomy (GTDB): domain Bacteria; phylum Bacillota; class Clostridia; order Oscillospirales; family Oscillospiraceae; genus CALXCT01. Next base: position 10,045 of record CAYRAG010000016.1, read on the forward strand.
CGCACACCTCGCTGATCCGGTTGGCGGCCAGGCAGGTGTTCAGGGGGCGCAGAATGGGGATGCCGCCGCCCACGCTGGCCTCAAACAGGTAGTTGACCTGCTTCTCCCTGGCCAGCTGGATGAGCTCATAGCCGTGGGTGGCCACCAGCTCCTTGTTGGAGGACACCACGCTCTTGCCCGCCTGCAGCGCACGCCTGGTGAAGTCCAGGGCCACGCCCGTGCCCCCGATGGTCTCCACCACCACTTTCACCTCCGGATCCTGCTCGATCACGGAGAAGTCCCTGACGAGTTTGTCTCTCCAGGGGCTGTCCGGGAAGTCCCGCACATCCAGGATGTACTTCAGGGCAATCTCTTCCCCCGCCTTGGCCCGGATCTCCGCGCCGTTCATGGAGAGCACCTCGGCCACGCCGGAGCCCACTGTGCCGAATCCCAAAATCGCGATCTGAATCATGTTCCGCACCTCTTTTTTCCGCTTCCCGCGCCCTTTCAGAGCGCGGGCCGTCATGTTATCCGCCGTCAGCCGGCCAGCACCTCGCACCGAAGGACGCCCTCCAGCTGCTCCGTCCGCGCAAGCAGCTCCCCCAGGGTGATGGTCATGTTGGAGGTCTCCGCGGTGATGGTCACCATGGCGCAGCCGCCGCTGGGCAGGTTCTGGTTGATGGTGAGAATATTCCCGCCGCAGGCGGCGAAGATATTCAGCACGGAGGACAGGTTGCCCGGCTCGTCCCGCATCATCATCTGGAAGGTGACGATGTGCCCGTTGAGCATGTCGTTAAACGGCCGCACAGTGTCCTTGTACTTGTAGAACGCGCTGCGGCTGATGCCGGTGCGTCTGGCGGCCCCGTTCACCGTGGTCTCCTCCCCCGTCTCCAGCAGGCGCTTGGCCTCCACGACCTTGATGAAGATCTCCGGCAGGGCGGAAGCCTCCACAATATAGTATCTCGGCGTCCCGGACATACCCGCTTCCCTCCTGTCCCCGCTGCCACTGTCCGTGCGGGAAAACCATCTGTATTCACTCCGGCGTACATTGTACCATACCGGAGTTCCGGGTACAATGCGGCAATCCGCCGAAAAAACGCGCCTTTTCCCGGAAAACTTGTGAATTCTACTCAGTCCGCCCCCGGGGGACGGGAAAAAGCGGCCCGGCCACCCGTGCCGGATGACCGGGCTTCCTCCCGCGTCACATGCGGGCCGCCGTGTACTCCGTCCGGTACTGATCCCGGCCTGTGGCGTACAGATTGCCGCCCGCGCAGTCGATGGCCACCGTCAGCGGGAGATCCCGGACGGTCATCCGCTTGACGGACTCGCAGCCCAGATCCTCGAACGCGATGACCTCCGCTGTCTCAATGCATTTGGCGATCAGCGCGCCGGCGCCGCCCACGGCGGCGAAATAGCACGCGCCGTTGCGCACGATGGCCTCCTGCACCTCCCGGCTCCGATCCCCCTTGCCGATCATGGCGGCGAGGCCCAGATCCAGCAGCCGGGGCGCGTAGGGATCCATCCGGCCGGAGGTGGTGGGGCCGCAGGCGCCCACCGCCATGCCCTGCTGCCCCGGGGTGGGGCCGGCGTAATAGATCACCGCGCCCGCCAGGGGAAACGGCAGCTCCGCGCCCTCGTCCAGCAGCGCGAACAGGCGCTTGTGCGCGGCGTCCCGGGCGGTGTAGATCGTGCCGCTGAGCAGCACCCGGTCCCCGGCGCACAGCTTTTGCGTCTCGGACGGCAGCGCTTCGGTATCCAGGTGATAGATCCTGTTGTCCATGTCAGCCGTCCCCGTCTTTCCAGAACTCGGTCCACACGGTCTCCGCACGCTGGGTGCTCTCCGCCAGCCGGCTGGACTGCTCCGTGAGCGCACCGCTCAGCCGGTTCAGCTCCGCCACGGTGTGGGAGATGGTGGCGTCCGCGTCCGAGCGCATCACATCGTAGTCCTGGATCACCTGATCCAGCCAGTCGCGCAGCTTCTGGCGCAGCTCGTCCGCCCGGCCCTCCGCCTCCTGGACAATGAGGGCGGCCCGGCGCTGGGCGTCAATTTCAATCTCCCCCGCCCGGACCTTGAGCAGCCGGTACGCCTCGGCGTCCGCGCGGAGCTCCTCCGCCTCGGCGCGCAGCGCCGCGCACTCCTCCTCCAGACCGGCGGTCTTCTCCTCCGCCTGCGCCAGGCTGCCGCGCAGCTCCTCCAGCTCTCCGCGGGCCTGTTCCAGCTCCCCGCGGGTGCGCTCCAGATCTTCCTTTCCGCTCTGTGCGCACTCCGTCAGCTGCCGCTGGTAGTCCTGCTCCATCTGCTGCAGCACATCCAGCACATCCTGGCGGTTAAACCCGCCGAACACGGCGCCCTTGATGGGCCGGCGCCCGGCCTGTTCCACTTTCTCCGCATCCACGGGGCGTTCCTCTCCCTTCCCGCGATTCCCCCGCGCTTCGCGCACGGGGGTTGCGGTCTATTGTACCACAGATTTCCGGAAAGGCAATCCTTTCCGTGCGTCTCAGACCTGTCTGAGGGCCTGATCCAGATCCGCGATGAGATCCGCCGCGTCCTCCAGGCCGCAGGACAGCCGCACCAGATCCGGGCTGATCCCCGCCGCCAGCAGCTCCGCGTCATTCATCTGCCGGTGGGTGGCGGAGGCGGGGTGCAGGCAGCAGGTTCTGGCGTCCGCCACATGGGTCTCGATGGCGCACAGCTTCAGGTGCTTCATCAGCGCCTCCGCGGCGGCCCGGCCGCCCCGGACCCCGAAGCTGACCACGCCGCAGGTGCCGTTGGGCATGTATTTCTGCGCCAGCTTGTAGTACCGGTCCCCCTCCAGGCCGGGGTAGGTCACGAAAGAGACCTTCGGGTGGCCCTTCAAAAACCGGGCGCAGGCCAGGGCGTTCTCGCAGTGGCGGGGCATTCGGACATGGAGGCTCTCCAGGCCCAGATTCAGGTAAAACGCGTTCTGCGGCGACTGCACGGAGCCGAAATCCCGCATGAGCTGCGCGGTGCACTTGGTGATAAACGCGCCCTCCAGGCCGAACTTCTCCGCGTAGGTGACCCCGTGATAGCTGTCATCCGGGGTGGTCAGGCCGGGGAACTTCTCCGCGTGGGCCATCCAGTCAAAGCGGCCGCTGTCCACAATGGCGCCGCCCACGGCCGCGCCGTGCCCGTCCATGTACTTGGTGGTGGAGTGGGTGACGATATCCGCGCCCCACTCAAAGGGCCTGCAGTTGACCGGGGTGGCGAAGGTGTTGTCCACGATCAGGGGCACCCCGTGCCGGTGGGCCGCCTGGGCGAATTTCTCGATATCCAGCACCGTGAGGGCGGGATTGGCGATGGTCTCCCCGAACACCGCTTTCGTATTGGGCCGGAATGCCGCGTCCAGCTCCTCCGGCGTGCAGTCCGGGGACACAAAGGTGAAGTCGATGCCCATCTTCCGCATGGTCACATGGAACAGGTTGTAGGTTCCGCCGTAGATGGCGGAGCAGGCCACCACATGATCCCCGCAGTTGGCGATGTTGAACACCGCGTAGAAAGTGGCCGCCTGGCCGGAGGCGGTGAGCATGGCGGCGGTGCCGCCCTCCAGATCCGCGATCTTCGCCGCCACCATGTCGTTGGTGGGATTCTGCAGCCGGGTGTAGAAGTAGCCGCTCTCCTCCAGGTCGAAGAGTCTGCCCATCTCCTCGCTGGTGTCGTACTTGTAGGTGGTGGACTGGATGATGGGAATCTGGCGGGGCTGCCCGTTGCCCGGGGTGTACCCCGCCTGCACGCATCTGGTGCCGGTTCCCTGCCCGCTCATCTCGCATCCTTCTTTCCGTGTGATTGATGGGATCCCCAAACGCGCACCTGTTACCCCGGCTCAGCGCCGGGCTGCTCCTCCTCTTCCGCCTGCGCGGGCGCACCGGAGAGCAGAATCTCGTCCGGGCGGAGGATCTGGTGGCTGCGGTAGTCCTGGGGCTGCCCCTCCGCCGTAATGCACACGCCGTCCACCCCGTCCAGCTGGCACAGGGTCAGGGTGATGGCGTAATCCGCGATGGTCAGGTTGACATCCGTGAGGCCGCCGTAGTTCTCGGACAGATCCACATACAGCACGCCGTCCTCCTCCCGCAGGCTGCGCAGCGTGGTGCCGGACGGGAACGGGGACACCGTCTCCTCATCCGCCGGCCCCGCCAGCAGCGCGGTCATGAGCTGCCGGGCCGTGGGCGGTTCCTCCCCCTCCCAGTTGAGGGGCACGCCCGCCAGCGCCGGGCCGGTGTCGTCCACGGACAGGAAGTACAGCACATACCCCGGCTCCTCCCGGGTCTCGCCTCCGCCGCCGCAGGCGGCCAGAGACAGCGCCAGCGCCAGGGCGAGAAGCGCGGCGGATACGCGCCGTCCGCGCCCGCTCACGGTGTGTCCCCCTCTCTCCAGGCCGGGAAGACCACGGTGAACACACTGCCCTCCGGCTCCCGCCGGCGCACGGTGATCTCCCCGCCGTGGGCCCGGACGGTGTCGCTGACGATGGACAGCCCCAGGCCGGTGCCGCCGGCCGCCCGGGAGCGGGCCTTGTCCACCCGGTAGAAGCGCTGGAACACCTTGTCCATGTCCTCCTCCGGGATGCCCACGCCGGTGTCCGCCACCTCCAGCACCACCGTGTCCCCGTCCGGACGCAGCGTCACCATGACGCTTCCGCCGGGCAGGTTGTACTTTACGGCATTCTCCATGAGATTGTACGCGATCTGATACAGGTCGTCCTGGGTGCAGCGGATGACGCAGCCCTCCTCCAGGCGGCAGTCCAGCGTGACCTCCGCCGAGGAGGCCAGCGGGGCGAGCATCCGCTCCACTTTCTCCACCACCGGTCTGACCTCCACCGGCCCGGTCTCCACCGGCTGGGCGCTGTCCAGCCGGGTCAGGGTCAGCAGTTTCTCCGTAATGCGGTTGAGCCGGTCCGCCTCCTCCCCGATGTCCCCCACGAACTCCCGGGTCAGATCCTCGTCCAGCCCCTCGCTTTGCAAAATGGAGTCCGTGAGCAGGCGGATGGAGGCCAGGGGAGTCTTGAGCTCATGGCTGGCGTCGGACACAAAGCGCCGGCGCACCTCCTCCGTCTTCTGGAGCCGGTCTGTGAGCTGGTTGAACTCATCCGCCAGCTGCACCAGCTCGTCGTTGCCCCGGAGCTCCAGGCGGTGGCTGTACTCGCCCTCCCGCACGGTGCGGATGGCCTTGAGCAGCGCTCCGATGCGGGCCGTGAGCGCCTTGGAGAACAGGAAGCTCATCCCGATGACCAGTGCGCAGACCACCAGGGAGATGTTCCTCAGGTTGGACTGCATGCCCTCCAGCAGGGCGGCCTGCTCCATATCCACCTCGTAGACATACACCGCCCCGATGATCATGCCCCGGTAGACCACCGGCCCGGCGAACCCGCTCTCAAACCGGCCGTCCCGGAACTGGCTGTACGCCTTGTCGTAGCCCCGCAGGGCGCGCACCATCTCCCGGAACAGGGCGTACCGGTAGACCGGCTGCTGCGGCTGCGTATCTGAGCCGGACGCCGCGCCGCTCTGGGCGTCCGCGCTGTCGTAGAGCACCAGCCCGGACGGGTCTGTGACCAGCACCCGGGTCAGATCCATATTCCCCAGCACCTCCATGACCTGGCGCACGCTCTCCGCGCTGAGGGTCTGCTGCTCGGCCAGGGCGGAGGAGATCACGGACACCCGGCCCTGGAGCGCGGTGGCCTTGGAGTGGAACACGGAGTCCTGGGAGGCCAGCACCGGGTAGGTGTTCAGCAGCACGAGCACCGCCAGGATCAGCACGATATAGGTCAGGGCGTACTTCACCTGGATGGACACGAAGAGTTTCGGCCTCTCCCGTTTTTCCGCCATGGACGCTCGCCCTCCCCCCGGCGCGGGATCCCTCCCGTGTCACTGAGACTGCTGGTTTTTCAGATAATAGCCCACGCCCCACTTCGTGCGGATGATCTCCGGGTTGGCGGGATCCAGCTCCAGCTTCTCCCGCAGGCGCCGGACATGGACATCCACCGTGCGGTAGTCCCCGGCGTACTCGTAGCCCCACACGATATTGAGCAGGTTCTCCCGGCTGTACACCCGGCCGGGATTGCGCATGAGCAGCTCCATGAGGTCGAACTCCTTCGCGGTGAGATCCACCGGCTCGCCCTGCCGCCAGGCGGAGCGCTCCACCGTGTCCAGCTCAATGTGCCCCTGCACCAGGCGGTGGGCGCCGGTCTTCTGCATGGCGGCCCCGGAGCGGCGCAGCAGCGCCCGCACCCGGGCTTTCAGCTCCAGGATGTTGAACGGCTTGGTGATATAGTCGTCCGCGCCGTACTCAAAGCCCAGGATCTTGTCCGTGTCCTCGCTGCGGGCGGTGAGCATGATGATGGGCACATTGGAGAACTCCCGGATGCGCATGCACGCCTGCAGCCCGTCAATGCGGGGCATCATGAGATCCAGGATGATCAGGTCGAAGCCGCCGTCCCGGGCCAGCTCCACCGCCTCCTCGCCGTCATATCCCACCTCCACCTGGTACCCCTCGTTCTCCAGGTTGAACTTGATCCCCTTGACCAGCACTTTCTCGTCGTCTACCACTAAGATCTTCGGCATGCCCCGCTCCTCCAGATTCCGTTCTCTCACACCCGGCGCCGTGCGCCGGGAAATTCGGCCCGGACAGTTGCATGTCCGGCGCCCCTCTGATATAATCTGAGCACGCGGCGCTCCGGCGTGCGTCTCTTTTGTTCCGATCCCCATCATACCATAACCATGAGGATATTTCCATGAAAAAAATTCGCATTCCCGCAATGCTTCTGATTTTTGTCCTGGTGACCGGCCTGGCGGCAGTGCCCGCCGCCGCGCTGGACAACCCCGGCATCCAGGCGTCCCATGTCCTGCTGATGGACGCCGACCACGACGAGGTCATGCTCAATGAGGGCGGGGACGAGAAAGCCTATCCCGCCAGCATCACGAAAGTCATGACCGCCCTGCTGGTGCTGGAGGCGGTGGACCGCGGCGAGCTGAGCCTGGATCAGGTGGTCACGGCCAGCGCCACCTTCTCGTCGGATCTGGATCCCGGCGGCACGACGCAGAACATCAAGACCGGGGAGCAGCTGACCGTCTACCAGCTGCTCCAGTGCATGCTCATCGCCTCCGCCAACGAGGCGGCCAACATCCTGGCCGAGACGGTGGCGGGCAGCATCCCGGCGTTCGTGGAGCGGATGAACGAGCGGGCCGCGCAGCTGGGCTGCACCGGTTCCCACTTCGCCAACGCCCACGGGCTCCACGACCCGGAGCACTACACCACCTGCCGGGACATCTACCGCTACACCAAAGAGGCGATGAAGAACGACACTTTCCGGGAGATCGTCGCCACCGCGGACTGCTATGTGGACGCCACGAATATGTCCGACCAGCGCCACTTCTTCAACACCAACGCCCTGCTGTCCAACCTGCGCTACGCGGGGTATGTGTACAAGCCTGCCATCGGGGTGAAGACCGGCAGCACCGACGCCGCGGGTCTGTGCCTTGTGGCCGCGGCGGAGAAAGACGGCAAATATCTGATCTCCGTGGTGCTGGGCGCCGAGCGGGACGCCGGCGCCACCGGAAGCAAGGGGTACAACCAGTACTCCGAGTCCTCCCGGCTTCTGGAGTGGGGCTTTGACAACTTCTCCCGGCAGACGCTCATCGACCCCGTCCTCCCCCTGGCCGAGGTGGCGGTCACCCTGTCCCAGGAGGCGGAGAGCGTCACCGTGCACCCCGCCGGCACCCTGGAGGCCACCGTGCCCAACGATCTGGATCCGGAGAAGATTGAAAAGCGGATCACGCTCAACTCGAAAACCGTGGAGGCGCCCGTGGAGGAGGGCCAGGTGCTGGGCACCGTCACCCTGGTCTATGAGGGCCAGGAGTACGGCAGCCTGGATCTGGTGGCCACGAACAGCGTGTCCCAGTCCGCCCTGCTCTACCGGCTGGACCGTCTGGAGACTTTCTTCTCCCACACCTGGGTCAAACTGCTGCTGGCGGTGGCGCTCATCCTGGTGGCCATTCTCGTGCTGCGCCTGACCCTGTTCCGCCGCAGCGGCCGCCGGTACACCGGCAGGCGGGGCGGCGGCGCCTACCGCAACCGGTACACCGGCCGGCGGCGCTGAGACCGCACCCGGAGACGCGCAGCGCGGGGAGGTGACAGCCTTGCAGGAAAACGACAACATCCTCGGCACCATGCCCATCCGGCGTCTTGTGCTGACCATGGCCTGGCCCATCATGCTCTCCATGCTGCTCCAGGCCATCTACAACCTGTGGGACAGCATCTGCGTGGCCCAGGTGAGCGACCAGGCGTTTCTGGCCCTGTCCCTGGCCTACCCCGTGCAGATTTTGATGATCGCCGTGTGCGTGGGCACCGGCGTGGGCGTCAACGCGGTGCTGGCCCGGTATCTGGGGGAGCGGAAGATGGAGCAGGCCAACTCCGTGGCCTGCCACGGCTTCTTCCTCTACTTCTGCAGCTGGCTGGTCTTCCTGCTGTTCGGGCTGCTGGGCGTGCGGCCGTTCTTCCGGGTCTCCATTGACGACCCCGTGGTTCAGGCGCTGGGCGTGCGCTATCTGACCATCGTCTGCTGCGGCTCTCTGGGCATGTGCATGCAGTTTATCTGCGAGCGGGTGCTCCAGTGCAACGGGAAGCCGATGGGCTTCATGATCGTCCAGGGCTCCGGCGCACTGATCAACATGGTGCTGGATCCCGCGCTCATCTTCGGGCTGGACATGGGCGTCACCGGCGCCGCCGTGGCCACCGTCACCGGCCAGATCGGCGGGGCGCTCATCGGGTTTTTCCTTGTCTGGCGCCTGCGGGACACTTTCCCCATCCGGATGCGCCATTTCCGGCCGGATCGGAAGATCATCGCGCCCATCTACCGCATCGGCGCACCCGCCATCGTCACCCAGTCCCTGGGCAGCTTCATGTCCCTGGGCCTCAACCAGCTGCTCATCCACTGGTCTGAGACCGCCGTGTGGGTCATCGGGGTGTATTTCAAGGTGCAGTCCTTCGTGTTCATGCCGGTCTTCGGCCTGAACAACGGCATGGTGCCGGTCATCAGCTACAACTACGGCGCCCGGGATCGCCACCGGATCACCGGCGCCATCCGCTTCGGCCTGAAAGTGGGGCTGGTCATCCTCACCGCCGGCACGCTGCTGCTGTGGATCTTCCCGGAGCCGCTGCTGAAGTACTGCTTCTCCGCCTCCCCGGAATCCCTGGAGATGGGCACTTTCGCCCTGCGCGCCATCGCGTGCTCTTTCCCCCTGGCGGCGGTGAGCATCATCTACTCCAGCGTCTTCCAGTCCCTGGGCTACAGCCGCTACTCCCTGTGGGTGGCCCTCCTGCGCCAGATCGTCCTGCTGCTCCCCCTGGCGGGGATCTTCCTGCTGGTTCGGCCGGAGGGCGTGTGGTTCTCTTTCCTGATCACCGAGGCGGCGGCCATGGGCGTCTCTCTGCTCCTGTACCGCCGGGTCTACCGGGACAAAATCGCGCAGATCTAGCGCTCTCTCAACACCGCAAAGCCTCACGGCGGCCGGATTTCCGGTGCTGTGAGGCTTTTCTGATCCGGGACGGATCCTCTTATATGGTGTAAACTTATGAAAGCTCGAGTTCCTCCCCGCCAGGGCGGGCAGGATCTCCAAAAGCGGCACCGGAACCGGGTTCCGGTGCCGCTTTGTTCCGCTTGTCTCCCGGGTGCCGTCAGGGGTTCCGCTCCAGCGACTTCGGCCCGAACCCGCAGGGCATCAGGGCGTCCAGGGTCGTCTCCACAAAGGTGTGATCCTCCCGGGCCACCAGCAGCCGCAGATCCGGGGCAAACTCATAGAGCATCTGGCGGCAGGCGCCGCAGGGCCAGCAGTAGTCCGCGGAGTTGCCCGCGATGGCCAGCCGGGTGAATGTCCGGTGTCCCTCACTCACCGCCTTGACAAGGGCGGTGCGCTCCGCGCAGAGGGAGGAGCCGTACGCGGCGTTCTCCACATTGCACCCGGTGTAGACCGCGCCGTCCGCGCACTCCAGCGCGGCGCCCACGGGAAACCCGGAGTAGGGGCAGTACGCGTACGCCAGCATGGCAAACGCCCGCTCCACCAGTTCCTGATCCGTCATATCCCGTCCCCCCATCCGGCGGTCAGCCGGCGAGGGCGGCCCACTGCACGGTGGGCACCACCACGACGAGAACCACCAGGTACGCCGCGTAGCACGCCAGCAGCACCACGCCCTGCGCACGGTAGAACCTGCCGGCGATCATGGGCACCACCATGGCGATCAGCACCACGCCCAGGCAGACCGGCAGATCCAGAATCCAGCTCTGGGGGCTGACCGTCAGCGTGCCGCCGGACACCAGGGCGCAGACGGGCAGAATCAGGGTCAGGTCGATGATGTTCGCCCCGATGATGTTGCCCACGGACAGCAGGCCCTGCTTTTTCACAATGGCGGTGATGGCCGTCACCAGCTCCGGAAGAGAGGTTCCGATGGCCACCAGGGTCAGCGCCACCACGCTCTCCGGCACCCCGAACAGAATCGCCAGTTCGCTGCCGTTGTCCACCAGCAGCTTGGCGCCCACCACGATGCCCGCGGTGCCCAGGACGAAGAACAAAATGCGTTTGGGCAGCTCTTTCTTCTCAAACGGCTCTTTGGCGTTCTGGCCGGCCGTTTTCCGGGCGGACATCACATTCTCCGCCAGGTACAGCGCGAAGATCGCCAGCAGGATGATGCCGGCGGGCACGGTCATGCTCCGGAGGATGACCGTGATCCCCAGCAGCGCCACGCAGCTGGCGATGAGGATCAGCGCCTTGGGCGCAAACTCCCTGCGGACGATGGGCGCGGCCATGAACACCAGGGACATGCCCAGAATCAGGGCGGTATTGGCGGTGACCGAGCCCACGGCGTTGCCCACGGCCAGATCCACACTCCCCTGGGCGGTGGCGATCACCGAGGTGATCAGCTCCGGCAGGGTCGTGGCCAGACTGACGATGGTGGAGCCCACGATGAACTTCGGGATGCCGGACACCTCCGCCATCCAGGCGGCGGAGTCCACAAACCAGTCTCCTCCCTTGATGATGCACAGCAGGCCAATCAGAAACAACACGATGGTGACCACGATGCTCATCTTTCCAACCACTCCTTCTTTTGTCGCGCCCCGGGGCGCAAAAAAAGCGAGACCCCGGCACGCAGATTCTGTGCCAAAAGTCTCGTTCCCAACCCAACCTGTGGGGGATACCGCCACGCCGAAGCGGAGATTGTTGACGGTATCCTGCACTACTCCCTTTTGTCCGCAACAGTCTACCACCCCGGCATGGGCAAGTCAACAGGAAATTTGGGGAAATTCAGGGCGCGGGCGGGTTCTGCTCTTTCCGGCCCTTCCCGCGCAGATGCCGCTTCTCCTCTCCCCGGAGGATACGGCCCAGCCCCCGGTAGTGGCGGGAGAACATCAGCGCGGTGAGGATCAGGGTCACCACGCCGGCCGGCACGCCGTACCTGCCGAACGCGAACGGGAGAAACGCCGCGGGGATCACCACGGCGCCCAGCGGCAGCCAGCCGGTGATCAGCACGACAGCCAGCCCGACGGCGCAGGACAGGGTGCCCCAGATGGGGGAGAACGCGATGATGGCCACGCAGGTGACCGTCACGCCCTTGCCCCCGCGGAACTTCCGCCAGAACGGGAAGTTGTGGCCCAGCACCGCCCCCAGGCCGGCGTAGAGTGCGCACATCTGATAGGGGTAGAAGAGGTAGGAGCCCACCACGGCGACCGCCGTTTTGGCGATATCACCCAGCAGGACGACGGCGCCCCATTTCGCCCCCATCTCCCCGGCGATATTGGCCATGCCGGGATTGCCGGTGCCCATGGCGCCGGCGCCTCTGCCCGTGCGCACATACGCCACGAGATCCGCCGTGAGAAAGCAGCCGCAGAAATAGCCCAGCAGCACACACAGCAACGGTTTCACGGCAGCGGCCCCCTTTTCTTCTCTCCCCCGGCGCACCGGGGGAGGCTTGTAGAGAGTATAGCACACCTTCCCGGCGGGGACAAGATGCCGCCCCGATCCGCACAGCGCACTTCAGATTTCGGCGCGGCTGTCGGTTGCCTTTCCCTTTCACCCGTGATAAAATCCGGTTATGACAGGGCGCGAAAAAAGCAGGCACGGGCGGGAAACCCGTACCTGCTCCTGAGAGAAATCTTACTTGCCGTAGAATTCGTTGACCGCGTCAAAGAACGCGTTGATGTTGTCCCAGCTGGATGCGGGCGGGATGTCGCAGCCGGAGGAGATGACGAAATTGGGATACTTCTCGCAGCAGGCGCCCATGACCGCCAGGGTCTCCTCGCGCACCTTCTCCGGCGTGCCGGCGCGGAAAGTGCGGGACGGGCTGACATTCCCCATGACCAGGACATCCCTGGGCATCTTCTCGCAGATGTCCGCCATATCCACCGCGTCGCCGAAGTGGTAGCCCAGCGCGCCGATGGCGGCGATCTCGTCGGTCATGAGAGGCGTGCCGTTGCCGCAGTTGTGGTAGAACACGCCGAAAGTCTCGCACTGCACGGCGTCCACAATCTGCTTCATGTAGGGCGTGGCGAACTCAGACACCATGGACGGGGAGAGAATGCCCACGGCGGGCTCGGCGATCAGAACGCCGTCCGCGCCGGCCTCCTTGAACGCCTTGATGTAGTCGGTGATGAAAGAGGTGGCCTTCTCCAGCACGGTCTGCACCATCTCCGGCTCGTCGTAGCAGTTTATCATGATCTCGCTCATGCCCATCAGGCGGCCCGCCAGGGAGAACGGTCCGATGGCGCCGGCCAGCAGGGGCCGGTCGGAGATCAGCTTCTTGGCCTTTGCCACGCCGTCGATGTAGATGCCGGTGCGGCCGGTGCCGACCGCGGGGATCTGCAGCGCGTCCGCGTCCTCGGGCTCATTGACGATGGAGCCGACAACGGTGGGCACCTCGTCGTCCGTCACGCGGATCTGGGAGCCGAACGCCTCGGCCTCCACGGACAGATCCATCATGGCCAGCGCGGCGCCGGTGTCGCAGGTGTCGGCGATGGTCTTCATGCCCTTGGCCTGGGTGTCGCTGTCGTTGATCAGCTCTTTCACGGTGATGCCCATGAGCTGAATGGACGGGAAAGTCAGCACGGGAATGGCTTTCTTCTTCGGGGCGGCGATGACATCGTCTTTCCACTGGTAAATGTTCATTTTTTCCTGCTCCTCTTCCTGTTTTTTTGATTCCGCGGCCTCTTCCGCGGCGGTTCTAAAGAAAATCTTATCAGGATTCCCAGGGGAATGTATAGAAAAATCTTTTTAATTTTAAAATTTCCTTGCCCTGTTGGTAAACTCTCGAAACACCGGAATTTCCCCGGCGCGGAAAGGAGGTTCCCCCATGCCAGAGTCCAAATCCCGCAAATCCCACGCCCCGTTTGACCTGAAAGCCGCCCGGGAGGCGGTGAAGGCGTTCTCCATCTCCTGCGGCGTGCGCTGCTGTCTCTACGATGACGGGGAGTCCCTGCTGTTTGAGCACAAGCCGAAAGGCGCGGACTGCGCGTTCTGCCGGCAGCTGACCGCCCTCACCGGCGCCGGCTTCCCCTGCGGGGATCTCAACCGGTACGCCGCGGTGCAGTCCCAGCGGTTTGGCGGGCGGTACACCTACTTCTGTCCCGCGGGCATGGCGTTCTTCGCCTCCCCCATCGTGACGGGCGGCGTCCGGTCCGGCTGCCTGATCGGCGGCCCGGTGCTCATCATGGATGTGGAGGACTTTCTCTCCAGCGACTCCATGCAGGCCGGGAATCTGGATCCGGCGCAGGAGGGCAGTGTGCGCGGCCTGCTGCTGCGCGTGCCCCAGGCGGAGCCGAAGCGCCTGGAGTACCTGTCCACCCAGCTGTTTATCACCGCGGTGTACATCGGGGACAGCAGCCAGGAGCTGTACCGGGCCCGGCAGGAGCAGGTTCAGCAGAGCGCCATCGGGGACTATGTCGCCCGGCTGAAAGGCGGCGAGGACACCGCGTACCCCATGGAGAAAGAGTTCGCCCTGGCCGAGGCCATCTCCCAGGGGGACCGGCAGGAGGCGGGCGTGCTGCTCAACGAGCTGCTGGGCCACATCTTCTTCTACACCCCGGACGCGGCGCAGGCCCGCAGCCTGACCATGGAGCTTCTGGTGGTTCTCTCCCGGGCCGCCATCCACGGCGGCGCGGACGCGGATCAGATCCTGGAGATCACCCATGAACTGCTCCAGGAGATGCGGGGGCTGAACACCCAGGCGGAGCTGACCCGCTGGCTGGCCGCCAGCCTGAACCGCTTCACCGGCCTGGTGCTCTCCCTGCTGGATGTCAAGCACCGCAACGCCATCCAGGGCGCCATCGACTACATCCGGGCCAACTACCAGACCAGGATCACCCTGGGGGAGGTGGCGCAGCGGGCGGGCTACAGCCCCTCCTACTTCTCCCGCATCTTCCGGGAGGAGATCGGCGTCACTTTCAAGGAGTACCTCAACCGGCTGCGCATCGAGCACAGCAAGGCGCTGCTTCTGGCCGGCCGCAGCTCCAACCTGGATGTGTGCACCGCCGTGGGCTTCACCGATCAGAGCTATTTCTGCAAGGTGTTCCGGCGGGTCACCGGCGTCACCCCGGACACTTTCCGCAAGCGGGCGCGGCGGATCGACATCCAGCGGGAACACGGCCTGAAGTAGCCGGGAATAATCCGCAAAGTTACCGGGTTTTTACAAAATATTTTCCAGAATTCAAAAAATTATCCTATACTACGGGCTGTTTTCCTGTTATACTAACTTGAGGACAGTGTGTGCAGCACCATGTAAAACTGACAGGAGGAGTTTGATATGAGCGTTTTGGAAGACATTTCCCAGGCAGTGCAAACCGGAAAAATGAAAGTTGTCAAGGAGCTGATCCCCAAGGCAGTTGATGAGGGTCTCTCCGCCCAGACCATCCTGAACGACGGCCTGCTGGCCGGCATGAATGTCATCGGCGACCGGTTCACCCGCAACGAGGCGTTCGTGCCCGAGGTGCTGGTCGCGGCCCGTGCCATGAACAAGGGCACCGAGCTGCTTAAGCCCCTGCTGGCCGAAGAGGGAAGTATGCCTATCGGCAAAGCATGTATTGGCACCGTGCAGGGCGACCTGCACGACATCGGCAAGAACATCGTCCGGCTGATGCTGGAGAGCAAGAACATCGATGTCATCGACCTGGGCGTGGATGTCCCGCCCGAGAAATTTGTACAGACCGCCATCGACGAAAAATGCGACCTGGTCTGCTGCTCCGCCCTGCTGACCACGACCATGCCCATGATGGAGAATGTCGTGAACGCCATCAAGGACGCGGGCATCCGGGATCAGGTGAAAATTCTGGTGGGCGGCGCCCCTGTGACGCAGGAATTCTGCGATCAGATCGGCGCGGACGCCTACACCCCGGACGCGGCCACCTGCGCCAACCGCGCGGAGGAACTGCTCACCGCCTGATTGCTCAGCTGCGGCAGACCCCTGTCAGCCCGTCCGGCGGCAGGGGTCTGTCTTTTTCTGCCCCGGGGAGGGCCGCCCGCCGCAGCGACTCTGGAAAGGATGTGACACCATGGCTGACTATACCATCACCATCATCGGTCCGGATCACACCGAGACCCTGGCCGCCGGAGGCAACCGGACACTGCTGGAGCTGATCCAGCTCAGCGGGAACGATATTCACGCCTCCTGCGGCGGCAACGGCACCTGCCGCCAGTGCACCGTCACCGCCACCGGCCCCCTGCTGGGCCTGGACGGCGCGGAGAAGAACGCACAGGAGGAGGAGATTCTCGCCTGCCGCTGGTACCCCGCCGGCCCCGTGACCCTCGTCCTGCCGGACACCGGCGGAGAGGAGGAGCACATCGCCGCGGATCGCAGAGAGATCCCCGGCGGCGGACACGGGCTGGGCCTGTCCGTGGACATCGGCACCACCACCGTCGCCGCGTACCTCTACGACCTGTCCATGGGCCACTGTCTCGGCACCGCCTGCGGCATGAACGCCCAGCGCTCGTTCGGAGACGATGTCATCAGCCGCATCCACCACTGCGCCCAGAGCGGCGGTCTGGAGGCGCTCACCGCGGCCATCCGGAACCAGATCCTGGAGCTGATTCACGAACTGACGCCGGAGCCGGAGCGCATCACCTGCGTCAGCATCGCCGGCAACACGGTCATGGAGCACATCTTCGCCGGACTGTCCCCGGAGTCCATTGGCGTGGCGCCTTTCACTCCCCTGGATCTCTTCGGGCGGGAGTTCGACGCCGCCGCGTTTCTCCCGGGCCTGGCGCCCGGCGCCGTGCTGTACCTGGCCCCCTGCGTCGCGGGGTATGTGGGCGGGGACATCACCGCCGGCCTGATGAGCAGCGGCGCCTGGCTCAGCAACGAGACCGTGCTGTTCCTGGACATCGGGACAAACGGCGAAATGGCGCTGGGAAACGGCGCGGAATTTCTGTGCTGCGCCACCGCGGCCGGCCCCGCGTTTGAGGGCGCCGGCATCGAGTGCGGATCCCCGGCGCGGGACGGCGCCATCGACGCCGTCGCCTCCGACCTGAGCTACACCACCATCGGCGGCGGGGCGCCCGCGTCCATCTGCGGCAGCGGCCTCATCGACGCCGTGGCCGCGCTGCTGAAAAATGAGCTGGTGGACGAGACCGGCCGTCTGGAGGGCGACCGGTACGAGTTCGGCAACGGCGTGTATCTCAGCCAGCAGGACATCCGCCAGGTGCAGCTGGCCAAGGCGGCCATCCGGGCGGGCATCGAGACGCTGCTGGATCAGACCGGCACCTCGTACGACGACATCCGGCAGGTGATCATCGCCGGCGGCTTCGGCTTTTACATGAATGTGGACAGCGCCTGCGCCATCGGGCTGCTCCCCGCGGAGCTGCGGGATCGGGCACGCTGTGCGGGCAACACCTCCGGCACCGGGGCCTCCATGGCGCTCTCCCCGCTGTACCGGGCCACGCTCTCGCAGGTCACCGGCAGATGCCGCTATGTGGAACTGTCCGGCAGCGCGGTATTCAATGAAAAGTATGTGGATGCCATGCTGTTCGGGGAAGAGGAGTGAACTCCGCCTGGAGCGGGAAGATCCAGGCGAGACTGCCTGAACATCAGGGAAGGAGGAGTGCGCCGTCCGAACCGGAGCGGGAGACGGCGCCAACAGGTTATGGAACTGGATATCAAGGCCCTGGCAAAACAGAGCGGCTTCACCGTGGCGGAGGATCTGGATGTCTCCACACTGGAATTTATGCCCGAGGTGCGCGCCATGTGCGCCGCGGACCGGTGTCAGAGCTACAACAGATCCTGGTCCTGCCCGCCCGGCTGCGGCCCCGTGGAAGACGCGGCCGCCCGGGCCGCTCAGTACGACCGCGGGGTGCTGCTGCAGACCGTGGGAGACCGGGAGGACTCGTTCGACTTCGAGGCCATGTTTGAGGTGGCCAAACAGAACCGGCAGCATTTTGACGATCTGATGATGCGCCTGAAAGACACTGATGTGGATCTGTTCCCCATGTCCGCCGGCACCTGCGACCGCTGTGAGAAGTGCACCTATCCGGACGCGCCCTGCCGGTTCCCGGATCTGGTCTACCCCTCCATGGAGGCCTACGGGCTGTTCGTCAGCAAGGTGTGCAGCGACAATAATGTGCCCTACTACTACGGCAACGACAAGATCGCGTACACCTGCTGCATCCTGTACAAGTCCTGAACACGCGGAGAAGCAGGCTGATCCCGGGCGGGTCAGCCTGCTTCTCTTTTTTCCCGGTCAGGCGTCCCCGCGCCCGAACCGCCCTTTCTTCTCCCAGGGCCGGCACTCCACGGACACCACCCGGTATCCGGTGGGATCGAGCGCCGCACGCACCGTCTCCCCGTCCAGCTCCCCGTCGGACAGAAGCTCCGCCTCCCCCTTCCGGTGGGAGGAGGTCACCTTCTTCACCGGCAGCGCCGTCCGCAGCGCCTGATTGACCGTACTCTCGCACATCCCGCACCTCATGCCGTCGATCTTCACCGTGGTCTTCCACATGTTCTCCGCCTCCCTGTGTTGTGTCATTCACCATCTTGAGTTAGCCATGTCTAACCAGGACACATTCTACCACGCTCCAGCCGACCGGTCAAGGGGGAATCTCCCGGGCACGGCAGGATCCGCAGAGGGCGGACGCGCCGCGTCCGCCCTCTGTCCTGTTTTTCGTCCGTCTCCCTCAGCCGAAGATCTCGCTGCTGCAGCGGTCGATCTCGTCGTTGATGATGTCATTGGCGTGGGGGTGCAGCGTGCCGTAGGGATCCCCGTAGGTGATGCAGGGCACGAAATACCCGTTTTTCGCGTAGGTCATGCAGACCCGGCGCACCTCCGCACGGATCTCCTCCTCCGTGGAGTCCTCCCGATCCACCACAGCCGCGTCAATGCCGCCCATCAGGGCAATCTGGCCGCCAAACTGCTGCTGAATCTTCAGAATGTCGTTCTGGGGCAGGACGCCCTGCCACAGATCCACATGCATGTCGATCATGTCCTGGACGATCGGCTCGCAGTAGGAGTCCGCGTGGTGAATCACCAGCACGCCCTGGTCATGGACATAGTCGTATCCCTTCGCGATGGCCGGCTTGAGGATCTTCCGCCACAGCTCCGGCTGCACAAACAGATTCTGCTTGCTGCCCCAGTCGTCGTGGAAGAAGACGGCGTCCGGGTGAACCATCTCGCACATCAGCTTGACATACTGGTACCGGTGCTCGCCGATGGCCATGGACAGATCCTCCATGGCCTCCTCCTCCAGCATGAAGTTGCACAGGGTGTCCTCAAATCCCATGAGGTAGTGCATCCGCTCAAAAATGCCGGTGGGCGCGAACACGGTCAGCAGCCGCTCGTCCCGATCCGCTTTGCTGACCTGCTCCAGGTAGGGCTCCCACAGCTCCGGATCGGAGCAGTTGGCGATGATGTCCGGCACTTTCACAAAATCGCGCCAGCAGGTCACATCCTCCAGAACCCGGACTTTCGGATCCGGGATGCTGCCCGGCTCCCCCGCCGGCCAGATGATCTTCGTGCCCCAGCCGTCATAGGTGGGCTCCATGCCGGGATAGCGCTTCGGGCCGTTGATAAACCGGTTGATGGGATCCCCCAGCAGCAGGTTGATGGCCTCGTACTGTTTGACCAGCCGATCCGGCTTTCCGCCCTTGATGGTCGCCAGGAAATTCTCTCTCTTGCTCAGCATGGCTTCTTCCTCCTTGATCCGTGCCCCACGCGCCCGCGCAGCGCACGGGCCGGATTGCGTTCGCCGTTCCGGCGCCTCAGGGCCCTGAAAAAACAGGAATCTCCCTGACGGGCCTCCCCCGGCGGTTCTCACCGGATATTTTACCGGATCCGGATGGCGAGATCAACCCCGAATCCAAAAAGCCGCCCGGCGTCATCCGATCCGCCGGGCGGCCGCCCTGTGTGCTATCCCTCCGTGGCGCGGAACGAATACACCGCGTCCTCGTCAATCGGCGTCTCATCCACGCCCACATTGGCGTACTCGTCGTCGACATAGAGGGCCCAGAACATTCCGTCCTTGTCGTAATCCAGCGTCAGGCCGTTGACCGTCTTGACATACAGGCCGTACGCGTTCTCCTCGCCCTGGATCAGGCCGTTCTCCTGCAGCGCATCGCCCACGGTATCCGCGTCCGTATTCACCACAAACTGGATCACGGTTCCCTCGTTGTCCACCACTTCGAACGAGAACGACTTCTCCCCCTCGCCGATGGTCGTCACCTCGTCCGGAGAGCCGGTCGAGACGGGCTCCGAGGCGTTGCCCCCGCCTCCGCCGCACGCGGCCAGGCTCATCACCAGGCACAGCGCCAGAGTCAGAACTGTCACTTTTTTCGCTGTATTCTGCATTTTTTACTCCTTTCAGACGCCCCGCCCATCTTTTTTCTCTTTTTCCGGCGGTTCCCGTCTGTGTGACCTCAGTCTACCACAAAGCCCGGCAACCGTCAACCTGTCCGGCGCACGGTTACCAATATTTGCCAATGCGGCCCGCGGTTATCATGTGCGTAAGCCGCACGGGCAAATAGTGTGCCCGGCACCGGTTTGCACCGGTGCCGGGCCTGCAGGGTGATACTCGGAGGAATATCAGAACTTTTCGTGGAAAGTGCGGGAGATGACATCCAGCTGCTGCTCCCGGGTCAGCTTGATGAAGTTCACCGCGTAGCCGGACACACGAATGGTCAGCTGCGGGTACTTCTCCGGGTGATCCATGGCGTCCAGCAGGGTCTCCCGGTTCAGGACATTCACATTCAGATGCTGGCCGGTCTTGTTCATATAGGCGTCCAGCAGCGTGATCAGGTTGAGCTCCTGCTCCTTCATGTCCTTACCCAGCGCGGCCGGGCACATGGAGAATGTGTAGGAGATGCCGTCCGCGGCGTCCTCAAAGGGAACCTTTGCCACGGAGAGCAGGGAGGCCAGAGCGCCGTTGGTATCGCGGCCGTGCATGGGGTTGGCGCCCGGCGCCAGAGGCACACCGGCCTTGCGGCCGTCCGGGGTCGTGCCGGTGTTCTTGCCGTAGACCACATTGGAGGTGATCGTCAGGATGGACTGCGTGGGCGTGCTGCGGCGGTAGGTCTTGTGCTGGCGCAGCTTGTTCATGAACATGGTGGTAACCTGCTCCGCCAGGCTGTCCACCCGGTCGTCGTTGTTGCCGTACTTGGGGAAGTCGCCCTCAATCTCGAAGTCCACGGCGATGCCCTTCTCGTTGCGGATGGGCTTCACTTTCGCGTACTTGATGGCGGACAGGGAGTCGGCCACCACAGACAGCCCCGCGATGCCGCAGGCGGTGGTGCGGACGATCTTCTCGTCCATCAGGGCCATCTCAAGCCGCTCGTAGTCGTACTTGTCGTGCATGTAGTGGATGCAGTACAGCGCCTTGGTGTAGATCATGGCCAGGTAGCCCGCCATCTGGTCAAAGCGCTCCCACACCTCGTCAAAGTCCAGGTACTCGCTGGTAATCGGGGCGTACTTGGGCGCCACCTGCTTGCCGGTTCTCTCGTCCACGCCGCCGTTGATGGCGTACAGCAGGCACTTGGCCAGGTTGGCGCGGGCGCCGAAGAACTGCATCTGCTTGCCGATGCGCATGGGGGACACGCAGCACGCGATGCCGTAGTCATCGCCCAGGTCGGGGCGCATCAGGTCGTCGTTCTCATACTGGATGGCGGAGGTCTTGATGGAGATGCCGGTGGCGAACTCCTTGAAGTTCTCCGGCAGGCGCTCGCTCCACAGCACGGTCAGGTTGGGCTCCGGGGCGGGGCCCAGGTTGATGAGCGTCTGCAGGTAGCGGAACGACATCTTCGTCACCATGTGGCGGCCGTCCAGGCACATGCCGCCGATGGACTCCGTCACCCACACGGGATCGCCGGCGTACAGCTCATCGTACTCCAGGATCCGCAGGAAGCGGACAATCCGCAGCTTCATGATGAAGTGATCCACCATCTCCTGGATCTCTTCCTCGGTATACTTTCCGCTGGCCAGGTCGCGCTCGGCGTAGATATCCAGGAAAGTGGAGGTGCGGCCCAGGGACATGGCGGCGCCGTTCTGCTCCTTCACCGCGCCCAGATAGGCGAAGTACAGCCACTGAATGGCCTCTTTCGTATCCTGCGCCGGTCTGGAGATATCGAAGCCGTACTTGGCCGCCATCTCCTTCAGCTCTTCCAGCGCCCGGATCTGGTCGGACATCTCCTCGCGCTTGCGCAGCAGCTCCTCGGACATGTCGTCCGCGTCATACTGCAGCTTGGCTTTCTCCTTCTGCTCAATCAGGTAGTCCACGCCGTACAGGGGCACCCGGCGGTAGTCGCCGATAATACGGCCGCGGCCGTAGGCGTCCGGCAGACCGGTGAGCAGCTTGTTGCTGCGGGCGGCGCGGATCTCGGGGGTGTAGACATCGAACACGCTCTCATTGTGGGTCTTGCGGTACTTGAAGATCTTCTTCACTTCCGGATCCAGGTGGTAGCCGTGCTCCTCCAGGGACTGCTCCACCGTGCGCAGACCGCCGTACGGCATAATGGCGCGCTTGAGCGGCTTCTCCGTCTGCAGACCGACAATCTGCTCCAGATCCTTATCGATATAGCCCGCATCATGCGCGGTGATCGTCGAGATCACGGAGGTATCCGCGTCCAGCACCCGGCCCGGGGAATTGCGCTCTTGATCCAGCAGCACGCTCAGTTCTTCCCACAGCTTCTTTGTCCGTTCGGTAGGGCCGCACAGAAAACTGCCGTCCCCGTCATAGGGGGTATAGTTCTTGACGATAAAATCTCTTACATTGACTCCGTTCATGACTCAAAGGCTCCTTTCTCAAGTCTTGCGGGGGTGTTTCCCTCTTACGGTGAGAGTATACACCGCGC
>CAYRAG010000016.1:32441-35840 GCA_964422185.1 uncultured Oscillospiraceae bacterium
TTCTCCATCGCCTGAAGCGACGAGACCATCGACTTCACTTTCTCGATAAACAGCGTCTCCTCCCGGTTGAACTTATACCCCCTGCGGTAGATCAGGGAGTCTGTATACATGCGATCCGCCGTATGGCAGACGCGCTGCACCAGGGGGAAGCTCTCCATCACCCGCTGCGGGGTGGGAGACGCCCACATATAGGTCTCCGGGATCTCGCACAGCAGCTCAAACTGGCTCTGCCGCTCGTAGACCACGATCTCTTTCGGGATCTGCTCCCTGCGCCTGCGCTCCATCGCCACCGACACGGGCAGGGCCGGCACCGTGGGATCCCCGTGGGTGATCTCAATCTGCCCCTCCAGATCCTCCGGCACCAGATGCTCTTTCTCCGCCAGCGGGTTGCTTTTGGCCATGATGAGGTGGTACTCATAGGTCCAGATGGGATTCGCGATGAGCTCCTTGCTCTCCAGGTAGCGGAGATAGTAGTCCTGGAACTCATTCTGATACCGGATGATGCCCAGGTTGCTGTCGTGCTCCGCCACCCGGTCTATCGCGTTCATGGTGTTGGTCTCGTAGTAGTCCACCTTGAACGAGTCCAGCCCCTCCAGCTCCCGGACAAACTCCACAAACGCCTGGGAGATGTAGCAGGCGATGGGCACCGACACCTCGAACTGGTAGGTATCTTTCCGGGCGACCCGGTAGAGATTCTCCACCTGCTCCACATGCGCCAGGATCTCTTTCGCGTGGAACAGGAACTCCTCCCCCTCCTTGGTGGGCACCACGCCCCGGGAGGTCCGGTTGAAGATCTCAATCCCCACCTCATTCTCCAGCTCCCGGATCGCCTTGCTGAGAAACGGCTGATTCAGATAGAGATTCTCCGCCGCCCGGGAGATGGACTTCGCACGCTCCACCTCCACGGCGTATTGCAGGTGCTGTAGGTTCACTTGCAGTCCCTCCTGTCCGGCATGTTACGGGTTGATCCGGGCCGCGGCTCGCCCGCGGTGTACCGGAATGCATGTAGCTTCTATGGCGGCAGCGGAAGCTCTATTCTCCGTGGAAATTCCGCGTCCCGTGTGGTATAGTTGTGGAGAGGGTACAGAGGAAATCGCCGCAGGCTGATTCCGCCGGGCGGCCATCCCGCGTTCAGAGCGGCAGGCCCGGATCCGCGGGAGATGTCCCGTCCCGGTACTAACCGCGGCCCGGTGTGGTTTCGGCTGACTGAGATGCGAGGGCGCGTCTTCTCTGTCAGTATCCCCGGGAATGGCAGTATTTCCGAATCACACACTTCTCACAGTGCGGCGACGCGGTGCAGATCTCGCCATAGCCGTCCGCGCAATAGCTCCAGATCAGATTGTCAATCTCCACCAGCCGGAGCCCCGTGGCAGCCGCGAGCTCATCGACCTGGCGCAGCGCCTCCTCCGGCGTCGCAGTCTCGTCCCTCGCGTTTCCCATCCGGGCATTGCCCAGGAACCGCCTCAGATGCGTGTCCGGCTTGGCGCCGTCTATCCCGACATTCCGCAGATATTCCCACGCCAGCGCCTCGCCAATCATTTTCAGCTTGTGGGCGGAGGACGGGTCGGACAGATTTTTCACGATCCGGTACGCGGGCGCGGAGGTGACATAGGCGTCCATGCTCCCGTACCTGGCCTGCAGGCGCTCCATCAGCCTTACATTATCGGCCAGGGCGTCCATCTGATCTCTGGTTCTCACATTCCCGCATTTCAGGCGGAACAGTCCCTCCGCGAAATAACTGCCCTCCGTGTCCCTGAGGAAAGACGGGTCATAGTTCCGGAACAGCTCATCAATTTCATTCAGGTGCGGCGCGATTCTGATCCATTTGGTCTGGTTGGACAGCAGCGCATAGACGAGCCCCCTGACATGCTCCTGAAAGGTGAAGTGCTTCCCTTCCTCCCTCTCCTGCACCCTCTGGCAGAGGGAGTAGTCGCTGAAGAGCTGCCCGCGCTCCACGAGGTAGGACTGTATCTCAAAAAGATACGCGCCGTCACTGCCTGTACGGTACCGATCCACGATGAACTGCCCCTTTTCCTGTATTCTGAGTGTGGCGGGTTTTCCGCACGGAGCCCGCCGCCATAACAATAAAAAACCAATTTGGGAGACAGCCGCAGCAACATGCGGTCTGGTGAATGCCGGGCAGAGGAAAGAGCGCCGTCATGGCCGGAACTTTTAGAGACACCCTCAGAACGCAGCCGGATGATCCCGCATTCCGCATGGAATGGGCTGCGACGGAGCCGGAGCGGGAGATCATGAAACAGCGCATATCCATGCGCATCACCCGGCAGCATCTGTCCAGGATGCCCGGGATCTCACCATCCGGTTTCAGCAGGCTGGAACACGGCACGGTTAATCGCCATTCGCGTTTCCCCCTAATTCCAGCGCGTTTTTGATCCTGCTGTGTACGCCTGTCCCCCTGAATCGCTTCGTTTCCACGACCGCAGTTTTATCCGCAGCGGCAATGACAGCCAGACCGATGGCCGTTCCCAGTCCCACCGGGACGGCGTTGCCGATTTGCCTGTATTTCGCCGCGGTGGTGCCCACAAAGACCCAGTCATCGGGAAACTGCTGTAACCTCGCGTACTCTTTCACACTGAGCGGCCTGTCGAATTTCGGGTGACAGAGCATGGTTGCCTTCTGGGCCGGCGAGGTCGTAATGGTCGGAGAAGGTTGTGAATAGGAAAGCCGCCGGTAAAATCCCGCTTTTCCTCCTCCGGATTCGTAGGCCCCGCCCATCGCGGCAGGAATCAGATCCTCCGGTAAATCTCTCCAGTTGCCCCCTTCCGGAACCAGATGAAGATAGTTCTTTCGTTCCGGACTCAGTGTCGCGCATTCGCCCGCATCACCTTCAAGGTCTGATATGGCATCTCTGACCGTTCTCCACCTGTAATCCGGGTTTTGGTGTGTCTGAAAGTGCGTTGGCACGGGAAGGAAAATATCTTCATGGTCTCTGCTTCCCACCAGAACAAAACGCTCTCTGAACTGAGGCACTCCATAGTTCACAGCGTCCAGCAGTCCGTAGACCGTTTGATAGCCCAGTTTGTCAAATTCCGAGAGTATCACATCGAGTACCGTCCCTGATCTCTGTTCCGGATCGCTTTCGTCTCTTGCGGAGGCCGGCACATGTTTCAACGGCGCGGACAGAATGCCCTTGACATTTTCCATGACAAAAAATCTGGGCCGGATGTAATCAATCATCCGGATGAAGTCCATGAAAAGGCTCCCCCGCGGATCATGGATCCCCTGCCTTTTACCCGCAGTGGAAAACGGCTGGCAGGGAGGCCCGCCACAGATCATAAACGGTTCGCCGATATCCAGCCTGGCAATTTCCAGTATTTCCTGCGGCTGAATGCTGCGAATATCTCCGTCCAGAACCCTGTGTCCATTCGCTCTCATCGT
>CAYRAG010000017.1:0-35567 GCA_964422185.1 uncultured Oscillospiraceae bacterium
ATAGTTTTGTAAAGATTGACTTTGCAGGATCGCGCATGTTCCGGTTATCGGGATGTAACCGTTCAGACGGCCCCCCTGGGAAGAGAGAGGTGACGAATTGCCAGGACGGAACGGTACCGAACGATGGCGGTAAGAGGAGAGCGACACCTGGCGCTCCCTGGAATCGTTTGAGGCAGCTTGAAGCCCCTCCCTGCTATTTAAACCGCGGGGAGGGGTATCTGCCATCGCGCCACCGTGGGTGTCTGAACGGTTATAGCACGGCCCGGGGGCGGGCAAACTTTTCTCTCATTCCCGCTTGCAACCATTCTGCCTGTATGTTATACTGTCCACGGCAGATTGCAAGGGAAAATTCACCGCGTGCGACGAGACCCGGCCGCTGCGGCTGCGCGTCTTTCCGCAGGCGGATATTTGATTTTTTGTAGAGTCTTCAGGCTCAATGGGAAGGAATGGTCTGAAATGAGCCTTTTCTGTAAGGATATCGGCATTGACCTGGGCACCGCCTCCGTGTTGGTGTTCGTGGAGGGCAAGGGCGTCGTGCTGCGCGAGCCGTCTGTGGTGGCGCTGGATCGGGACAGCGGAAAGCTGCTGAAGGTGGGAACCGAGGCGCAGCAGATGCTGGGCCGCACCCCGGGCAACATCATCGCCATCCGGCCGCTGCGGGAGGGCGTGATCTCGGATTACGACATGACGGAGCGGATGCTGAAGGAGTTCATCCGCAAGGTGTCGCCGTTCAGCCTTGTCAAGCCCAGAGTGGTGATCTGCGTGCCCTCCGGCATCACCGAGGTGGAGGAGCGCGCCGTCATTGACGCCGGGATCCAGGGCGGCGCCCGGAAGGTGTTCCTGATCGAGGAGCCGGTGGCCGCGGCCATCGGGGCCGGCATTGATATCGCCAAGCCGGACGGGCATATGGTGGTGGATATCGGCGGCGGCACGGCGGACATCGCCGTGATCTCGCTGTCCGGCGTCGTGGAGTCCGCGTCCATCAAGGTGGCGGGAGACCAGTTTAACGAGGCTGTGGTCAAGTATATCCGCCGCAAGCACAATGTGCTCATCGGGGAGCGGACGGCGGAGGAGCTGAAGATCTCCATCGGCTGCGTGTTCCCGCGCCCGGAGGAGATCTCCATGGAGATCAAGGGCCGCTGCCTGATGACCGGCCTGCCCCGGGTGTTTACCGTGACTTCCAGCGAGATGATTGAGGCGTTTGAGGAGCCCGCGCAGCGCATTCTGGAGGCGATCCACTCCGTGCTGGAGCGCACGCCGCCGGAGCTGGTGGCGGATATCTCCACCAACGGCATTGTGATGACCGGCGGCGGCAGCCTGGTCTGGGGCTTTGACAAGCTGATTGAGTCGAACACGGGCATTGAGACCCATGTGGCGGACGACGCCATCTCCTGCGTTGCGTACGGCTGCGGCAAGTCCCTGGAGAACCTGAGCGACATGCAGGACGGCACCATGAACCTGTCCCGCCGCAGACAGATGAACTGAGCGAAATACGCCAATCCAGAGATGACAAGAGAGTGCCGGCGGGGTCCTGCGGGACGGTGCCGGCGCTCTTTTTGCCCTGGGGCAACACGCGGGCGCGGAGAGGAGGCGTGCGCTTGGCAGACATAGAGAAGAGCGGGAACCCGGAGGTGCTCAACCGGCTGCCGGAGCCCCTGCTGGCATGGTACGGGACACACGCCAGAACCCTGCCGTGGCGCAGCGACCCCACGCCGTACCATGTGCTGCTCTCGGAGATCATGCTCCAGCAGACCCGGGTGACGGCGGTGCTGGAGTACTATGACCGCTTTCTGGAGGCATGCCCCACCGTGGCGGATCTGGCGGCGCTGCCGGAGGATCGGCTCATGAAACTCTGGCAGGGCCTGGGGTACTACAACCGGGCCCGGAACCTGCAGGCGGCGGCCCGGCAGATCATGGAGCGGTTCGGGGGAGAGTTTCCCCGGGACTATGAGAGCGTGCGCTCCCTGAAGGGCGTGGGGGACTACACCGCCGGCGCCGTGTGCTCCATCGCGTTCGGGCTGCCTGTGCCGGCGGTGGACGGCAATGTGCTTCGCGTGGTGGCCCGGATCACCGGGGATGAGGGGGATATCACCGCGGCGGACACAAAGGCGCGGGTGACACAGCGCCTGGCCGGGATCATCCCGGAGGACGACGCCTCGCGGTTCACCCAGGCCATGATGGAGCTGGGCGCCCTCGTGTGCCTGCCCCGCGGCGCGCCGCGGTGCGCGCAGTGTCCCGCGGCGGACTTCTGCGCCGCCAGGGCGCAGGGCAGGACGGAGGTTCTGCCGGTGAAAGGGAAGCGGAAAGCGCGGCGGGTGGAGGAGCGCACGGTCTGGCTGCTGTTTTGCCGCGGAAAGGTGGCGCTGCGCCGGAGGCCGGACAGGGGACTGCTGGCCGGCCTGTGGGAGTACCCCAGCGAGCCGGGGCCGGACTGGCCCCGGGAGTGGGGCCCGGAGCCGGAGGACGCCCGGCCCGGCGGCACGGCGACCCATGTCTTCACCCATATCGAGTGGCATATGACCGCCCGCACGGCCGGCTGGCCCGGGGGGACGCTGCCTCCCGGCTGGGTGTGGGCGGACGGCGCGGAGCTGGAGCGCGTGTACGCCGTGCCCGGCGCGTTTTCGGCGTTTGCCCCGCTGGTGGAGGCGGGGCTGAGACAGGAGGGCGGGGCGCCGTGAGATGCAGTCTGTGCCCGAGAAAGTGCGGCGCGGAGCGGACGGAGCAGTCCGGCGCCGGCCGGTGCGGCATGCCCTCGGCGCCTGTGATCGCCCGGGCGGCGCTCCATCTGTGGGAGGAGCCGCCCGTCTCTGGAACGAGGGGTTCCGGCACGATCTTCTTCTCCGGCTGCTGCCTGCGGTGCGTCTACTGCCAGAACGAGGCCATCAGCCGGCGTAATTTCGGAAAGCCGGTGACGGTGGAGCGGCTGCGGGAGATCTGCCGGGAGCTGATCGCCCAGGGGGCCCACAACATCAACCTGGTCAACCCCACCCACTACGCCCATGTCGTGGCGCGGCTTCTGGACCGGCCGCCCGGCGTGCCGGTGGTGTGGAACTCCGGCGGCTACGAGCGCGTGGAGACCCTTGCGGCGCTGGAGGGGAAAGTGGAGGTCTACCTGCCGGATCTGAAATACCTGGATCCGGACACGGCGCAGCGGTACTCCGGGGCGCGGGACTATCCGGATGTCGCGAAGGCGGCCATCGCGGAGATGGTCCGGCAGACGGGCCCGGTGGTGCTGGAGGACGGCCTCATCCGGCGGGGCGTGATTATCCGGCACCTGATCCTGCCCGGGCGCGTGAACCAGGCGAAGGAGGTCATGGACTGGGTGGCCGCCCGGTTTCCGCCCGGCACGGTGCGGTTCTCCCTCATGGGGCAGTACACCCCCTGCGCCCGGGCCGGGGAGTTCCCGGAGCTGAACCGGAGACTGCGCAGGGACGAGCTGCGCACGGCCCGGGAGTATATGGAGAATCTGGGTCTGGAGGGCTTCGTGCAGAGCCTGGACAGCGCGGGGACGCAGTACACCCCGGCGTTCGACCTGACGGGCGTCTGACCGGAAAAAGAAAACCCCGGATGAACAGGAGAGACTGCCTGTCCATCCGGGGAATTTTATCTGATGTCCGTGAGGGAAAAGTTACTCGTCCGACTCGTCCTCGATGATGCCGTAGTCCCCGTCATTGCGGCGGTAGACGACGGCGAAGGATCCGCCGGCCTCCTCGTCCCGGAACGCGAAGAAAGTGTGGTTGAGGAGGTTCATCTGAAGAATGGCCTCGTCCCGGTTCATGGGCTTGATGGGGAACGACTTGCTGCGGACGATGCGGTACGGCTCCTCGTCCTCCTCGTCGCCCTCCTCGGTGAACGAGGTGGACTCGTCATACGCCCGCTCGGCGTCGAACGCGTTCTGGCGCAGACGCCGCTCCAGGCGGGTCTTGTTCTTGCGCAGCTGGCGGTGGATATCCGCCACCGCCGCGTCGATGGAGGCGAGCATATCGGAAGTGCTCTCCGAGACCCGGATGATGGTGGGGCCGGAGCGGAGGGTGATCTCCGCCTTGTTCCGATCCTTCTCCACGCTGAAAGTGATGGATGCCTCCGGTTCGGTTGTAAAATAACGGTCCAGCTTTCCCACTTTCTTCTCCGCGTAGGCGTGGACAGAATCGGGCATGGTGACCTTTTTGTCTGTGAATGTAAACTTCATGCGAACATCTCCTTTCGCCCCGGGAGGGGGCGGCTGTCAGGCCCGCGGGGGCCTCTGGCGGAGCGGCGGCGTCAGGTTCGTCCCCGGCTCCGCCGCTATTATATACCAGGACAGGCGGAACTGTACAGGGGGATTGCCGGGAATTCCGGAAAAAACAGGATGCCCGGCAGACCCGTCTCAGTGGCTGTACACCGTCTTAAAGGCGTTGTAGGCGCGTTTCATGCCCTCGGAAAACGGGGTGTAGACCAGCCCCAGTTCCCGTGCGATGCGCTCCCCGCAGAACAGCTCGTCCTCGTCTTTCGTCAGCGGGAACGGCAGCGGGAGATTCTCCCGGATCACCTGCTCCACCGTGACCGGCTGCGTGGTGAACGGGAGGTCGCTCACCTGGCCGAGAACCTCCATGAACTTCTCATAGGTGAGGATCTCCGGCGCGGACAGGTTGTAGACCTGGTCGCCGGCCTCGCTGCTGACGCAGGCGATGATCGCGTTGGCCACATCCTTCACATAGACGAACTGGAACTGCGCGTCCGAGTCCGTGGGGACGGGGATGGGCTCGCCGGTGACGATCTTTTTGATAAAGAAAGACTCGCGGGGCGCGTAGTTGTACGGGCCGTAGATGAACGCGGGGCGCAGAATCGTCAGCGCGGCGCCGCGGGCGGCGCAGGCCTGCCTCGCCTCGTCCTCCAGGAGCAGCTTCTTGTACATGTAGTCCCCGGCGGCGCCGGCGGGCTGTTCGGACAGCACGGCCGTGCTCTCGTCCCGGGGGCCCTGGGTGTCCCGGCGGTAGACATCCGCCGTGCTGAGATACACATAGCGGCGGAACGGACAGGGCAGGGCGTCCGTGAGCGTCCGGATATCGCCCGGCTCGTAGGCGCAGAAGTCCACCACCGCGTCAAACGGCTCCGCGCCCAGTTCTTTCAGGGCGGCCTGGTCGTGGCGGTCGCAGTGATATTCCGTCAGACTGGGAAGATGGGCCATGGAGTACCGGCCCCGGTTCACCAGCGTCAGAGAGAACCCGGCCTCCCGGGACGCCACCATGGAAAACGCACGGCCTGCGAAGTAACTGCCGCCGATGACGAGCACTTTCTTAGACATCGTTTTTCCTCCTCGCTTCTGATCTCCGGCTCCCCGGGGCGGGAGCCCCGGGAAATCCGGCAGCTGTCTTCCGTTTCCGCCCGGGCGGGTTTTCGCGCCGCGGCGCCCCGCCGTCCGGGCCGGCAGGCCGGGGAGTGCCCCCGCGTCAGGGAGATCCCGGCCTCCCCTGTAGCATATCACAAAAGCGGGGGATAGACAACAATTATTTTAAAAACCCGCAAATAACCCAATAATTGTTCCCTGTTCACGAACTTTTTAAGACCCGTTTAGAAGTTTTGCGCGGAAAAGGTTCCCGCCGGGCGGGATCGAACCGGCGGCGGGGCGCGGGGACACAAAACATCTTGCCGTCCGCCCGGCTGTGGGGTATAATACATCCCGTCCGGACGGGGCCACTGCCCGGACGGAAAAAGGAGGCGCTGGGGATGAAAAACCAGAAGATCATTGAGGAGAAGACGCGTGCGCTGCTGGAGACCCACTGCTATGACGGCCTGAGAACCGCCGCGCAGGCGTGGCTGGACGCGCTGGGAACCGGCGGGGAGAAAGACGCCGGCGCGGCGTATGTCGCCATGCTGGAGGAGTCGCTCTCCTCCATCGACCATGTCATCGACCTGTTTGGCAGCGACCGGGGCAAACAGCTGTTCGGCGAGGAGAACGCCGCGGCCATGCTGGCCCACGCGCAGGAGGTCAAGGCCGCCGGCGGCAGGTGGTGCGACTGCCCCGCCTGCACCCTCGATCTGGAACTGCTGCAGTACAAAGAGGACATTCTGGAGGGCTGACGCCGCCGCGGCGGATGCCGTAGCGGAGCGCCAGGGAGAACGCTTCCCGTCTGGATGCGTCGGCAGACGCGAGACCTGGGCGGGAAGTGTTTTTCTGAATGACGCGCTGACCGGACGAGCGGAGAGGAGAGGAAGCCCGTGCCGTTTGAGATTATCCGCGGGGATATTACGCAGGTGGAGGCGGACGCCATCGTCAACACCGCCAACCCGAAGCCCGTGGTGGGCTACGGCGTGGACGCCGGGATTCATCAGAAAGCCGGGCCGCGGCTGCTCCAGGCCAGGGAGAAAATCGGCGAGATTCCCGTGGGCAGCGCCGCGGTCACACCCGCCTACGATCTGAACGCGAAGGTGGTCATCCACGCTGTGGGGCCCGCCTGGAACGGCGGCGGCAGCGGGGAGGAGGCGCTGCTGCGCTCCGCCTACGACAGCGCCCTGGCGCTGGCGGCGGAACATCGCTGCCGGTCCGCGGCGTTCCCGCTGCTGTCCTCCGGCAACTACGGATTTCCCGGGGAGATCGCGCTGCGGGTCGCCCTGGACGCGTTTCAGGACTTTCTGATGCGCCATGAGATGCGCATCGTGCTGGTTGTCTTCGACCGGGCCTCGTTCCAGCTGTCCGGGAAGCTGTTTCAGTCGGTGCGCAGCTACATCGATGAGCGCTACATTCAGGAGAAGCTGCAGGAGGAGTACGACGCGAAAGACGCCGGGGAACTGGAAGACCGGATGCGGCGGAGGACGCGGTACACCGTGGCCCCTGCGGCGGAGGCGGTCAGAGCGGTGCCGCCGCAGGAGCTGCGAATGCCGACGGTGGCCTCCGGCGATCTGAAGTCCATTCTCAGTCAGCTGGACGCCGGCTTCTCCGAGACGCTGTTCCAGCTCATCGACCGATCCGGGATGAAAGACTCGGAGGTTTACAAGCGGGCCAATATCGACCGCAGGCTGTTCTCAAAAATGCGCAGCCAGGACTACCGGCCATCCAAGTCCACGGCGCTGGCGCTGGCCGTCGCCCTGGAGCTGAGTCTGGACGAGACCCGGGATCTCATCGGCCGGGCGGGCTATGCCCTGACCCGCAGCAGCAAACAGGACATCATTGTGGAGTACTTCATCGAGCACCGCAACTACAACATCATGGACATCAACGCGGCGCTGTTTGAGTTTGACCAGAGTCTCCTGGGCGGCGCATAGAGAGGAAGACGCACGGAAAAAGAGAGAGGAGCACGGCGATGCAGCCAGAGAAAGAATTTCCCAAAAGCGGCTTCACCGTCACCAGCGGGGATATCACCCGGCTGGAGGTGGACGCCATTGTGAACGCGGCCAACCGCTCCCTGCTGGGCGGAGGCGGCGTGGACGGCGCGATCCACGCGGCGGCGGGGCCTGAGCTGCTGGAGGAGTGCCGGACCCTGCACGGGTGCAAGACCGGCCAGGCGAAGATCACCCGGGGGTACCGGCTGCCCGCCCGGTATGTCATCCACACGGTGGGGCCGGTCTACGGCAGCGGGGAGGAATCCCTGCTGGAGGACTGCTACTGGAACAGCATGGAGACAGCGAAGGCCAACGGCATCCATTCCATCGCGTTTCCCGCCATCTCCACGGGGGTCTACCGGTATCCACGGGAGGAGGCCACACAGGTGGCGGTGCGCACCCTGCTGCGCTGGAAAGCGGAGCACGCGGACTACCCGGTACACATTATCCTCTCCTGCTTTGACAGCCAGGTGCGCTCATGCGCCGAGACGCTGCTGGCGGAGGAGGAGCGGAGAAGAGAAAAGGAGGAATCCGTGTGATTGGCGCCATTCTGGGGGACATCATCGGCAGCCCCTACGAGTTTAAGCCGAATCGAAGCAAGGACTTTCCGCTGTTTACCCAGGACAGCCGGTTCACGGACGATACGGTGATGACCCTGGCGGTGGCGCAGGGTCTCATGGACGCCGGCGCGAAAGCGGACAACGAGACGGTTCAGCGGGAGATTGTCCGCTCCATGCAGGAGCTGGGCAGCCGCTACCCCCAGGCCGGCTACGGCGGACGGTTCCGCCGATGGCTGTACAATCCGGATCCGAAGCCCTACGGGAGCTACGGCAACGGCTCCGCCATGCGGGTGTCCTCCGTGGCGTGGCTGTTTGACAATATGTACAGCGTACTGCACGCGGCCCGGCTGTCTGCCGAGGTGACTCACAACCACCCGGACGGCGTCTGGGGGGCGCAGGCCACGGCGGCGGCCATCTTCCTGGCGCGGACGGGCAAAAGCAAAGACGAGATCAGGGACTACATCGAGTCAAAGTTCGAGTACGACCTGCATCGCACCTGCGACGAGATCCGGGACGGCTACGACTTTGATGTGACCTGCAAGGGCTCCGTGCCGGAGGCCATCATCGCGTTCCTGGACAGTACGGATTTTGAGGACGCCATCCGCAACGCCGTCTCCCTGGGAGGGGACAGCGACACGCAGGCCGCCATCGCCGGCGCCATCGCGGAGGGATTCTACCCCGTGCCGGAGGCACTGCGCGAAGAGGTCCAGCGCCGCCTGCCGGCGGACCTGTATGAAATTCTCCAGCGGCTGCGCCGGGAGATCGGGGACAGGTACCCGCCCGCCCATTTGCGGGACGAGCGCGCCTGAGCGGGAGGAGAAGAAACGGTTTCAGAACACACAAGGGAGGACGGCAATCCATGCCAAAGAGAACGGATATCCACAAAGTGCTGATCATTGGATCCGGCCCCATCATCATCGGACAGGCGTGCGAGTTTGACTACTCCGGCACCCAGGCCTGCAAGGCGCTGCGGAAGCTGGGGTATGAGATCGTGCTGGTGAACTCCAACCCGGCGACCATCATGACGGATCCGGAAATCGCCGATGTGACCTACATCGAGCCGCTGAATGTGGAGCGGCTGGAGCAGATCATCGCCAGGGAGCGCCCGGACGCGCTGCTGCCCAACCTGGGCGGGCAGTCCGGTCTGAATCTGTGCGCCGAGCTCCACAGCGCCGGGATTCTGGACAAATACCATGTGAAGGTCATCGGCGTCCAGGTGGACGCCATCGAGCGGGGCGAGGACCGGATCGAGTTTAAGAACGCCATGCAGGCGCTGGGCATTGAGATGGCCCGCAGCGAAGTCGCCTACTCCGTGGACGAGGCGCTGAGGATCGCGGACACCCTGGGGTACCCCGTGGTGCTGCGGCCGGCCTATACCATGGGCGGCGCCGGCGGCGGCCTGGTGTACAACCGGGAGGAGCTGAAGGTGGTCTGCGCACGCGGGCTGCAGGCCAGCCTGGTGGGCCAGGTGCTGGTGGAGGAGTCCGTTCTGGGCTGGGAGGAGCTGGAGCTGGAGGTCGTCCGGGACTCGGCGGGCCAGATGATCACCGTGTGTTTCATCGAGAACATCGACCCCATGGGCGTCCACACCGGCGACTCGTTCTGCGCCGCGCCCATGCTCACCATCTCCGAAGAGGTGCAAAAGCGGCTGCAGGAGCAGGCCTACCGCATTGTGGAGTCCGTGCAGGTGATCGGCGGCACGAATGTGCAGTTCGCCCACGACCCGGAGACAGACCGCGTGGTGGTCATTGAGATCAACCCCCGCACCTCCCGCTCCTCCGCGCTGGCGTCCAAGGCCACCGGGTTTCCCATCGCGCTGGTGTCCGCGATGCTCGCCTGCGGCCTGACGCTCTCGGAGATCCCCTGCGGCAAGTACGGGACGCTGGACAAATATGTGCCGGACGGGGACTATGTGGTGATCAAATTCGCCCGCTGGGCCTTTGAGAAGTTCAAGGGCGTGGAGGACAAACTCGGCACCCAGATGCGGGCGGTGGGCGAGGTCATGTCCATCGGGAAAACCTACAAGGAGGCGTTCCAGAAAGCCATCCGCTCCCTGGAAACCGGCCGGTACGGCCTGGGCCACGCGAAACACTTCGACACCCTGTCCAGAGAGCAGCTGCTGGGGATGCTCGTCAACCCCTCCAGCGAGCGGCATTTTCTGATGTACGAGGCGCTGCGCAAAGGCGCCACCGTGGACGAGATCCACGACATCACCCATGTGAAAAAGTGGTTTATCCAGCAGATGAAAGAGCTGGTGGAGGAGGAAGAGGAGCTGCTCAAACACCGCGGTGCGCTGCCGGACGACGGCGCGCTCATCGCGGCCAAGAAAGACGGCTTCTCGGACAAGTACCTCAGCCAGCTGCTGGAGATCCCGGAGGACGACATCCGGAACCGCCGCCTCGCCCTGGGCGTGGAGGAGGCCTGGGAGGGCGTGCATGTCAGCGGCACCGAAGACAGCGCGTACTACTTCTCCACCTACAACGCCCCGGACAAAAACCCCGTCCGCACGGATAAGCCCAAGGTCATGATCCTGGGCGGCGGCCCCAACCGGATCGGGCAGGGCATCGAGTTTGACTACTGCTGCGTCCACGCGTCCCTGGCCCTGAAGAAGCTGGGTTTTGAGACGATCATCGTCAACTGCAACCCGGAGACCGTGTCCACGGACTACGACACCTCGGACAAGCTCTATTTCGAGCCGCTGACCCTGGAGGATGTGCTGAGCATCTACCGTAAGGAGAAACCGGTGGGCGTCATCGCCCAGTTCGGCGGCCAGACGCCGCTGAATCTGGCGGCGGATCTGGAGCGCAACGGCGTCCGGATTCTGGGCACCTCCCCGGCGGTCATCGACCTGGCGGAGGACCGGGATCAGTTCCGCTCCATGATGGAGAAGCTGGGTATCCCCATGCCGGAGTCCGGCATGGCCACAACGGTGGACGAGGCGCTGGCCATCGGCAGGCGGATCGGCTACCCCGTGATGGCGCGGCCCTCCTATGTGCTGGGCGGCCGCGGCATGGAGGTGGTCTACGACGAGGAGTCCATGATCGAGTACATGAACGCCGTGGCGGGCGGCGCCCCGGACCGGCCCATCCTCATCGACCGCTTCCTGAACCACGCCACGGAGTGCGAGGCGGACGCCATCTCGGACGGGACGCACGCGTTCGTCCCCGCCGTGATGGAGCACATCGAGCTGGCCGGCATCCACTCCGGCGACTCCGCCTGCATCATCCCCTCCGCGCACATCTCCGCGGAGAATCTGGAGACCATCAGGGCGTACACCCGGAAGATCGCCGAGGAGATGCATGTCCGGGGCCTGATGAATATGCAGTACGCCATTGAGAACGGCAGGGTCTTCGTCCTGGAGGCCAACCCCCGGGCGTCCCGCACGGTGCCTCTGGTGTCCAAGGTGTGCAATCTCCGCATGGTGCCGCTGGCTACGGATATCCTCACCTCCGAGATCACCGGCCGGCCCTCCCCGGTGCCCGGCCTGAAAGAGAAGGAGATCCCCTACTACGGGGTCAAGGAGTCCGTGTTCCCCTTCAACATGTTCCAGGAGGTGGATCCCGTCCTGGGGCCGGAGATGCGCTCCACCGGCGAGGTGCTGGGCCTCTCCCGCTCGTACGGCGAGGCGTTCTACAAGGCGCAGGAGGCGACGCAGACCAGACTGCCCCTGGAGGGCACGGTGCTCATCTCCGTCAACGACAGGGACAAACCGGAGGTGGCCGAGGTGGCCCGGCTGTTCGCGGACTGCGGGTTCCGGATCCTGGCCACGGGCGGCACCTACGGGGTCATCGCGGCGGCGGGCATCCCCGCGGAAAAGGTCAAAAAGCTGTATGAGGGCCGCCCCAACATCTCCGACCTGATCACCAACGGGAAGATCGATCTGATCATCAACACCCCGGTGGGCAAGAGCAGCATGCACGACGACGGCTATCTGCGCAGAAACGCCATCAGGTGCAAGATCCCCTACATGACCACCATCGCGGCCGCGCTGGCGACGGCAAAGGGGATCCGCGAGGTGAAGACCCACGGCAGCAGCGAGGTCAAATCCCTGCAGCGGCTCCACAGCGAGATCCGCGACCGCCCGTCCGTGTGAGTCTCCGGAACACGCACAGAATCCCGGCCCCTCTCCCTCCGCCTCCGGGCGGCGGGAGAGGGGCCTTTTTCCGATCGTGGTCTCAACCCGTTCTGGAAAACCGGCGCCGGATGTGGTATAGTAGCCTCGCAGCGCCGGGAGCGCCCGGCGGAGACAAAACGGCCTGAGGCGGGAAACCCGCCCGGAGCCGGCGGTTGGGAGGTTCTGACATGCCGCAGTCCTATACCATCGCGATTGTGGAAGACGATGTCCCGGTGGGGAATATGCTGGAGGAGCAGCTGGGCCGGCAGGGCTACCGCGTGGTGAGAGCCTACTCCGGAACGGAGGCGCTGCTGCTGTTCGAGAAGGAGAAGCCGGATCTGATTTTGCTGGATCTGATGCTGCCGGGCCTGTCCGGGGAGGAGATCCTGCCGAAGATCCGGGACATTCCGGTCATCGTCACCAGCGCAAAAGTGGATATCGACAGCAAGGTGAAACTGCTCATGGAGGGCGCCAGCGACTATGTGAGCAAGCCCTTTGACACGCAGGAGCTGCTGGCGAGAATCGCGGTTCAGCTCCGGGGCAGGAAGACCGGCGAGAAGCGGCTGCTGTCCGCCGGGAATGTCACGCTGGATGTGTCCGCCCGAACCGTGGAGGTCGCGGGGGAGCCGGTGAGACTGACGAGGACGGAGTACGCGATCCTGAAAGTGCTGCTGATGCACGGCGGTGAGGTGGTCTCCAGGTACCGGATCCTGGACGATATCTTCACTGACACGCCGGACTGCACGGAGGACTCCCTGAAGACCCATATGAGCAACCTGCGCAGGAAACTGGCCAGGGCCGGCGCGGACTGCTCCATTGAGGCGGTCTGGGGAATCGGGTTTCGAATCTTGACCAATTCTTAACATTTCTCTTCACCGGTTTCCTGATGGTTGTGCGGTAGAATGGTTCCATCAGGAAAGGAGGAGAGACCATGGAATACGCGTTGGAAACGCGGGGTCTGTCGAAAAAGTACGGAAAATTCCAGGCTCTGAACGGTGTGGATATCCATGTCCCCAAAGGCTCGATCTACGGATTTGTCGGGAAAAACGGGGCGGGGAAGACCACGCTGATCCGGCTGATCTGCGGACTGCAGGAGCCCAGCGCCGGCGAATATTTCCTGTACGGCGTCTCCAGCCGGGACAGGAGAATCTGCACTGCCCGGGGGCGGGTAGGCGCGGTGGTGGAGACCCCGTCCGTCTATCTGGATCTGACCGCGGAGGACAACCTCAAAGCGCAGTACAGAGTCCTCGGGATGCCCAGCGACCGCGGCATTGAGGAGCTGCTGGATCTGGTGGGCCTGCGGGGCACCGGGAATAAGAAAGCCGGACATTTCTCTCTGGGGATGCGGCAGAGGCTGGGAATTGCCATCGCGCTGGCGGGGAATCCGGACTTTCTCGTGCTGGACGAGCCCACCAACGGGCTGGATCCCGAGGGGATTGTGGAGCTCAGGGAGCTTCTGATCAGACTCAACCGGGAGATGCAGATCACCATTCTCATCTCCAGCCATATCCTGGAGGAGCTGTCCAAGCTCGCCACCCACTACGGTTTCATCGACCGGGGGCGCGTGCTCCGGGAGACCACCGCGCAGGAGATCGCGAAAGTGTCCCGCAAGTGCATCCAGGCGGAAGTGAGCGACACAAAAGTGCTGGGCAGAGTCCTGGATCGGCTTCATATCGACTACAGGCTGTCCTCAGACACCGAGGCGCTGATTTACGGGGATATCCCCATTACCACGATGGTGGTGTACCTGGCGAAAGAGGGCTGCCGGGTAAACCGGATCTTCAACAGAGACGAGGATCTGGAGACTTTCTTCATCAACATGGTAGGGGGTGGCGACCATGCGTAAGCTGCTCAGTGCCGGCTGGTTCCGTCTCAGGAAAGACATCCTGTTCTGGATCGTGGTCATTGGCTGCGCGGTCTCCGGTGTCGTGTTCGCGGCGATGAACCAGCGTCATTTCGATGATTGGTGGCTGATTCCGGTCTATGTCCTGCTGGCCGCGTACCTCTCCCTGGCCTGCGGCAGGGAGTACGGCGACGGGACGATCCGGAACAAGGTGATCTGCGGGCACAGCAGAGGCCAGATTTACCTCTCCACCCTGATCGTGAACCTGGGCGCGTGTCTGATGATGGTGGCCGCGTTCCTGCTGACATATGTGGTGCTGAGACTGACCGTCTTCCCGATCCACACCGTGATCTCCGCGGGAGACTGGCTGCTGTGCGCCCTGAACTTCACTCTGGGCTGCATGGTGTTCACGACGGTGTTTACCATGGTCGCCATGCTGATCCCGAGCCGGGCGCTGAGCGCGATTGTGAGCCTGGCGATGGTGATCATCCTGTACTTCGGCTGCAACATGTTGGAGAATGCGCTCCATGAGCCTGCCATGAGCGAGGAGTCCTGGGGCGGGGGCCTGGTTGAGCTGACAGAGGAGCAGGTTCAGCAGGTTGAGGACGGAACCTATCCGGATTCCTTTGAAACGCTGCACAGGAACGACGGCAGTGTGATCTATTTCACAGCCGAGCACCACTCGGAGATGAAGCCCAATCCGCACTATCTGGACGAACCGCTGCGCACCGTGGCGCAGGTGCTGATCAGCGCCATTCCGGAAGGGCAGGTTAGAACCTATTCAGACTACCTGGGCGGCGGTATTGTTCATGGCTGGGATCCTGATTTTGTGCCGCTTCTCGATGAGGAAGATGCGGCGAGGGTGAGGACATTTCCGCTCTATTCCATCGGCACGGCGGCGGTCTTTACCGCCCTGGGGTGGCTGCTGTACCGGAAGAAAGAGCTGAAGTAGGGAACAGGGAAACGCAGGGAGGAGACTATGACCATCGGACTGCTGGTGCTCTGTGCGGCGCTGATCCTGACCGTGGCACTGCTTCTGATCCGGCTTCTCTCCCTGCGTGCGGCAATCCGGGAGATCTCGGAGGAGGTATCGGAAAAGCTCCGGGAGGAGACGAACACGCTCATCACGGTCTCCAGCGGCGACCGGCGGGTCAGGGAGCTGGCGGCCGCCCTGAGCAGGCAGCTGGAGGAGCTGAGGACACAGCGGCGCCGGTATGAGCAGGGCGATACGGAGGTCAGGGAGGCGGTCACGAATATCGCCCACGATCTCCGAACCCCCCTGACCGCCATCCGGGGATACCTGGAGCTGTCCATGGAGGAGGAGAAGTCGGAGAAACTGTCGGAATATCTCGCCATCATCTCAGAGCGGATCGACGCGATGCAGCAGCTGACAGAGGAACTGTTCCGCTACTCCGTCGCCGCCTCCGCCGCGGATCTCACCCTGGAGCGGGTGAATCTCCGGCGCCTCCTGGAGGAGTGTGTGCTGTCTTTCTACGGGGCGCTGCACGAGCGGGGGATTGAACCGGAGCTGACCCTGGCGGACGGGGACAGGTACGCGATACTGGATCTGTCCGCGGCGAGGAGAGTCATCAGCAACATCCTCTCCAACTGCGTCAAGTACAGCGACGGCGACCTGAAGATCACGATGGATCCGGACGGCACCATGGTTTTTGCCAATCACGCGGAGAATCTGGACGCGGTGAAAGTCGGCAGACTGTTTGACCGGTTCTACACCGTGGAGTCCCCCGGAAAATCCACCGGGCTGGGCCTGTCCATCGCCCGGGCGCTCACGGAGCGCATGAAAGGCACCATCCGGGCGGACTACGGGGAGGGGATTCTGCGCATCTCGCTCTCGTTCCCCGCGGTGCCGTAGCCGGGGGGCACAGCCGCACCCCCTGCAGGGAAATCAGAACAAACGGAAACCCCCTTCCTCACTTTTGTGAAGAAGGGGGTTTGTCGATCCGCACGGGAAGGTTCCGGCACACCGCGGCCGTCTTCCGGCTCATGTTCCCCGGCCGGGACGCGGTCAGCGGGGCGCGGCGGAGTCCACGCGCTCCACGGCGCGGACGGGACAGACCGCCGCGCAGTTTCCGCAGTGCAGACAGTGGCTGTGCTGGATGCGGAACGGCGTCCCGGGGGTGATGCAGCCCTGGGGGCAGTGTTTCAGGCAGGTTCCGCATCCGGTGCAGCGGTCTGAGATGCGGTAGCCCCGCCTGGCCACCGTTCCCGCCCCGATGGTAAAATACTCACGGAGGATGGGATGGACGCCGAGGTGGAAATACTCGATCTCCGCGTCCCGGATCTCAAACACAATCCCGGCCGGAGCCCGGGTGCCGCCCGGATAGACATTGGACAGGTACGGCTGTTCTGAGAAGATCTGATCAATCCAGCGCGGCTGTTCCTCATCCGGCACGGGCACGGCCCGCCCGGACAGGCGGATCATCTCCCTGTATCTGGTATAGCCCAGCACCTGCACTCTCCCGTCCGCCAGCAGTTCCCGGCAGAACGCCTTTCCCCTTGCCGTGAAGAAGATCATCCGATCCGGTTCGTAGTGGATGGCGCTGATATTGCGCACCTGGGGCGCCCCGTGTTCGTCCACGGTGGCAAATGCCAGCACCCCGACAAGCTGCAGTTTTCTCAAACAGGTCTGCGCGTCCATGGGGTCTCCTCCTTCGGTGTCAGAATCGCAGGATCCGGCCGTCTCCGCGCGCCCTGGGCGCGGGGCGCGGGTCGCCGCGTCTGGGATAGCCCAGCAGAAGCTGCATGACCGCGTAGTAGTCCGAGCGGATGTTCCAGCGGCGCAGCGTCTCCTGCCCGAACGGATCCGCGAACGCCGTCCAGCCCTGCCCGATATAGCACGAGCCGATCCCCAGATCGTCCGCCATGAGCATCATATTCTCCGCGGCGCACGCGCAGTCCTCCGCGGCGAACAGAAACTGTTTCGGGGCGAACAGCGTGATCACCGTGGGCGCGCCGTAAAAGGCGCTTTTGATCCCGGGGTCGTCCGCGATGCTCGGCTGCTCCCGGGAGACATACTGATCGCCGGACGCCATCCGCGGGCGGGAGTTCGCCCGCTTGATCCGCCCGAGATGCTCGTTGGTCTCCGGATCCTGGCAGACCGCGAACAGCACCCCCTGACGGCCGCCGGCGCTCGGCGCATACAGGCCGGCCTCCAGGATCTGCCGCAGCGCGTCCTCCTCGATCTGCCGCGCCTCAAACCGGCGGATGGACCGCCGGTGCAGAATGGTCTCTCTCAGATCTCCCACCCGGACTGGCCTCCTTCCACTTCTTTCCAGCACTGCGGATCCGGGTCGTAGAAACTTCCGCCGGTGCCTTTCGCCACCGCCGGACAGCCCCGGCACCAGGCCATCAGCTCG
The DNA here is from genome assembly GCA_964422185.1 of uncultured Oscillospiraceae bacterium. Lineage (GTDB taxonomy): Bacteria > Bacillota > Clostridia > Oscillospirales > Oscillospiraceae > CALXCT01. The sequence continues at coordinate 17,194 of CAYRAG010000017.1, forward strand.
CACCCGCCGCACTTTTTGAATTTCCCGTACTCCCGGTAGGCCTCCATCTCGCAGACCCAGATGTCCGCCAGCCGGTCTGTGAACACATTGCCCACTCTGCTGTCCGCCACGCGGCGGCAGGCGTAGATATCGCCCGTGGGCAGGATGGTGATGTGGCAGTTGCCGCAGTTGCACCCGCCGTAGATCATGCCCTCCGCGGCGTCCGGCGGGATGCGGAACGCCCCCGTCTCGTACGCGTAGAGCGTCCAGAGGTGATCTTTCCGGTCAAACCAGGTGCGGCAGCCCTCCGCCTCGTATTCCCGGAATTTGGCGTCGCAGGCGGCCAGCAGATCCCGGTACTCCCGCGGCGTCATGGAGGCGTCCAGATCGCCGCCGGAGGGGACATAGCGGGAGAAAGAGAACACATGGACGCCCGCGGCGACCACGGCGTCGATGATGCCCGGGACTTCCCGCCGGTTCGCCCCGGATACCGTCGTCATCACCACGCTGCGCATTCCGGCGCGGTGGATGCAGCCGATTTTCTCCATGGTGCAGTCATAGGAGCCGGGCCTGCGCAGCCAGTCGTGGGTCTCCCGCAGACCGTCCAGGGACATCTGGTATTTTTCGCAGCCGCACGATCGCATCTCCCGGCACACCGCGTCATTGAGGTGGAACGGGTTGCCCATGATGGTGAACGGGATCTGACGCCGCCGGAACAGATCCAGCAGCCGCCAGAAATCCGGGTGAAGGATCGGGTCGCCCCCGGTGAGATAGAACCAGGGCCGCCGTCCGTACACCTCGCAGAAATCCAGGCAGTTGTAGAAAGTATCCTCCATCTGCGTCCAGCGCATGGCGTCCGGCGGTTTCTGCGGATCCCCGGAGTAGATGTAGCAGTGTCTGCACCGCTGGTCGCACTCGTCCGTGATGTGCCACTGAAAGGAAAAATACGGTTTCACCAGGATGCGCCTCGCTTTCTCTTAAATTCAGGGGAGACCGGAGGTTCCCGGCGGGAACTGCCCCGCCGGGAACGGCCGGCGCCGGGATGCGCTACCTGCCGGACGCGCCGCAGGCGGAACCGCAGGCAGCGGGCTTCTCCTCCGGAGCACCGGCGGCGCCGCAGGCGGCGGGTGCCGTGCCGGGATCCCCGGACGCGCCGCAGGCGGAACCGCAGGCGGCGGGCTTCTCCTCCGGCGAACCGGCAGCGCCGCAGGCGGCGGGTGTCTCAGCCGGCCTGTCCGAAGCGCCGCAGGCGGAGGCCGCCCGGTTCTCCGCCCATCCGGCGAGCTGGGAAAGTGCCATGGTCATGCCCTCCTTTTCGGATTCAGGGAGCGGTTCGCTCTCTGTGTCTACCATGGTACAGACATTTCCGCGCCGCGCAAGTACGCACTTTTTTCCGGGGATACGCACTTTTTGGTAACCGGTTGACGGATGTTTTTCCATGCGGTAAAGTAAAAAACAGGCGAAGCGTCGCAGGGTAAGGAGGGGATAGAGATGAAGACGAAAGCGGAGCTGCTCCCGGACTGTCCCGTCGCGACCACCGTGCAGGTCATCGGGAACAAGTGGAAGCTCCTGATCATCCGGGATCTGCTCCAGCGGCCGTGGCGGTTTAACGAGCTGCAGCGGGATCTGGACGGGATCAGCCAGAAAGTGCTCACCGCCTGCCTGAGGTCCATGGAGTCGGACGGCATTGTCACCCGCACGGTCTATGCGGAAGTCCCGCCGCGGGTGGAATACGCGCTGTCCGAGCTGGGACAGACCCTCCGGCCGATCCTGGACGCCATGCGCGAGTGGGGCGAGCATTACCGCACGCTCTGCGGGGAAACCGCCGCGGACGGCTGACCCGGTTGAAAAAAAGAGAGGCCCCGTTCCCGACTTCCGTCAGGAACGGGGCCTTTGAGATCCCGTGTTACGGCGCGGCGATCTCCGCCGCACGCTGTCTCGCCCGGGCCAGGATTTCGTCCGCGTCCGCGCCGGCGATGTCCAGACCCTCCGCGGCCAGGCAGCGGGCATCCTCCACCTGGAAGAACGCGCGAAACAGCGCTTTCACATATTCAAATCCGAAGTGGTTCTCCCCGATGGGCCCGCCGGCGGTGGTCACATAGATCAGACGCCGGACATGGCACAGGCTTTGCGGAATCCCCTCCGGCGTGTAGGTGAAAGTGAGCCCCTGGATCATGACAGACTCCAGATAGACTTTCAGCAGGGCGGGAAAGGACAGATCCCAGTAAGGGGCCGCGATCACCACCGTGTCCGCCCGCGTGAGCTGATGCGCGAAGCGGAAGACCGGCGCGTCGTAGTTCCCCTGCCGGATGCAGGACTCCCGGAAGCGGAGCAGGGCGTCGTCCAGCGCGGGGATCCGCTCCTGCTCCAGATTCACTTCCTCTATCTGCCCGGTAAGCCGGCTGAGCACCTCCCCGGCCAGTGCGCGGGTGCGGGACTCCGGCCGGACGCAGGCGTTCACAAACAGGATCCGGCCGGCCCCTGTCCCGGACAGGCTCCGGCTTTCGCCGGGGGAACTGCGCTCCGGATCCGGCGGATGGTTGAGGTTTTCTTCAGGTTTCAGACGCTCGTGCCCGCGTTCCATTCCATCACCCTCAATGGTATCGAAATCAGAAGTTCCGGACTGACCTGTTCGGAGCTTCTCTTCCCCGGCGCTGCCGGGTCAGACCGGCTTCTCCGGGTTCTGCCGCGGCCCGGGGTCTTCCCGCGGAGAGAGCGCGGCGCACACGGAGAGAAGCAGCGCGGGCGTCATGGCCATCAGCGGCAGGGCGTACCGGACCAGCCCGTTGACCGGGGACAGGACACACACGAAAAGGCACAGCAGGCCGGGCAGCGCGGACAGAAGCGGGGCAAACCGGCGCTTGCGCAGCAGCGCGGTGAGACAGAACAGGAGGATCCAGACATGGAGCCCCGGGGAGTTGATTTCCGCCAGAACCGGTGTGGCGCTCCAGAGCCGGCTGAAAGTGTCCAGCGCGTCCACGGCGCCCGGATGGGCGAAAGCCAGTCCGCTGTCCGCCCCGGCGGGCTCCGCGAAGCCGAAGAAGCCGCCGCCGTAGGTTCCGTAGCGGTAGCCGGGCAGGAAGTAGCCGAAGACGCTGTTCAGCGCGGCGCCGAGACAGGCGCCGGGGTAGCGCAGGCCAAGCCGGGTCCAGAGCCCCAGGAATGTGCGCAGATCCTCCGGCGTGCCGTGGTAGGTCGCCTTGACCGGGTCTGAGACCCGGGGGTCGTACTGCGTCCGGATCGTGTCATAGTCCAGCACGCTGTCGATGACGGCGATCTCCTCCGGGGTGAGCTCGTCGCCGTACTGCACGGCGACCCGTGCGGTCTGCTGGAACGGCAGACTGAGACTCTCCGCCGTGGATCCGGGCGCCACCCCGGCGGCGGGCAGGACGGCGCGGCTCCAGATCCCGCATGACACGGCCAGCGCCGCCGCCATACCCAGCACAATGACCCGGCTGCGGCGGGATTTTGCCGGGAGGAGGAGCAGCAGAGCCAGAAACGGCATGCAGGCGGTGGCGATTCCGCCCCGCAGCAGGGCGGTGGCCAGCGCGAGAGCGAACAGGGCAGCCCAGAGGGGGAGCCCGCACTGGCCCCTGCGCTGGACGAACAGCATTACGCACAGGCCCAGCGCGGTAAACACGCCGCAGAAGAGCGTGTCCTTGACGACCATCTGCGCGTAGCAGCCCCAGGTGGGCACGAGAAGATAGTAGACGAGCGCCAGCGCGGGGATCCATTTCCGGCCGGTCTGAACCCAGAGCTGCTGGCATACGGCGGCATAGGCGAGCGCACACACTGCGCTCTGGAACAGACAGTAGAGGAAGATGCCGGAGGGGAGATCCGGCGCCAGAGAGACAATGGCGCCCATGACCAGGGTGGAAAACCACGGGTGGCTGTTGGAGGCGGGGATGGCGCCCTCAAACTGGCCCAGCTGGTTAAAGCCGTCCCCGGTCACGCTCCCGGGGTAGCAGGCGATGAGATACCCAAGCCAGCCCAGGAAGATCAGGGCGAAAAAGAGCGCGTAGGAGGCCCAGTACTGTTTCCGGGTCAGAACCGGCGGCCGCATGGCGCCCCGGCCGTCCAGCCAGCGCAGCAGGGCGGAGAGCGTGAGGGCGAAAAACACCCACAGCCCGAGAAAGCTCAGCGCGGTCAGCAGCAGCCGGAACGGCGTGCCGAAGAGGGGGGTCCAGGTATCCGTCTGCGCAAAGCTCCTCCCCACGAGGAGGAAAGCGGAGCACAGCGCACCCAGCACCGCGCCGGAGGGCAGGGGCGGACCGGATCTGCGCAGCAGGACGGCGTACAGGACAAACAGACTGAGAAATAACATCAGGTGGATGGCCTGAGCGCTCTGCCAGTTGTGTGTCTGCTCCGTCAGCGCGTGAACGAGGGAGGAGAATGTGTCCGCGTCCAGCGCGGTCAGATCCAGCGCCGCGGCGAGGGTGGTGAGAAGCGCCAGCAGCCCGGCGGTGACGGCGTTGCGCGGTGCGTTCCCCGCGGTGCTCTCCCTGTGCGGCATGTGTTCCACTCCCCTCTCCCTGGCAGGACTCCGGACGGCCGGAAACCCCGAACCCGGCCAGACCGCGCCGTTCCCGCGGTGCGGCGGATCTCCGGCGCGATCCCATTATACATGACCGCGTCCTCCGGGACAAGGGGCATTGCACGCCCCGAGCCAGGAAACACCTGCCCCGGCGGGAACCGGGTGGGGAATCCCGGCCGCCGCGGGCGGCAGGCGCGGTTCCGGCGGCGCGATACGAATTTCCAATTGCTTTCATGAATGAATTGACCGCGGTCAATGACCGCGGTATAATGAAACACGGGGTGAAACCGGTGGGAAAACGACAGGATGCCGCGAAGCAGACAAGAGACGCCATCATCCGGGCGGCGGAGAAGATCCACGAGGAGCGGGGGCTGTCCAACGCCTCCGTGGACGACATCGTGGCGGAGGCGGGCGTGAGCAAGGGCAGCTTCTATGTGTATTTCAAACGCAAGGAGGATGTGGCGTCCGAGATCTCTTTCCTCCGGTTTAAACAGCTCCGGCAGAGTGTGGAGAATCAGCCCGGGACGGCGGCGGAGAAGATCGGCCGGTTCCTCACCGGCAGCGTCCGGTGCATTGTCAACCAGGGGCTTCCCCTGTGCAAGCAGTGGCTGAAAGGCGCGGTGTCCTCGGACTGCAGCGGGGATCCCGGCGTGAAGAAACTCAACGATGACCGCTCGTTTCTCGCGGACACCCTGCGCGCCGCGGCGGAGCGCGGGGAGCTCCGGGAGGATACCCCGGCGGAGTTCCTGGCGGATCTGATCCTGGCGGAATACTACGGGGCGGTCACCCTGTGGAGCATTACGGATGGAAACTATCCCCTCTGTGAGCGGATGGAGCAGTTCTCCGGCACGCTCGGCACCATGCTGGAGGGGTATCTGAATCAGGATGGAGGCTGAAACATGGAGTATCTCAGACTGAACGACGGAAACCGCATTCCGGTCATCGGATTCGGGGTCTTTCTGATCCCGAACGGCGGGCCCACCTATGACGCGGTGCGCACGGCGCTGGACGCGGGATACCGGCACATCGACACCGCGGCGATCTACGCCAATGAGGAGGATGTGGGGAAGGCGATCCGGGACAGCGGGATCCCCAGGGAGGAGATCTTCCTCACCTCCAAGCTGTGGGTCTCCGACCTGGACTACGAGGGCGCGAAGCGCGGCCTGGCCCGATCCCTGCGGAAACTGGGCACAGACTATCTCGACCTGTATCTGATCCACCAGCCGTACGGCGATGTGGCCGGCGCCTGGCGGGCGATGGAGGAGGCCAAAGCGCGGGGAACCGTGCGATCCATCGGGGTGTCCAATATGACTCCGAAGATGTATACCGAGCTCACGGCGCAGTTTGAGACGAGGCCCGCCGTGAACCAGGTGGAGTACAACCCCACATTCCAGCAGAGGCCCCTGCGGGAGCTGCTGAGGCAGGATGACGCGGTACTGGAGGCGTGGTACCCCCTGGGCCACGGGAACGCCGCGCTGCTCTCGGATCCCGTGATCGCCGCCCTGGCGGAGAAGTACGGGAAGAGCGCCGGCCAGATCATCCTGCGCTTTGAGGTGCAGGAGGGGGTGGTCACGCTGCCGAAATCCACGAATCCGGAGCATATCCGGGAGAATCTGGAGATCTTCGACTTTGCCCTGACCGCGCAGGAGATGGACTGCGTCCGTGCGCTGGATACCGGAAAGGGCACCCACGACCCGGAGGCGCCGGGCAGGGCGGAGCACTACCGCAGAGATTTCACCCTGGAAGACTGACTGCCTTTGCGTCCGGCGGAGCGCCGGATGGGAACCCTTTTGGAAAACTGGTGAGAGCGAACATGAGTAAACCGAAAGTGCGCCGCGAGGTGGACATGACCCAGGGCGCACTCTGGAGCAAAATTCTGATCCTGGCGCTGCCGCTGGCGGTTACGGCCATGCTTCAGCAGCTGTTCAACGCGGCGGATGTGGCCGTGGTGGGCAGGTTCGTGCCGGATCCGGATGTGGCGCAGGCGGCCATGGCGGCGGTGGGGAGCAACGCCCCCATCGTCAACCTGCTGGTCAACCTCTTTGTGGGAATCTCCCTGGGCTCCAATGTGCTGATCGCCCAGAGCATCGGCAGAGGGGATCGTGAGGAGATCCGCAAGACGGTTCACACCTCCGTGCTGCTGTCCATTCTGGGCGGCATCGCCATCGGCGCGGGCGGGCAGCTGGTCGTCACGCCCCTGCTCCATATCATGGATGTGCCGGCGGATGTGTTCGCTCTGTCGTCCATGTACCTGCGCATCTACCTGGTGGGCATGCCCGTCATCCTGCTCTACAACTTCGAGGCGGCCATTCTGCGCAGCGTCGGGGACACGCGCACGCCGCTGCTGGTGCTCACCGTCTCCGGCGTGGTCAATGTCGGCCTCAATGTGTTCTTTGTCCTGGTTCTGAACCGGACGGTGGACGGCGTGGCCATCGCCACGGTGGTCTCCAACGCCCTCAGCGCGGTGATATTGCTGATTCTGCTGTGCCGGGGCAGGGGCGATGTGCGCGTGAATCTCCGGGAGCTTCGGATCTACGGGGACAGCCTGGAGCGGATGCTGCGCATCGGCATACCGGCCGGACTGCAGGGCATGGTCTTCTCCATCTCCAACATCTGTGTGCAGTCCGCCATCAACTCCCTGGGGCGGCTGGTCATGGCCGCGTCCTCGGCGGCGTTCAACCTGGAGATTTTCACCTTCGTCATCGTCAACTCGTTCGGCCAGGCCTGCACCACTGTGGTGGGCCAGAACTACGGCGCCGGCAGACTGGATCGCTGCCGCAGGACACTGTGGGTGACCATCGGCACCTGCGCCGTCTTCTACACCATCACCGCCGTGCTGCTGCTGGTTTTCTCGGAGCAGCTTCTGTCCCTGTTTAACGAGGATCCCCAGGTCATTGCCCTGGGCGTGATCCGCATGCGCTACATCATCACCGCGCAGTGCTTCGCCCTGATCATCGAGAACCTCTCGGGGTACCTGCGCGGCTACGGCCTGAGCATGGCGCCGGCGCTGAGCTCCCTGATCTTCAGCTGCGGCACCCGGATCATCTGGGTCTACCTGATCTTCCCCCGCAACCCCACATTCGAGACGATCATGACGGTCTACCCCGTCAGCCTGTGTCTTACCGCCATTGTAATTGTGCTCTACTGCGTCTTCAACCGGAAGAGGTTCCGCCAGAACCCGCCGGCGCCGGCGCGGGAGAGCTGACGGGGGATGGTGCCCCGCCCCGGGTGAACCATCCGGCATGCGCACCGGAGGGAGCCCGGACGGCAGGGGGCGGAACACGCCGGAAAGGAGGCAGCGGCGGTTGTTTGAGCTGAAAAATCCCGGGTTCTACCGGAAGACAGTGCTCCTGATGCTGCCGGTGGTGGTGCAGCAGCTGATCACCATCGGAATCAACTTTATGGACAACATCATGATTGGCGGCTTCGGGGAGACCCAGATCTCCGCGGTCGCGTTCGGCAACCAGTTCTACAACCTGTTCCAGTTCATCTGCATGGGGCTGGGATCCGGCGCCGTGGTGATGTCCTCCCAGTTCTGGGGCAGGAAAGAGCTCTCCCCCATGCGCGCCACCGCGGCGATTGCCCTGCGGGTCACCGCGGTGATCTGCGTGGCGTTCACGGTGGTCTCGGTTCTGTTCCCCCGCCTGATCCTCCGGTTCTTCACCGATGAGACCCAGGTCATCCTCGCCGGGGAGCAGTATATGCGCCTGGTGGGCTTCACTTTCTGGATGGCGGGCCTGTCCAGCACCGGCACCTATCTGCTGCGCAGCGTGGGCCAGGTGAACATCCCGCTCATCGGGTCTGCCATCGCGTTTTTCCTGAACCTGTTTTTCAACTGGGTGTTCATTTTCGGCAAATTCGGCGCACCCGCCCTGGAGATTGTGGGCGCCGCCGTGGGCACGCTCATCGCCAGGCTGTTTGAGTTCTGTTTCGTCTTCGGCTACTTTATCCTGAAAGACGACCGGTTCGGGTTCCGGCCCAGGCACTTCTTCCTGTCCGGCGGCAGTCTGCGCAGACAGTACATCCGGTACAGCATCCCCGTGCTGGTCAGCGACACTCTGCTGGGCGTCAGCCTGTCTCTGGTCGCGGTCATCATGGGCCATCTGGGGGAGGAGATCTCCGCGGCCAACGCCATGATCAACTCCCTGGTTCAGGTGCTCACCGTCCTGACCATGGGCCTGGCGGGCGCCGCCACCATTGTCATCGGCAACACCATCGGCGAGGGGGACATCCCCCGGGCCAAACGGGAGGGCAACACCTATATCCTGCTCGCGTTCCTGTTCGGCCTGGCCATGGTGCCTGTGCTGATGCTGCTGGAGAACGCCTACCTGGGGCTGTACACCGTCACGCCGGAGACCCGGGAGATCGCCCACGGCATGCTGGTGTTCAACTTCTTCATGCTGCCCATCCAGACCGTGGCGAACATCACCTCCAAGGGCATCCTCCGGGGCGGCGGAGACACGAAATTCCTGCTCTACGCGGACAGCAGCCTGATCTGGTTCTTCTCCCTGCCGCTGGGCGCCCTGGCCGGCTTTGTCTGGCACCTGAGCCCCGTGTGGGTCTACTTCTTCCTGAGACTGGAGTACCCCCTGAAGGGGATTGTCTGCTTCATCCGGTACTGTACCGGGAAGTGGATCAAGGTGATCACCACCCGGCCAGACCCGCAGGAAGCAGCGGACGGCGGCGAATCCACAAAATGACAAAAACCAACTGAGGCTGTCGTTCTGCTTCTGCCGTAGCCGTTCTGTGTTTCCGGGGCCAGTCCTGAGCAGCGGATTGACATCTTTCCGTGCGGTCAGTGTTTCCTTAATTTCCCTGTTGGCGCCGATTCACGCCATAGTCAGCTTTGCCGTGTCTCCGCCGATCCCGGCGGGGATGTCCGCGATGCCGCCGTCTCTGCTCACCGCTTTCCTGCAAAATTCAATCCTGTTTTTGCATGCGGACGCCTGCGTTTGCCGGTAAAATGAGCATAATAAAGGCAGGGAGGTGAAATGCACACGGCAAACACATCCGTGGTCTATGCGAGAATCGACAGTGAACTGAAAGAAAGCGCCGGGCAAATCCTTGGTCGACTTGGAATTTCCCCGTCCAGCGCCATCCAGATGTTTTACCGCCAGATCGTACTCACAAAAGGTCTCCCGCTCGACCTTCACCTGCCGGAAGCAAAGCCCACAGCAATCGGCGGCATGAGCCGCGCCGGACTGGATGCGGAGCTCAAAAAGGGAATGGATTCCCTGGCCTCCGGCTCATGTACGGCGGATGAGGTGGACGATCTGCTTGCAGGAGAATTCGGCATATGAGCGCGGCGGTATACCCCATTGCCTTCTCCAAAGGCGAAGGAAGATCTGGAGGAGAGATACAGCACCATCGCCTTCCCCCTTACGGCTCCCGGCTCCGCTTAGCGCCAGGTGGACAGAATCAGGAAAACAATACGCTCTCCTGATTTCATGCCGCTCAGAAATCCCGCTGTGGACTGGGAACCCTGGCAGAGTATGGGGATGCGCAAAATACCGGTTGACCACTTCGTGGTTTTCCATACGGCAGGCGAAAGCAGCCTGACCGTTGCCGTCATCCGGATCGTCTACGGAGGGCGGGCGGGATATAGAAGACCTCGCCACTTCAGAAACAGAATCACGGGAAAAAGGGAACGGCCGAGCAGTCGTTCCCTTTTTGGGATCTTCGGGCATGATGGTGATCCCGCAATCGCCGTGTTCATGCTGGTTCAGCTGGGCTTGCGGTAGAGTTGACGCTTACGGGGTTTCTTGTTTCCCCCGGTTCCGGGCGGGCGAAAAAGGGGCCGCGGAGACGGACTTTTGTCCGCTCCGCGGCCCCGCGTGTTCTGACCGAGGGTACCGATAAGCCGGGATTAGCCGATGCTGATGGTCATGAGCAGTTCGCCGGCCTTGGCGTTCTCGCCCTCGCTGATGTAGATCCTGTCCACCACGCCGGACATCCGGGCCACGACGGAGGTCTCCATCTTCATGGCCTCGATGACCGCCAGCACCTGGTTGGCCTCCACATGCTCGCCCTCTTTTACGCTGACCTTGGAGACCATGCCGGGGATGGACGCGCCCACCTGGCTCTTGTCCTCCGGGTCGGCCAGCGTGACCTGCTTGACATTCGCCACTGCGGCGGGATCGGGCACGGAGACCTCACGGCGCATGCCGTTGAGCTCGAAGTGAACCGTGCGGTTGCCCTCCTCGTCCAGGTCGCCCAGGCCGAGGTACTTGATGACCAGGGTCTTGCCGTCCTCGATGTTGATCTTGTTGACCTCGCCGACGGCCATGCCGTTGAAGAACACATGGCTGCCCATGCGCATCAGGTAGCCGTACTCCTGGCGGTGCTTCCAGTAGTCCTCAAAGACCTTGGGATAGAAGCAGTAGGAGATGATGGCGCGCATGTTGATCTCGGAGGGATCCATGAACTTGCTCATCTCTTCGCGCACGGCGTCGAAGTCCACCGGCGGCAGCATCTCGCCGGGACGGCAGGTGATGGGCTCCTCGCCCTTCAGCACGACCTCCTGCAGGCCCTCCGGCTGGAAGCCCCAGGCCGGCTGGCCCATCATGCCCTTGTAGTAGGAGACCACGGAGTCGGGGAAGGACAGGCCCCTGCCGCGCTCCACGATATTCTCGGGCGTCAGGTCGTTTTGCACCATGAAGATGGCCAGGTCGCCCACCATCTTGGAGGACGGGGTCACTTTCACGATGTCGCCCAGCATCTCGTTGACGGTGCGGTACATCTCCTTGACCTCCTCGAAGCGGGGGCCGAGGCCCAGGGACACGACCTGCGGATAGAGGTTCGTGTACTGGCCGCCGGGGATCTCGTAGCGGTAGATGTCCGTGGTGGGGCTCTTCAGACCCTCGTCAAAGTCGGCGTAGCGCAGACGCACATCCGCCCAGTAGTTGTCCAGACGCTGCAGCTCCTGCAGATCCAGGCCGGTGTCGCGCTCCTGGCCCTGGAGGGCGGCGACGACGGCGTTGAGGGACGGCTGGGAGGTGAGGGAGGACAGGGACGCGGTGGCGCAGTCCACGATGTCCACACCGGCCTCCGACGCCATGAGCAGCGTGGCGACCTGGTTGGCGGTGGTGTCGTGGGTGTGCAGGTGGATGGGCAGCCCGACCTCCTGCTTGAGGGTGGAGACCAGCTTCTTCGCCGCGTACGGCTTGAGCAGGCCGGACATATCCTTGATGGCCAGGATATGGGCGCCGCGCTTCTCCAGCTCCTTGGCCAGATCCACATAGTACTTGAGCGTATACTTGTCCCGCTTGGGATCCAGGATGTCGCCGGTGTAGCAGATGGTGGCCTCGCAGATCTTATCCTGCTTGAGCACCTCGTCCATGGCGATCTCCATGCCGGGGATCCAGTTCAGGGAGTCGAAGATGCGGAACACATCGATGCCGTCCTTCGCGGACTGCTGCACAAACGCACGGATCAGGTTGTCCGGGTAGTTCGTGTAGCCCACGGCATTGGCGCCGCGCAGCAGCATCTGGAACGGGATGTTGGGGATGAGCTCGCGCAGGCGGATCAGGCGCTCCCAGGGGGACTCGTGGAGGAACCGGAACGCCACATCAAAGGTGGCGCCGCCCCACATCTCCAGGGAGAAGCAGTCGGCCAGGATCTCGGCGATGCCGTCCGCGGCCTTGACCATGTCGCGGGTGCGCATCCGGGTGGACAGCAGCGACTGATGGGCGTCGCGCATGGTGGTGTCCGTGATGAGCAGCTTCTTCTGATCCAGCACCCACTGCTTCACGGCCTCCGGGCCCTTGGAATCCAGCAGCTCTTTCAGGCCGTGGAGCGGCTTGCCCTTGGGCGTGGGGAACCGGGGCGCGTCGTACTGCTTGCGCTCGGCGTCCGGGTTGCTCACCTGGATGTTGGCGATGTAGCGCAGCACGCGGGTGGCGCGGTCGCGGCTGCCGCGGATCTCGAACAGCTCCGGCGTGTCGTCGATGAACTTCGTGTGGCACTTGCCGGCCTGGAACTGGGGATGGTTGAGGATGTTGGTGATGAACGGGATGTTCGTCTTGACGCCGCGGATGTGCACCTCGTTGATGGCCCGCAGCGCTTTCTTGCACACGCCCTCAAAGGTGCTGTCCAGCGTGGTCACCTTGACCAGCAGGGAGTCGTAGTAGGGGGAGATGACGGTGCCGGTGGAGGCGTTGCCGCCGTCCAGACGGACGCCGAAGCCGCCGCCGGTGCGGTAGGCGGTGATCTTGCCGGTGTCCGGGGCGAAGTTGTTCGTGGGATCCTCCGTGGTGACACGGCACTGGATGGCGTAGCCCCGGATGTTGAGATCCTCCTGTTTGCTCATGCCGATCTCCGGGTGGGAGAGGGGATGGCCCTCCGCGATGAGGATCTGGGCCCGAACCAGGTCGATGCCGGTGATCATCTCGGTGACGGTGTGCTCCACCTGGATGCGGGGGTTCATCTCAATGAAGTAGTGCTGGCCGGACTGCTTGTCCACCAGGAACTCCACGGTGCCCGCGTTTGTGTAGTTGACATACCTGGCGATCTTCACGGCGTCCGCACGCAGCGCCTCCACGGTCTCTTTCGGCACGGACCACGCGGGGGCGTACTCCACGACTTTCTGGTAGCGGCGCTGGAGCGAGCAGTCGCGCTCGCCCAGATGCATGACATTGCCGTGCTCGTCCGCCAGGATCTGGACCTCGATGTGCTTGGGCTCCACCAGGAACTTCTCGATGAAGATGTCGTCGTTGCCGAACGCCTTCTTGGCCTCGTTCTTCACCAGCTGGAACTCCCGGCGGACATCCTCCTCGTTGTCGCAGCGGCGCATGCCGCGTCCGCCGCCGCCGGCGGCGGCTTTCAGGATGATGGGGAAGCCGTAGCTGACGGCCTTTTCCACCGCCTCGTCCGCGTCTTTCAGCGGCGTGGTGGAGCCGGGGATAATGGGGACGCCGCAGGCGATGGCCGTCGCTTTCGCGGCCAGCTTGTCGCCCATCTGGGCCAGCACCTCGGACTTCGGCCCGATGAACTTGATGCCGTTCTGCTCGCAGGCGCGGGCGAAGTCGGCGTTCTCAGAGAGGAAGCCGTAGCCGGGATGGATGGCGTCCACGCCGCGCCGTTTCGCAAGGTCGATGATGGACGGGATGTCGAGATACGCGCCGAGGGGACTCTTGTTTTCCCCGATGAGGTACGCCTCGTCCGCCCTGGTGCGGAAGAGGCTGTTGGTGTCCTCGTTGGAGTAGATTGCCACGGTATGCAGGCCGAGGTCATAACAGGCCCGGAACACACGGATGGCGATCTCGCCGCGGTTGGCCACCAGGACTTTGTTGAATTCCATGACTGCCATGCTGATTCTTCCTTCCTCCGAAAATGAAACTTCACAAAAATCGAAAATGGTTGCACAGGGGCTCTGATCACAACGGAAATTATAACCATTCTCCCGGAATATTGCAATGACTTTTTCCGGGAACCGGAAAAACGGGGAGACGCCTGCGAGGCGGCAAAGGGGGTGCACAAAGCGGAAATTCATGGTATGATAGGAGGCGGAACCGCACGGTCAGCGCGGGGAGAAAGGGGCGGGGCGGCTTGGAGGAGATCAGACCGGATACGGCGCTGGAGCAGTTTCCCGGCGTCGGGCCGGCCAGAGCGAAAGCCCTGGCGAAACTGGGCCTGCGCACGGCGGGGGATCTGCTGGAGTACTACCCCCGCAGCTATGAGGATCGCACCCGGGTGAGCACGATCCGGGAGGCTCCCGGAGATTCCCCGGTCTGCATCCGGGCCATGGTGTCCGAGCCCGTCCGGGTGTCCCGCGTGCGGGACGGCCTGGAGCTGGTGAAGGTTCGGGCGGCGGACGACACCGGGACGGTGGATGTCACTTTCTTCAACCAGCGCTACCTGAAAGACACCCTGCACACCGGGGAGGAGATCATTCTCTTCGGCACCGCAGAGGGCTACGGCGCCCGCCGGCGGATGACCAGCCCCGTGTGGGAGAGAGCGGACAGGCAGGCGGACACCGGCTGCATCCTGCCGGTCTATCCCCTGACGGCGGGGATCACGAACCACCTGCTGGCAGGCCTGGTGCGCCGGGCGGTGGACAGCTGCGCGGACACGGTGGCGGAGACGCTCCCGGAATCCGTGCGTCTGGCGCACCGCCTGGAGACGGCCAGGTTCGCCTGCCGGGCGATCCATTTTCCGGACAGCTTTGAGGCGCTGGAGGCCGCCCGGCGGCGGCTGGTGTTCGAGGAGCTCTTCTATCTGACCGCCGGTCTGGAGATGCTGCGCCGCGGCCGGGGCCAGGGAACCGCGCCGGTGCTGCGGGGCGGGGGCGCGGACGAATTTCAGAAGCTGCTGCCGTTTCCCCTGACGGCCGCCCAGCGCCGGGTCATGGGGGAGGTGCAGACGGATCTCGCGTCCGGCCGCCCCATGAACCGCCTGATTCAGGGGGATGTGGGCTCCGGCAAGACCGCCGTGGCGGGCTACGCCGCCTGGCTGTGCGCGAAAGCGGGCTGGCAGACCGCCATGATGGTGCCCACGGAGCTGCTGGCGGAGCAGCACTACCGCTCCCTGTGCGCGCTGCTGGCCGGGGACGGCGTGCGCCTGGCCCTGCTCACCGGCTCCCTGACCGCCGCGGAGAAGCGGAAGATGCACCAGGCCGTCGCCAGCCACGAGTACGATGTGGTCATCGGAACCCAGGCGCTGCTGTCCGAGGGCGTGTCGTTCCATCAGCTGGGCCTGGTCATCGCGGACGAGCAGCACCGCTTCGGCGTGGAGCAGCGCGCCAGACTGGCCGGAAAGGCCGGGGACGGGAGCCGGTGCGCCCATGTGCTGGTCATGTCCGCCACGCCCATTCCCCGCACCCTGGCGCTCATTGTGTACGGCGAACTGGAGGTGTCCGTGATCGATGAGCTGCCGCCGGGCCGGCTGCCGGTGCAGACCTATCTCATCGGCGAGGACAAGCGGGAGCGGATGTACCAGTTCGTGCGCAAACAGGTACAGGAGGGCCATCAGGTCTATATTGTCTGCCCCGCGGTGGAGGACACCGCCGGCACCGCCGGCGGCGGGGAGGCGGGCAGGGACAGAAAGGCGGTCACCCGCTACGCCGCGCAGCTGCAAAGCCAGGTGTTCCCGGATCTGCGGGTGGCGTTCGTCCACGGAAAGATGAAGCCGAAAGAGAAAGAGGCGGCCATGGCGGCGTTCGCCCGGGGCGAGACGGATGTGCTGGTCTCCACCACCGTGATTGAGGTGGGCGTGGATGTGCCCAACGCGTCCCTCATTGTCATTGAGAACGCGGAGTCGTTCGGGCTGTCCCAGCTCCACCAGCTGCGCGGCCGGGTGGGCAGAGGGAAGCACCAGTCGTTCTGCGTCCTGCTCACCGGGAACCGCAGCCCCGCCACGCTGGAGCGCCTGCGGGTGTTTAAACGCACCACGGACGGCTTTCAGATCGCGGAGGCGGATCTGAATCTGCGGGGCCCCGGCGACTTTTTCGGCTCCCGGCAGCACGGTCTTCCCCGGCTGCGGGTGGCGGATCTGGCAAGAGACATCCGGGTGCTGCAGGAGGCCCAGAGCGCGGCCCGCGATCTGCTGGCCGCCGACCCGGAACTGGCCGCGCCGGAACACGCGCCGGTGCTTGCCCGGGTGCGCTCCCTGTTCTCAGACAGCCCGGATATCTTCAACTGAGGGGCGCCCGGAGGAGGCCTGCGGAAAAAGCGGCCGTTCAGAATCTGAAGTTCCCGGACGACAGATCCGGTGAAAAATCCAGGAGAAAAGGAGCGGATGAGAGATGAATCACAGGGAGCGCGCGGAGGAGCTGCGCAAAGATCTGGATCGCCACCACAACTGCTGCCAGTCCGTGCTGATGACCTTTGCGGAGGACATGGGGCTGACGGAGGAGGAGGCGTTCCGCCTCGGCGCCAACATGGGCGCGGGGATGCGCGTGGGCTCCGCCTGCGGCGCGGTGACCGGCGCGCTGATGACCCTGGGCGCGCTGGGGTACGGCGAGGAGGAGAGCATGGCGTTTCTCCGGCAGTTTGAGCAGAACCACGCCGCCGCGGGTAGTCTGGACTGCAACGACCTGCTGGAGAAAGACAAGAGCGCGGACAGGGAGAAGAAGCCGTTCTGCGACGGCCTGGTGTTCGAGGCGGTGGACTATCTCTGCCATCTCACGGGCAGGCCGTGACGAAACAGGACAGGGGCGGGATTTTCTCTCCCGCCTCTGTCGTTTCGATCTGCCGGAATCCCGCCGCCTCCCGGCGGGGGATCAGAAACGCCGGGTATCCGGTACGGATACCCGGCGGATGCCGGAAAAACGGCTCTGGGGCTACAGCGCCTCCAGATCGTAGGGCGTGGTCTGGTACACATAGTAGTTCAGCCAGTTGTTATAGAGGAGCTGGCCGGTGGAGCGCCACCGCATGACCGGGGCCCGGGTGGGGTCGTCGTCCGGGAAGTAGTGCCTGGGCACCCCGATGTCCACCCCTTTCTCCAAATCCCGCTGGTACTCCAGCGCCAGCGTCTCCGGGTCGTACTCCGGATGGCCCATGAAGAAGAAGCGGCGGTTGTCCCGGCTCTTGACCGCGAACACCCCGGCCTCCTCCGACACGGCCAGAAGCTCCAGCTCGGGCACTTTCCGGATGTCCTCCGCCAGGATCTCCGTGTAGCGGGAGTGGGGCACCAGAAACTGGTCGTCCAGACCGCGGAACAGCGGGGAGTTGGGCTTGAGGGCGGTGTGGGTGAAGATGCCGGAGATTTTCTTCGGCAGCGTGCGCTTTTCAATATGGTAGTGGAAGAACAGCGCGGCCTGCGCGCCCCAGCAGATGTGCAGCGTGGAGTGGACATGGGTGCGGGTCCAGTCCATGATATCGCACAGCTCGTCCCAGTAGTCCACATCCGAGAAGTCCAGATTCTCCACCGGGGCGCCGGTGATGATCATGCCGTCGTAGTTGTTGCGGCGGATGCGGTCGAAGGTGGTATAAAACGACTCCAGATGGTTCTCGTCCGTATTCTTGGAGATGTGGCTGGAGATGCGAAGAAGCTCCACCCTGATCTGAAGCGGCGTGTTGGAGAGTTTGCGCAGCAGCTGGGTCTCGGTGACAATTTTCGTGGGCATCAGATTCAGAATGACCATATTCAGGGGCCGGATATCCTGGTGCAGGGCGCGGTACTCCGTCATGACAAAGATGTTCTCGCTCTCCAGGACGGCGGTGGCGGGGAGGGAGTCAGGAATACGGATGGGCATGGATAGGACCTCCTGAGGCCTGAGCGGCTGCATTTTACGGCGCTTTGCCGCCCGCCGGGCGGGCGCGGCGGCGAAGCCGGGAACGAAAGCGCGGTCTCACAGTCACATTATACCATAGTCTTCCTGTGGCGCACAAGGAAAACATGCATTGCCCGCGAGGGAAAAACACTTTGATTTTTGGGCAGAAAGCCCAAAATGAAAAATTCCGCAAAAAGGGTGTTGACAAGGCCGGGGGGCGTCTGGTATATTGAGCGGGCGCTCCGGGATGGCCCGATTTTCACCCGAAAAAATTTCGGGCAAAATGAAAAAAAGGTCTTGACAGGAGCCGGAAGCCATATTACAATAACAGAGTTGCGCGGTACAGAAGCGTCCTGAATGAGGGCGGCGGAACCCTGGCTCCCAGACCGGACAGACGCGACGCGGAACGAAGAGATCCCCGCACGGGCAGCGGGCGTGCACCTTGTAAATTAAACAATGCAGAGAACACGAAGCACCAGAAAAGGACACTATCGATAGTTGTCCAAGGATTTCAGAGATGGGATCTGAGGGTGACTGTCAATTTTCTTTGAAGCTGAGGAAGCTTCGATAAAGTGATTTATGCAGCGCAAGCTGTATGGATACCATTTTATTGAGAGTTTGATCCTGGCTCAGGATGAACGCTGGCGGCGT
>CAYRAG010000018.1:0-21836 GCA_964422185.1 uncultured Oscillospiraceae bacterium
GGCCGACCGGGCTCTTGCCCTCGCCGCCGCCGTGGGGGTGGTCGTTGGGGTTCATCACGGAGCCGCGGACCGTGGGACGCCAGCCCATGTGGCGTTTCCGGCCGGCCTTGCCGATGTGGATGTTCGCCCAGTCGGAGTTGCCGACCACGCCGACGGTCGCCCTGCAGTCCTCGCGGATGAGCCGGACCTCGCCGGAGGGGAGGCGCACCTGCGCCATGCCGTTCTCCTTGGCCATCAGCTGGGCGGAGGTGCCCGCCGCACGCACCAGCTGCGCGCCCTTGCCGGGGTACAGCTCCACGCAGTGGATCATCTCGCCCACGGGAATCTCGGAGATGGGCAGGCAGTTGCCGGGCAGAATGTCGGCGCCGGAGTCGGAGGTGACGCTGTCGCCCGCCTTCAGGCCGAGGGGCGCCAGGATGTAGCGCTTCTCGCCGTCCTCGTACTGGACGAGGGCGATGTTGGCGGAGCGGTTGGGGTCGTACTGCAGATTGATGACAGTGGCGTTGCCCGCCTTGTCGCGCTTGAAGTCGACGACGCGGTACTTCTTCTTATTGCCGCCGCCGTGGTGGCGGACAGTGATGCGGCCGTAGCTGTTGCGGCCGGCGTGCTTTTTCAGCGGAACCAGCAGGCTGCGCTCCGGCTTCGCGTTCTTATCGATCTCCTCAAACGCGGACACACTCATGTGGCGGCGGGAGGGGGTCGTGGGCTTATAGGTTTTAATGGCCATTTCTGATTCTCCTCCTTACACCATGTTCTCGAAGATCTCGATGTTCTTGGAATCGGGGGTCAGAGTGACCATGGCCTTCTTCCAGTTCCTGCGCCGGCCCATGGGCTGCACACCCTGGCGCTTCCGCTTGCCCATCATGTTGATGGTGTTGACCTTGGCGACTTTCACGCCGAAGATGGACTCCACGGCTTCGGCGATCTCAATCTTGTTGGCGTCCCTGGCCACCTCGAAAGTGTAGCACTTGAAATTGGACTGGTTCGTGGACTTCTCCGTCACGATGGGGCGCAGAATAATGTCATAGGTCTTGTCAGCCATTACGCGAACACCTCCTCGATGACGGCCAGAGCTGCCTTGTCAATCACCAGCTGCCTGGCGTTTGTGATGTCATACACATTAATCAGGTTTGCGGGGGTGGTGATCATGCCGGGGATATTCCTGGTGGACTTGTAGACTTTCTCGTCCACGCCGGCGGTAATCACCATGGCTTTCGTCGCGTTCACGGCGTCCAGCAGGGTCTGCATGGTCTTTGTCTTAATCTCGTCCACGCCCAGGCCGTCCACCACGGTGATGGCGCCCTCGGCCGCTTTCGCGGACAGAGCGGACTTCAGAGCCAGGCGGCGGGCTTTCCTGTTCATGGACTTGCTGTAGTCCCTGGGCTTGGGGGCGAACACGACGCCGCCGTGCGTCCACTGGGGCGCCCGGGTCGAGCCCTGGCGGGCGCGGCCGGTGCCTTTCTGGCGCCAGGGTTTGATGCCGCCGCCGGAGACCTCGGCGCGGGTCAGCGTGGACTGGGTGCCCTGGCGGCAGTTGGCCAGGTGCGCCTGAACCGCCTCGTGGACCACCGCCACATTGGGTTCGATCCCGAAGATGCCCTCGGAGAGCTCGATCTCGCCGACCTGTTCGCCGGCCATATTAACCACATTTGCTTTTGGCATGTTCTACACTCTCCTTCTCTCAGCGGTTCCGGGCGGAAGCCTTCTGGGGATTGACACGGGCGGAGGCCTTCTGCGGGTTGACGCTGATGGCGGCGCCGGCGCCCTTCTCCTTCACATTGATGACAGAGCTGCGCAGCGTCACGATGCCGCCCTTCGGGCCGGGAACAGCGCCCCGGACCGCGATGACGCCCAGTTCCTCGTCCACCTGGATCACATCCAGATTCAGAACGGTGACCTGGTCGACACCCATGTGGCCGGCGCCAATCTTTCCCTTGAAGATGCGGGAGGGAGAGCTGGTGGGCCCCATGGAGCCGGCGTGGCGGTGAACCGGGCCGCCGCCGTGGCTGGTGGGCGTGCGTCCCGCGTTGTAGCGCTTGACCACGCCGGCGTACCCCTTGCCCTTGCTCACGCCGGTGACATCCACTCTGTCGCCGGGGGCAAAGGTCGTGGCGGTGATCTCGTCGCCCACATTCAGTTCGTCGCAGTTGTCCAGCCGGAATTCCCGGAGCACTTTCTTCATGCCGACGCCGGCCTTTTTCAGGTGGCCGGCCTCCGGCTTTGTGAGCCTGCGCTCCTCCGTGTCGCCAAAGCCGAGCTGGACGGCGGTGTAGCCGTCTTTCTCCTCCGTCTTCTTCTGCACCACGGTGCAGGGGCCGGCCTGGATCACGGTAACCGGGATCACGCGGCCCGCATCATCGAAGACCTGGCTCATGCCCAGCTTTTTGCCGATGATTGCCTTTTCCATATGCGGTTTCCTCCTAGTCAGGTTATTGGTCGGTGGAGTTGCCCCCGTCGGACATTGCTCCAGCGACATGACCCCTCCGCCTCAAAACGCGGCGGATGACGGGTACATACAAATTCAGTCGCGCGCCCTCCGGCGCGCCGATCCCATCCGAATCAGAGCTTGATCTCAATCTCCACGCCGGCGGGAAGCTCCAGGTTCATCAGAGCCTCCACGGTCTTGGGGGACGGCTTGATGACATCAATCAGCCGCTTGTGGGTGCGGCGCTCAAACTGCTCGCGGCTGTCCTTATATTTATGGACGGCGCGCAGAATGGTGACGACCTCTTTCTTCGTGGGCAGGGGGATCGGGCCGGAGACGGTGGCGCCGGTGCGCCTGGCGGTCTCCACGATCTTCTCTGCGCTCTGGTCGATCAGCTGGTGGTCGTAAGCTTTCAGACGGATGCGGATCATGTCTTTCTGTTGTGCCATGTTTTGTGTTTCCTCCTTATACGAAGTAGACTTGCAGGTGGACTCTGTCGCGCTTCGTACGGTGAGAAAATAATCTGTACGCTTAACCGTGCGTATCATTCCGCGCAGGAAGAAAAACCGGCAGGGCAGACGCCGGCCGGTCTCCTCCGCACGGCGATATACGCCAGTGCAGATCTCTCTCAGCCGCCCGATCTGACGGACATACTCCGCGGAAGTTACCGGCGCTGCGCCGCAATCTCCCGCCTCATCGCAGACTGCGCCCAGGACAGGCGCCCAACTATCCTAATACGGAAGAGGGGATAAGTCAAGGATTATTTTCTCTGTTTCTGCCAAAGTTTTCGGCCGGAATTTGTGCACTTTGCCAAACACCGAAGATGTTGCGCCGGGAACCCCCGCACATCCATAGATATTGTATGCCGAGGCGCACCGGGCGCAAAAAAAGAGAAGCGCATCGCGCTTCCCTTTTTCAGGCCATAGTCACAGCAGGCAGATAATCAGGGTCAGCACCATGAAGCCGATGGCCACCCACTTGGTCATCTTCGCCAGCTTCGCGTCCACACCCTTTGCCTTGTTCTTGGACAGGAAAGTATCCGCGCCGCCCGCGATCGCGCCGGACAGGCCGGCGCTCTTGCCGGACTGAAGCAGCACCACCGCAATCAGGAACAGGGCGCCAATCACCTGGATGATGGTCAGTACAAGCTTGACAGTATCCATATTATTCGATCCTTTCAACGCCCCGGAGGGAGGCGGTGTTCTCAATCTCAGCTGCCCGGGGGCAGACACGCAAACGATGTTACCACACCCCGCGGCGAAATGCAAGACTTTTTTTGCATCGCACGAAAACCGGGGATCCGTGCGGAAGCGGATCCCCGGTTATCCCTGTATATCACGCGTCATACCCCGGCATGACTTTGCAGCGATTCTTACAGCACCCGATGCCGTAGTACAGCACGGTTTCCACCCCGTCACCCTGGAACGCGTCCGCGGGCGGGAGGCGTTCCCCCTGCGAGAGCGCGTCCCGGCAGGCCTGTTCCAGATCGCCGTCCTGCGCGTATTTCATCCCGATGACAATCCCGATGGGCTCGTCTTTGGACACCGCGAGGATGACCGCGTATCCGTCCCCGCTCTCGCGGCCGGCTTTCACGCGCCAGCGGCCGTCCGCGTTCAGAACCGTGAGCAGCCTGCCATAGAAGTTCTCCCTCAGTTGATCCGGCGCGGCGCCGGGGATGAGGACGCCCTCATACAGACAGTCCTGAAAGAGTTCCTCCACCTCATCCGCGTCGCCTGAGCGCAGCGCCTCGTAGAACCGGTTCAGGGTGTCCGGATCCGCACGCACCTGCGCCTCAAAGCATGCCCGGATCTGCGCCGTGAACACTTCCCGCATCGCCTGATTGGGGATTGCCGCCGGCATGCCCTGGCTGTCCTCCCTGCCGCACGGGGTCAGATACCCGTGGGCGAGAACCACGCTCCAGTCACGCTTCCCCTCGGACAGATCCGTACAGGTGAGCGCCTCGTGGAACTCCACTCTGGCGGTCTCTCCCGCCATCAGGCTTTTCAGCCTGCCTCTTACCGCCCATACCTCTGCCCCCGCAAGGCGCCGGATTTCCCTGCTGCCGCCGCTTTCGCCCAGCCAGTCATTGCGCGGCTGCGCGTCCGGGTCGTCCAGAAGATCGCTGCAGTAGCGTATCACATCCCGGGGGCAGGAGACCTCGGAATTGCCATACTGATACCCGCCGTACCATCTCCATGCCGTATCCCGGCGATCCGGACAGCCATAGTACGAGAACAGGCTCTTTACCTCTTCCTCCGTAAACCCGAAGTAGCCGCTGGAGCTCCAGTCTGTGATATTCCGAACCATCCAGTTGTTCAGTCCGCCCGAGAAGTAGCTCTCCTGAATGAACCGCAGGCTGCCGGTCAGCACGCCGAATTCCAGACTGGTGTTCGTCTTCAGCACGGCGCTGAGCATCCCCGCGATCTTGGACATCATCTCCCCGTGGTATCCGTGGATGACCGCCTCTTCCAGCGGGGCGTCATACCCGTCCAGCAGGACGATCACCCTTTTGCCGAAGTGCCGTTCCAGAAGCCAGGTAAGATCCTTCAGACCCGCTATCAGCGTAGCTGAATCCATGTGCCTGTCCAGTAGGGCCCTATAGTCTCTTTTATCGTACTCCGTCAGATTTTCACTGTCGAGGAGAAACCGGAACTCTCCCGCGGCGGAGACGATCAAATCTGCCGCGTTCCGGAACGCCTCCTCATAGGTCTCGCCGCCAATCCCGCTCATGTTGAGATGGATCACCGGGTACTTCCCCATGTATTTTTCGCACAGCTCTTTCTCCTGCGCAATCTCCAGCCCGTCAAAGATCGACTTATCCCCGTCCATCGAGAAGAAGTGCGCCAGCATGCTCATGTTCAGGGAACTGCCGAAGTGGCGGGGGCGGGCGAACAGGGTCACTTCCGGCCGATGTACAAGCAGGTGCCTTATGAGCCCGGTCTTGTCCACATAATAGTAACCCTGCGTGCGGATCTGTTGAAAATCATCGATTCCCACAGGCAGTCTCTTTTTCTGCTCCATCACGGCGTGTCTCCTTTCCCGTCGCGGTATCGCCAGGGGCGCGGCTTCCGCTTCCCATTATATCCCATGATCGGTATGGATGACAAGCCGCATTCTGTGATCCCCGCCATGTGGTGTATTTTTGGAAAGGCTGTGATATGCGATGTGATATTGCCGCGGATCTGCCAAAAATTTGTGAGAAAAACCAAAAGGCCTTGCGCAGACGGGCGAAATATGCTATTATGCCAAAAACTTTTCCTGGTTCCGCTGTGTGCCGGAAAGTTACTTTTTGAGAGAGTATGGCCGGGAAGCCCGACCCGCGGGCGGGAATGGCCGGTACTCCCTGGCTTTTCGCGCCGTGCGGGAAGCCCTGAGAGGGGATCTTCGGATGGGAAATGGAATACTGGGGAAACTGAGATTCTACGCCGCGCTGTGGGCGGCGAAGCTGTCCAGACCGATCCTGAAAATCACA
This sequence comes from uncultured Oscillospiraceae bacterium, assembly GCA_964422185.1. Lineage (GTDB taxonomy): Bacteria > Bacillota > Clostridia > Oscillospirales > Oscillospiraceae > CALXCT01. The sequence continues at coordinate 5,898 of CAYRAG010000018.1, forward strand.
AAGCACCACGGAACCAATTTTCCCGGGAAACTGGCGGTTAGAATCTGCCCGGACTTTCTGAAGTATGTGAACAAACCGGAGAAGATTCTCTGTGTGACGGGGACAAACGGCAAGACGACGGTGAGCAACCTGATCTGCGATGTGCTCGAGAGAAGCGGGGAGAAAGTGCTCCACAACCGCTACGGGTCGAACATCATCTACGGCGTCGCCACCAGTCTCCTGAGCGGGGTGAATTTCCTGAACCGCCCGCAGTACCGCACCGCTGTTCTGGAGGTGGACGAGCGATCGGCAAAGCGCATCTACCCCTGGCTGAAGCCGTCCTTTATCGTCGTCACAAACCTGTTCCGGGACTCCATCATGCGCAACGCGCACCCGCACTACATCGCCGACTTCCTCACCGCCAGCATCCCCCCGGACGCGAAGCTCATCCTGAACGCGGACGACCTCATCGCGTCTTCGGTGGCGCCGGACAACCCGAGAGTGTATTTTGGAATCCGGCGGATGGAGACGGATGTCACGCAGTGCGTGAACCTTATCAATGACAGCCGGATCTGTCCTCAGTGCGGTGCCGGTCTCCAATACGAATATCTCCGCTACCACCACATCGGCAAGGCGTACTGCCCCGAATGCGGCTTCCGGGCGCCGGAGTACGACTATGAGGGGAGAGATGTGGATCTGAACGCGATGACGATGACCATCGCGGACAGGGGCGGCGCCCAGTCCTACCGCCTGCTCTCGGACGCCGTGTTCAACATCTACAACATGGTGGCCGCCGCCGCGGCGCTTCGGGAGCTGGGGATGACCCACGAGGAGATCGCACGGCACATGAACGATACGAATATCGTGGAGAGCCGGCACAGGGAGGAGACGGCGGGCGGCGTGACATTCGTCATGCAGATGGCGAAAGACAAGAATGCCCTGGCCTGCTCGCGGGCGTTCGACTATATCTCCCACCAGGAGGGCCGCAAGGAGCTGTTTCTCATGATGAACTGCCTCTCGGATGAGAAGCACTGGTCTGAGAACATCACCTGGCTTTACGACTGCGATTTCGAGTTCCTGGCCAGGGAGGACATCACGCATGTCGTCGCCGCGGGCCCCAGAGCCAGGGACTACCGGCTCAGGCTGCTGCTGGCCGGGGTGCCGGAGGATCGGATCAGCTGCGAGGAGGATGAGTTCGCCGCCGTGGAGCTGCTGCGCCTGGAGCGGGGCAGCCGGGTGTATTTCCTGTACGGCACGGACTCTCTGGACAGATCCGACCAGATTCTCCACAGGGCGGAGCAGCGTGCGGAGGAGGCGGCCTCATGAAGATAGAGATCCTGTATCCCGAGATCTGCAATCTGTACGGGGATCTCGCCAATCCGAAGTACCTGGCGCGCTCCTGCGCCGCTGAGCTGGTCTGCACCTCGCTGAGCGAGAGGCCGAAATTCACGACGGAGGACATCGCCCTGGTGTGCATGTGCGGAACGACCGAGCGGGGCCAGTCCATCGCCCGGGACGCGCTGGCGCCCTATGCGCAGGAGCTCGAAAACCGCACAGCGGCGGGCGGCGTCACGCTGTTCACCGGAAATGCCCTGGAGATCCTCGGATCGTACCTCGAAACCGGGGACGGCGATCGCGAGGAGATGCTGGGGCTGTTTCCCATTCACGCCAGGCGGAACATGGAGCAGCGGTACAACTCGCTGTACCTCGGGAAGCTGGACGACATGGACATTGTCGGCTTCAAGAGCCAGTTCAGCCACTCCTACGGCGAGGCCGGCGGCGGCCTGTTCACGACAGTCCGCGGGGCGGGCCTGAATCCCGATGTCGTTCCGGAGGGCGTGCGCCGGAACAATCTCATGGCCACCTATGTCATCGGGCCTGTGGCGGTGCTGAATCCGCCTTTCGCGAAGTATCTGCTGCGGCTCATGGGGGTCGCGGAGCCGGAACTCGCCTTTGAGGAGGCCGCGGTGGACGCCTACAACCACCGGGTGCGGCAGTTTCAGGAGCCGGGCCGGGGGTTTGTCTATTAGCGTGGATTCCCGGAGGGATCCTCCCCGCGGGCACCGGAGATGCTCAGAATTCCATCATTTACAGGACAGCCCGGGGGACGGGCGCCGGATCGGCGTGCGTCCCCCGGGCTGTCTGTTTGCGCTCAGGCCCGGTCAGCCGGGATCCGCGCCTGCCGCGCAATTCGCCTGGCGGATAGTCTTTATCGGCTCTCTGCATGGATAAGGGAGGTTTGTAGTTTTAATAACAAAGAATTATCGAAATGCCGGGAATATCTGTCCGGTTTGCAACATTTCCCCCTTGCAATTGCGCCGGGTTGCCATTAAAATATAAGAAGTTATCCGCCTGTGCGCGGGGTGACCGGGCGGTTGGGGAACCCGGTACGGCGGCGTTCCAGCGGCCGGGGAGGAGCGAACCCGGCGGTCATTTTCAGGTAATCTTTTGAGGAGGGATTTTGTTGAAGGTACAGTCGTCTGTTCCGTTTGCCGGAACACAGGAGCAAGCAGATGAGCTGATGAAGGTCATTGAGGATCTGAAAGACCAGGAAGGCTCTCTGATGCCGATCATGCAGAAAGCCCAGGAGATCTACGGGTATCTGCCCATTGAGGTGCAGATCATGATTTCCGACGCCACCGGCCACCCCCTGGAGGAGATCTACGGTGTGGCCACATTCTACTCCATGTTCACGATGAATCCCAAGGGCAAGTATCGGATTTCCGTCTGCCTCGGCACCGCCTGCTATGTCAAGGGCGCGGGCAGCATTTTCGATGAGGTGCAGAAAGAACTGGGCATTCACGGCGGCGAGTGCACCCCCGACGGCAAGTTCTCTCTGGACGCCGTCCGCTGCGTCGGCGCCTGCGGCCTGGCACCCGTGATGATGATCAACGACGATGTCTATGGCCGCCTGACCACAGATCGGATCGCCGGGATCCTCAAAAAGTATGAGTAACGCCTGGGACCACAGATTTGTGAATGAGGAGGACTTCAGATTATGACCATTAAGACTTTGGAAGAGTTGAAACGCGTCCGCGACCAGTACAAAGATCGGGTCGGCATCCAGGACGCCGGTTCCAACCTGACCCGCGTGGTCGTGGGTATGGCCACCTGCGGGATTTCCAGCGGCGCCCGTCCGATTCTGAATAAAATGAGCGAAATGGTGAAAGAGAAAGGCCTGAGCAATGTGGAAGTGGTTCAGACCGGCTGCATCGGCCTGTGCCAGTACGAGCCCATTGTGGAAGTGATGGCCCCCGGCCAGGGGAAGGTCACCTACATCCGGATGACCCCCGAGAAGGCCGCGGAAGTGGTGGAGCAGCATCTGGTGAAGGGCGAGCCCGTGGCTGCCTACACCCTGAATGATGTGGATCTGTGAGAGAGGGGGACGAGAGCATGACGACACAGGTTAAAACGCTGGATCAAACCAGGTTCTACAGCAAGCAGACCCGCATTGCGCTGCGCAACTGCGGTGTGATTGACCCGGAATCCATCGACGAGTACATCGCACGGGACGGCTACGAGGCGCTGGGCAAAGTGCTCACCAGCATGACCCCTGACGAGGTCATTCAGGTTCTGCTGGACTCCGGCCTGAGAGGCCGCGGCGGCGCCGGGTTCCCCACCGGAATGAAGTGGAAATTCGCCTGCTCCAACCGGGGCCAGGTTGAGAAGTATGTCTGCTGCAACGCCGACGAGGGCGACCCCGGCGCGTTCATGGACCGTTCCGTTCTGGAGGGCGACCCCCATGTGGTTCTGGAGGCCATGGCCATCGCCGGCTACGCCATCGGATCCAATCAGGGCTATATCTACTGCCGCGCCGAGTACCCCATCGCGGTAAAGCGTCTGAATATCGCCATCAGCCAGGCCCGGGAATACGGACTTCTGGGCAAGGACATCTTCGGCACCGGCTTTGACTTCGACATTGAGGTTCGTCTGGGCGCCGGCGCGTTCGTCTGCGGCGAAGAGACCGCGCTGTTGACCTCCATCGAGGGCAAGCGCGGCGAGCCCCGGCCCCGTCCGCCGTTCCCCGCGGTCAAGGGCCTGTTCGGCAAGCCCACCATCCTGAACAATGTGGAGACCTGGGCCAATGTCCCCCGCATCATCCTGCAGGGCGCGGACTGGTTCGCGTCCATGGGCACGGAGAAGTCCAAGGGCACCAAGGTGTTCGCCCTGGGCGGCAAGATCACCAATACCGGTCTGGTGGAGATCCCCATGGGCACCACCCTGCGCACCATCGTGGAGGAGATCGGCGGCGGCATCCCCAACGGCAAGAAGTTCAAGGCCGCGCAGACCGGCGGACCTTCCGGCGGCTGCATTCCCGCGGAGCACCTGGATGTGCCCATCGACTACGACAACCTGACTGCCATCGGCTCCATGATGGGTTCCGGCGGTATGATCATCATGGACGAGGACAACTGCATGGTGGATATCGCCAAGTTCTTCCTCGGCTTCACCGTGGACGAGTCCTGCGGCAAGTGTACTCCCTGCCGGATCGGCACCCGCCGTATGCTGGAGATCCTGGAGAAGATCACCGAGGGCAAGGGCAGCCTGGAGGATCTGGATAAGCTGGAGGCGCTCTGCTACCATGTCAAGGAGAACTCTCTCTGCGGCCTGGGCCAGACGGCGCCCAACCCCGTGCTGTCCACCCTGCGCTACTTCCGCGACGAGTATGTGGCGCATATCGTGGACAAGCGCTGCCCCGCCGGCGTCTGCAAGGCGCTGCTCAGCTATACCATCGACCCCGAGAAGTGCCGCGGCTGCACCCTGTGCGCCCGTCAGTGCCCGGCAGAGGCCATTTCCGGCACGGTCAAGCAGCCTCATGTCATCGACCAGGAGAAGTGCCTGAAGTGCGGCGCCTGCATGGACGCCTGCAAGTTCGGCGCCATCAGCAGGAAATAAGGGAGGGAGACCAGAACCATGGATAATGTCACCATTAAAATTAACGGACGGGAGGTCAGCGCTCCCGCCGGCTCTACCATCATGGAGGCCGCCAAGCTGGCGGGCATCGACATCCCCAGCCTGTGCTACATGAAGGAGATCAACGCCATCGGCGCGTGCCGCATCTGCATGGTTGAGGTCAAGGGCGCCAAGTCCCTTGTCACCGCCTGTGTCTATCCCATCAATGAGGGAATGGAAGTCTGGACCAGCACCCCCAAGGTCATTGAGGCCAGGAAGAAGACCCTGCAGCTGCTGCTTTCCAACCACAAGAAAGGCTGCCTGTCCTGCGTGCGCAGCGGCAACTGCGAACTGATGCAGCTGTGCCATAAGTACGGTGTGGATGACTCCCACTACTATGACGGCGAGATGACTCCGTCCGAGGTGGATGACTCCGCTCCCCACATGATCCGCGACAACAGCAAGTGCATCCTCTGCCGCCGCTGCGTGGCCGTGTGCAGAGAGACCCAGGGCATCGGCGTTATCGGCCCGAACCAGCGCGGCTTCGCCACCCACATCGCCTCCCCGTTTGAGATGCCTCTGGCGGAGACCAGCTGCGTCTCCTGCGGCCAGTGCATCGCGGTGTGCCCCGTGGGCGCCCTGCGGGAGAAAGATTTCACGAAGGAAGTCTTCGCGGCCATCAACGACCCCGAGAAGGTCGTCCTGGTGCAGACGGCGCCCGCCGTCCGTGCGGCGCTGGGCGAGTGCTTCGGGCTGCCCATCGGCACGGATGTGCAGAACAAGATGGCGGCCGCGCTGCGCCGCCTGGGCTTCGACAAGGTGTTCGACACCAACTTCGGCGCCGACCTGACCATCATGGAGGAGGCCAACGAGCTGGTGGAGCGGGTGCAGAACGGCGGCGTGCTGCCCATGATTACCTCCTGCTCGCCCGGCTGGGTCAAGTTCTGCGAGCACTACTATCCCGACCTGATCCCCAATCTGTCCACCTGCAAGTCCCCGCAGCAGATGTTCGGCGCGGTGGCCAAGAGCTACTGGGCGGAGAAGATGGGCGTGGATCCCAGGAATATCGTCATGGTGTCCATCATGCCCTGTACCGCCAAGAAGTTTGAGATCACCCGTCCGGATCAGGCGGCCAACGGCGTGCCTGATGTGGACTACGCCCTCACCACCCGCGAGCTGGGCCGCATGATTCAGCAGGCGGACATCAACTTCATGGCGCTCCCGGACGAGGAGTTTGACTCGCCTCTGGGCACCGGCACCGGCGCGGCCGTCATCTTCGGCGCCACCGGCGGCGTGATGGAAGCCGCGCTGCGTACCGCCGTGGAGACCATCACCGGCGAGACTCTGGCCAGCCTGGACTTCACCGAGGTGCGCGGTGTGGCCGGCGTCAAGGAGGCCAGCTACACCGTGGGCGGCCTGACCGTCAAGGTGGCCGTAGCCTCCGGACTTGCCAACGCCCGTGTCCTGCTGGATAAGATCAGGAGCGGCGAGGCGGACTACACCTTCGTCGAGATCATGGCCTGCCCGGGCGGCTGCGTCAACGGCGGCGGCCAGCCCCAGGTGGCGTACGGTATCCGCAACTTCGTGGATATCCGCGCCGAGCGCGCCAGGGTGCTGTACAATCTGGACAAGGAGAACCCCATCCGCAAGTCCCACGAGAATCCCGACATCAAGGAGCTGTATGACAGCTATCTGGGCAAGCCCGGTTCCGAGAAAGCCCATCACCTGCTGCATACCAGCTATGTGGCCCGGACGGTCAACTGAAGTCCGGAGCCCGGAATCAGCGTCTGAATGACACCGTGTGCGGAGACCGAAATGGCCTCCGCACACGGTATTTTTTGCGCCTGCCGCCGGGGATCCGGCCCGCTTCGCGCGTCAGCTCAGCCGCCCGCGCTCCACGGAGTAGACCCGGTCTGCGATGCGCATGGTGGATTTGCGGTGGGAGACCAGCACCACCGTTTTGTTCTCCCGCGCCTCGTTCAGGGCTTTGAGGATGACCGCCTCATTCAGGCTGTCCAGGTTGCTGGTGGGCTCGTCCAGCAGCATCAGCGGCGCGTCGTGCAAAAACGCCTGGGCCAGCCCGATCCGCTGCCGCTCGCCGCCGGAGAGGGTGTCTCCCAGCTCGCCCACCGGGGTGTCATAGCCCTGGGGGAGGGACTGGATGAAGTCGTGGACGGACGCTTTCCGGCAGGCGGCCTCAATCTCCTCATCCGTGGCGTCCAGCCTGGCGATGCGCAGGTTGTTGCGGATGCTGTCGTGGAACAGGTGGGTCTCCTGCGTCATATAGCTCTCCAGATCGCGCAGATTGCCGGTGTTGATCTCAGAGACATCGGTGCCGGACAGCCGGACGGAGCCCTCCTGCACATCCCAGAACCGCATGAACAGCTTTAACAGCGTGGACTTCCCGCTGCCGCTCTTCCCGGTGATTCCCACAATCTCGCCCCGGGGGATCTCCGCGGACACATCCGAGAGCACCTCCTGCTGATCGTAGGAGAAAGTGACATGCTCCGCCTGTGCGCCGGTAAACCCGACCTCCGGCCTGCCGGTGACTTCCTCCACCGCCGGGGTGTCGTCCAGAATGTCCAGCACCCGGTTTCCGGCGGCGATCGTGTTCTGCAGGGTGCTGCCCAGCGACGCCAGCGCCACGCTGGGCCCAAACGAGGAGAACAGCGCGATGGTGGGGATCAACACGCCGTCGAAGTCCACCAGGCCGCGCTGGTACAGCCCGGCGGAGACGAGGAGCATGGCGAGATCAAAGACCAGAATGACCGTGTTCGTGACCGCGGAGTTCAGGCCGGCGCCGCGCTTCATGCGCCACTCGTCGGCAGACAGCGCGTCGGTGCGCTCATTCATCTCCCGCAGCCGATCCTCGCCCCGGCCGTACTGCAGGGTCTCGGACAGGCCCCGCAGGCTGTCCAGCACGAAGCCGGACAGGGCGCCGGATCCGTTCCGGAACCGTTCCCCGGCGTCGCCGCCGAGCCGGGAGACGGCCAGCGGGATCCCGATGCCGACCACCGCGTAGGCGCACAGCGCCAGCAGGCCCAGAATCCAGTGGTACGACCCGATGAACAGGCACAGCACCACGGTAAACAGCGCCGCGATGGCGATGGGGGAGATGGTGTGGGCGTAGAACACCTCCAGCAGCTCGATGTCCGAGGTGATGACCGAGATGAGATCGCCCCTGTCCCGGCCCTCCAGTTTGGCCGGACAGAGTTTCCGCAGCGCCTGGAACACCCTGTCCCGGATAATGGCCAGCAGCCGGAACGCGATATCGTGGTTGCAGGACTGCTCCGCGTACCGCATGGCGGCGCGCAGAACCGCCATGACACAGACGGCGGCGAAGATCCAGCCGAGGGACAGCGGGGTGTCAAACCCCAGAAGATTCAACAGGGCGTAGCCGCCGGAGATGGTGATAAACGACGCGCACAGATTGCCGATGAGCCCCATGCACACCGCCAGGATCATGATACCCACGAGCGGCTTCACCAGGACGATGAGCCGCGCCATGACCACAGGTCCGCTCCGCTTTTTCATCCCGCATCCCCCTCCATTTTGTAGGTCTCCAGCGCCTGCTGGGTGTTCCACAGCGCGGCGTACGCGCCGCCCTGCCGCAGCAGTTCCTCGTGTGTGCCGGACTGGGCCACGCGGCCGCCGTCCAGCACATAGATTTGATCCGCGTCCGTCACATTTGCCAGCCGGTGGGAGATCAGGATGACGGTCTTCGTCTCCGCCAGCGCACGGATCTCCCGCATGAGATCCGCCTCGCTCTCCATGTCGATGTTGCTGGTCGCCTCATCGAACAGGTAGACCGGGCTGTCGTGGAGAAGGGCCCGGGCCAGCGCGAGGCGCTGGCGCTGGCCGCCGGACAGATTGCCGCCCCGCTCGGTGAGCATGGTGTCCAGCCCGGCCTCCCCCCGCAGGAAGTCCGCGAGGTTTGCCCGCTCCAGCGCGGACCAGAGCGCCGCGTCGTCCGCGTCCGGCCGGCCCATGCGCAGGTTGTCCCGCACGGTGCCCTTGAACAGGTAGCTCTGGCTGCCGACGCAGGTGAAATTTTCAAGCAGGCTCTCCCCGGACAGTTCGGAGATCTCCTCGCCCCCGACGGTCACTGAGCCGGAGTAGTTCCGGAGACGGCCGGTCAGGATGGACGAGAGCGTGGATTTTCCGCTGCCGCTCTCCCCCACAATCGCCGTAAAGCCGCCTTTCGGGAAGTCCAGACTGACGCCGCGGAGAACCTCGCGATCCCCGCCGTAGGAGAAGCGCAGATCCCGGCAGGAGATGGAGCAGTCCTCCGGCACACGCCGGGTTTTCTGTTCCGGCTCCGGCAGATCCAGCAGCGCGAAGATCTTGTCGCTGGCCGCCATGCCGTTCATGGCCACATGGAAGTACGAGCCCAGCTGGCGCATGGGAAGGAAGAAGTCCGCCGCCAGCAGGATAATCAAAAGCGCCCCGGACAGCGTGACATGGCCGCCGGCGTACTGGGTCGCCGCCAGAATCACGCCCGCCGCCGCGCCGCCGTAGGCCACCAGATCCATGATGGTGATGGAGTTGAGCTGCATGGTCAGCACTTTCATGGTGATGGAGCGGAACTTCTCGGCCTCCTCGTTCATCTCCCGGTTCTTAAACTCGTCCGCCTGGTAGATTTTGAGGGTGGTCAGCCCCTGCAGGTTCTCCAGGAAAGTGTCGCCCAGCGCCGTGTACTGCCCCCAGTATTTCGAGAGCAGCTTTTTCGCCCAGGTCTGAACCGCCGCGATGGAGATCGGGATGAGCGGCACGCAGATGAGCAGCACCACCGCCGCCGGGACGCTGGTGAAGCACAGATAGACGAACAGGGTCAGCGGCGCCAGCATGGCGTAGAAGAACTGGGGGAGGTAGGAGCCGAAGTAGGTCTCCAGCTGATCCACACCCTCCACGCAGACCTGCACCACCTCGGAGGTCCTGACCTGCTCATCGTAGGACGGGCCGAGGCGGAGCAGTTTGGCGTAGATCCTCTCCCGCAGCGTCCGCTTGACCGCCTTTGAGGACAGGTAGCTCATGCGGGACGCGCCCGCCGTGCAGAGAAACCGGACCGCCAGGGATACCCCGGCCACCGCCAGAACCGCCGCCAGCTCCCGCGTTGCCGCGGTATGGCGGAACAGCGCCTCCAAAAACAGGGACAGCGCGGTCATCAGGGCAATGTTGGCCGCCAGGGAACACCACTGCAGGATGACATTTGCCGCGATGTACTTTCTGCTCTCCGGCACCACGCCGATGAGACGACGATTGATCATCATTCTTCCAATCTCCCCCTTACGGGATCCCCGGGCGGGGATCCAGGATAATCCGGCTCCGCCATGTCTGGACGCGGAACCCCGCTCTGCCTGTTCGCAAACACGAACCAGGCCCCAAAAAGAAAAACCGTCCCACCCTCAAAAGTTAGCTGAAACTAACCGCAGAAAGTATAGCAGACGCGTCAAATCCTGTCAACGGTTTTCCCAGTGGCGGCCGTACCCGGCCCGGCAGCCGCGGCAGAGCGCCGGGCGGAAACAGAGCAGCGCCCCGCGGACAGAGCCGGGGGCGCTGCGATTTGTTTGTCAGAACAGCGATGTCAGAATGTCAGGGTCAGTCGTCCCGATCCCGCTCGTGATCCAGGATGGAACCGCTGGTGCCGCTGATGGTGTACTCGTAGTCATATCCGTTGTAGCGGAACTCTATCTCATACTCCAGCCTGCCGTCGTCCCAGTCCTGCTTCACCCGCAGGCCGGAGACCTGGCTCTCGCTCAGGCCGGCGTGGTTGAGCGCGGCGGCCTTGGCCGCGTCCGCGCCGATGTCCGAGCCGCCGGAACCGGAGCCGCTGGAGGCGGGCGGGTTGGCGGGCGCCTGCGCGGCGGGCAGGGCCTCTGTCTCGTAGGATCTCACGCTGCCGTCCGCGGCGTCGATGGTGTAGTCGTACTTCGTGGTGCTGGTGAGGAAGTCCAGTTCGTACTCCAGCCTGCCGTCGTCCCAGTCCCTCTGGGTCTTCGTCCAGGTGACCTGGCTGTCAGAGAGACCCGCGTGGCTGAGCGCGGCGGCCTTGGCGGCGTCCAGACCGATGTCGGCGACGGAGGGAGCGCTGCCCGCCGGAGGGGTGGAGGCGCTGGGCTGCGGCGCCGTGGACGGCGCGGCGGCGCCGGGGATGACTTCCTGCTCGTATTTCAGCACCGATCCGTCCGCGGCGTTGATGGTGTAATCGTACTTGGTGTTGTTGTAAGAGAACTCCACATCATATTCCAGCCTGCCGTCGTCCCAGTCCCGCTCCGCTCTGAGCCAGGTGACCTGGCTCTCGGAGAGGCCCGCGTGCTTGAGCGCGGCGGCCTTGGCCGCGTCCGCGCCGATGTCCGTGGTCGTGGCGGACGGCTTCGGGGTGGCGGAAGCGGACGGCTTCGGCGTGGTGGAAGCGGCCGGCGGGGTGGAGGGTGCGGTGGAGGGCGCCGGTGTGGCGGCGGGGGCCGTGGACTGCGCGGGGGCAGTGGACTCAGCCGGCGCGGGAGACTCGGCCGGCGCGGTGGATTCCGCGGGGGCGGTGGGATCGACCACCAGCTGGCCGTCCGCGGGGTTCTGCGCGGCGCCGAGCACATTCGCCTGGCCGCTGAAGACCTCGGCGGTGAACGCGTCTACCAGGTAGTCGTACTCCCGGCCGTTGACGAACAGCTCCACCTCATAGTGGGCGCGGGCGTCACTCAGTTCCGGATCCACATCCTGCGCCACATTGGCGGTGCCGTCAAGTGTGCCGGCGTAAGCCTGCGCGGCAAGGGCCGCGGCGTCCATACCGATGGGAATGCGGGTCTCGCTGACCCGGAGCAGGTCGATGAGCTCCTCCACCGAGAGGGCGGAGATGGCGTTGAGGGCGGCGGTGTCATCCGGGGAGGTGCCGTTCATCTCCACGACACGCTGCACCAGGGCGGCCTTGCCGGTGGAGATGCTCCGCTCCTCCTGCATGGTCGCGAGAGCGGGCAGCGGAGTGGCTCCGGTCACATTCTGACTGTAGACATTGCTGGTGTTGTCGGCACCCTGGAGGATGCCGTCCACCACGGCCACCAGTTCCTCCTGCAGGCGCTCCGCCCGGGCCTGGTCGCCGTCCTCCACCGAGATGAGGATGGCGGAGGAGAGCTTGTCCAGATAGCCGTTGCGCAGCAGGGAGCCCACAATGGCGTTGACCGCCACATCCAGCTTGGTGCCCTCCAGATCCGCGCCGCCGTCCATATCGAACAGAACCACGGCGGCCTCCTCATTGAGAGCGGTGCAGGTGAGCACTTTCTCATCCTTGTTGACTTTCAGTTCAATGCTGGGGTTCACATCAAGGGAGACCACACTGGCTACGGCGTTGGCCTGATGGTAGAACAGTCCTCCGCCGCCCACCAGGGCGACGACCAGGACGGCCGCGACCAGCCCGCCGATCCAGGGCTTTCTCTTCTTCTTGGGGGGCGCGGGATTTTCTGCTTTTACTTCCACAATGTTGCTCACATTGTTCTTGTCATTCTTGTCGGTCATGTTGGCTCCTCCTTTCGCCTGGCAGTGGGCCAGGATGCCTTGCAGATCGTTCGGGGCGAAGTGTTCCATGGCGGCAGAAAGCGCTTGTTCCAGCTCGTGATCAGTCATAACCTGCAGCTCCTCCTTCCAGTTGGCATTTCAGGCGCCTGATGGCACGGCTGTACTTGGACAGCACGGTGGACAAAGGCAGCTCCATCATTTCGGCGATCTCCCTGTGTTTCAGACCCGCCGCCGTGTGGAGAACCACAATCTGCCGCTCCTGGTCGTCCAGAGACTCCAGAAGCAGGCGGATCAGTTCCCGATCCTCCGTGGTGACCGCGGGCGTGGGGGCCGGGAGGTGATCCCAGTCCTCAGGATCCATGGTGTCCTCCCTGCCGCGCTGTCGCAGCGCCATCAGGGAGAGATTCCGCGTGATGGACAGTATCCAGGCCATCGGAGTCCCTCTGGCGGTGTACTGTTCGATGTTGTCCCAGACCCGGATATAGGTGTTCTGGGTCACATCCTCTGCCTCGGCGTGATGCCTGAGATAGGACAGGGCCACGGCGTACACGCCGGCGCGGGTGCGTTCGTAGAGTTCCCCGAACGCATCCTGATCCCCATGCGCGACGCGGGAGAGTAGATCTTCCAGTATCTGGTTCCGTTCCGGTGAATCGGCCGCATCCGCCGGAATCGAGAAGATCAGCATGCCATTCACTTCCTGTCATACGAGTAATGTCAAAACCGCTGTTTTTATCGCAGCGAATCGGAAAATTTTCGGGATTTGTCATTGTTCACAATCGCGGGTGTCCGCGTTTGTGCGGTTTGACGGAAACTCCGTCTGGAGCAGGGCGGTCAGCCGCTGCCTGGTGTTCTCCTCCGGGCAGTCCAGCACACGGCGCAGCAGGAATCTCTGCGCCTGGCCCGCCCGGGCGCCGGGGTAGCCCAGACGGACGATCTCCCCGCCGGACAGCGCCAGATCCCGGACAGAGACACAGGGGCGGCCGGCCAGCAGCCGATCCAGCTCCGCCAGGGACTCCGCGCCGGACATGGCCGCCGCGGCGCGGCAGGCGTCCTCGCCGGACTGCGCCAGGGTGTGGCGCCAGGTGCGCGGATCGGAGGGAAGACCGGCCGCAAAGAGCGCCTCGCCCCGCGTGCACGCCCGGAGGGTTCTGCCGTCCAGCCGGAGGCCGCGCAGGAACTCCCCGGCGCCGGGAACGGCGCCGGTCTCCCGCAGCGCGGCGCACAGGCCGGCCCAGCGGGGGATTTTCTCACAGGGCAGTTCGTTCAGGCCGGACAGCGATCCGGGCAGACCGCCGGCCCGGCTGGCCATGAGGCCCAGGGAGAAGAAGTCCGCCGCTCTCTCCGGCCGGGGAGTGAGCAGCGTGTGCTCCAGCTCCGCACGCACCCGCTCCGCGGACAGGGCGGCCGCCCGGGGCGCGTTGCGCCGGATAGCCGCGGGGAGACCGGGATCCAGGGTAAAATCCAGCTGGGCGGAGAAGCGCACCGCCCGGAACATGCGCAGGGCGTCCTCCTGAAACCGGGTGTCCGGGTCGCCGACGCAGCGGATCCGGCCCGCGGCCAGATCCGACCGGCCGCCGAACGGGTCGATGACCGATCCGTCCGGGGAGAGCGCCATGGCGTTGACGGTGAAATCCCGCCGGGCCAGATCCTCCTCCAGCGTGCCGCCGAAAGTCACCGCGTCCGGATGCCGGCCGTCTGAGTAGGCGCCGTCCGAGCGGAAGGTGGTCACCTCAATGGCGCCCCCCGGCGCCGGCAGCGTGACCGTGCCGTGGCGCACTCCGGTGGGCACGGCCTCCGGGAACAGGGCGCGCACCTGTTCCGGCCGCGCCGCGGTGCACACATCCCAGTCCGCGGGGACGCGGCCCAGGAGCAGATCCCGGACGCCGCCCCCCACGGGGTAGGCGGCAAAGCCGGCGCCGCGCAGGACGCGGCAGCACTCCAGAACCGGGGACGGTATCTGGCTGAAGTCCACACTGCCGCCCCCTCTCCCGACCACCCCCGCCCTGTGTCCGGGCGGGAACGGCCCGCCGGGAACCGGGCGCGGGAAATGTTAGCCTTGTCAACGGGGCGAAAAGAGGATATAATAGCGGCAATAGATAAAGCATATGACCCCGGACGCACAGTATTATAATCTCAAAAAAAGGGTGTGTAAACCCCATGGCGAATCAGGATATCAAAGAGTATCTCCGGCCCGGCAGACGGGTGCATCTGGTGGGGATCGGCGGCGTGTCCATGGCGCCCCTGGGAGAGGTGCTCCACGGGGCGGGCGTGGCGGTCACCGGCTCGGACATGCGGGAGAGCGAGATGGTGCAGCACCTGCGCGATGTGGGGATCCCCGTGAGGATCGGGCATCTGAGCGGGAATGTGGAGGGGACAGAGTGCGTCATCCGCACGGCCGCCGTCCACGACGACAACCCGGAGATCGCCGCCGCCCGGGCGGCCGGCATCCCGGTGTTTGAGCGGGCGCAGGCCTGGGGCGCCATCATGCGGGACTACCAGAACGCGGTATGTATCTCCGGCACCCACGGGAAGACCACGACGACCTCCATGTGCACCCATATCTTCCTGGCCGCCGGCCTGGATCCCACCGTGATGATCGGGGGCACGCTGCCTCTGCTGCACTCCGGCTACCGGGTGGGGCAGGGGGACACCATTGTCCTGGAGTCCTGCGAGTACTGCAACTCTTTCCTGTCTTTCTACCCCACCGTGGCGGTGATCCTGAATGTGGAGGAGGATCACCTGGACTTCTTTAAGGATCTGGAGGAGATCGAGGGATCGTTTCGCCGCTTCGCGGAGCTGGTGCCGGCGGACACCGGCGTGGTCGTCGCCAACGCGGACGACCCGGGCGCCATGGAGGCGCTGGTGGACATGGACGACCGGGAGCTGATCACCTTCGGCCTGGACGGCGGGGATGTCCACAGCGCCAACCTCGTGTGGGAGAACGGACTGCCGGAGTTTGACATCATGTGGAACGGCCTGCGGTACGCCCATGTCAGACTGAATGTCCCCGGCATCCACAATGTGAAAAACGCCCTGGCGGCCGCCTCGGCGGCCATCGCGCTGGGCGTGACGGGATCCTCGGTGGAGGAGGGGCTGGCCGGCTTCCACGGGGTGGGCCGCCGGTTCGAGTTCAAGGGGAAGTACCGCGGGGCGGATGTCTACGACGACTACGCCCACCACCCCAGCGAGCTGGACGCCCTGCTCACCACCGCGGAGAGCCTGGGCTATGAGCGGATCATCTGCGCGTTTCAGCCGCACACCTACTCCCGGACGAAAGCGCTGTTTGCGGACTTTGTCCGGGTGCTGAAGAAGGCGGATCTGGCCATCCTCACGGAGATCTACGCGGCCCGGGAGCAGAACACCATCGGCATCTCCGCCCGGGATGTGGCGGAGCAGATTCCCGGCGCGGAGTTCTGCGCCACGCTGGAGGACACGGAGCGGCGCCTGAGGGAGCTGGCCCGGCCCGGGGATCTGATCCTCACCGTGGGCGCGGGGGATATCTATACCGTGGGCGAGAAACTGGTGGAGGGATAGGACGGTTCTCCTTTCGCCGCTGTGCCG
>CAYRAG010000018.1:21936-33012 GCA_964422185.1 uncultured Oscillospiraceae bacterium
CTTTTTTCCTTGTGGAATCCCGTCCCATCCAGTATACTAAAGCTCGCCTGCGCACGGCGCCGCCGTCCGCCAGGCGTGGAAAATCCCCCGGGGGTGTGCGCGGTATGAGCAGAAGACAGAGAAGTTCGGGCGTGCCGAGATGGCTGGTTCGGCTGTATTACGGACTGGGTATTGTGGCAGGGGTCATTGTCGCGGCCTACCTCGCCTGGAACATTCTCGTGCCCGAGCCGGACACGGCGGACACACCCCCCGTGGCCTCCCCCGCCCCCACGCAGACGGCGGATCCCGCCGAGACCCTGAACCCGTCCGAGGCGCCGGTGGATCCCTATCAGCGCAAAGAGGAGTGCTGGACTTTCCTGCTGGTGGGCAAGGACAAGGTGGGGGCGAATACGGACAGCCTGATGTATCTCACCTATAATGTCAAGGATCAGACGGTCAGCGTGGCGTCCATCCCCCGGGACACCCGGATGGAGGTGGACCGCAGCAACAAGAAAATCAACGCGGCGTTCGCCAGCGGCGGTATGGAGGAGCTGCGCACGGAGGTCGCCAGGACGCTGGGCATCCCCGTGGACTACTATATTAAGGTGGATGTGAAGGCGTTCGTCCAGATCATCGACTGGGTGGGGGGCATCGATTTCGAGGTTCCCTGCAATATGAACTACGACGACCCGGCGCAGGATCTGCATATCCACTACAAGAAGGGGATGCAGCACCTCACCGGCCAGCAGGCGCTGGAGGTGTGCCGCTTCCGGGACAACAACGACGGAACCGGCTACTACGACCAGGGCCGGATGGAGACCCAGCGGGCGGTGCTGGCGACGGTGGCGAAGAAAGCCCTCTCCTGGGGCAGCCTGACGAAGATCAACGAGTTTGTGGACATCATCATGGACAATGTGGAGACGGATCTGACCCTCTCGAACATGCTGTGGTTCGCCAGCAAGGCCGTCTATTTCGACATGGAGAACCTCCATACGGAGACGCTGCCCGCGGAGTGGTACAGCCCCTACATGTGGCTGGATCCCCAGGGGGTGCTGGACATCGTCAACCAGTACCTGAACCCCTACACCACGGACCGCACCCTGAGCCAGCTGAGCATCGCCAGGCGGACATGAACACCGCCGCGTGCGCTTCACACAGAACAAACCCGGAGCGCCGTGTCCCCGCGGCGCTCCGGTTGAAAGAACACTTGACTTTAGCGGTTAAAAGCGCTAAAGTATCTTCGAGAATCTTTGAGAGGAGGGCGATGCCGCTGTGGTCGTGATAATGAAGCCCCAGTTTACCCAGCGGGAGCTGGAAAACGCCATTCGGGAGATGGAGGCCGGCGGCGTCCGGGTCATGGTCTCCAAAGGCAGCGAGACCACCATTCTGGGCGCGGAGGGAAACGCGTCCGGCATCAACCAGGAGAAGCTGGAGCAGATGCCCGGTGTGGATCGCGTCATGCGGGTGTCCGAGCCCTATAAGCTGGCCAACCGCAAGTACCATCCGGACAACACGGTCATCACGCTGCCCAACGGAAAAACGATCGGAGGCCAGGCGCTGGCGGTGATCGCCGGCCCGTGCTCCGTGGAGACGGAGGAGCAGATCTGCTTTGTGGCGGACCGGGTGAAGCGCTCCGGCGCCGCGGCCCTGCGGGGCGGCGCGTTCAAGCCCAGAACCTCCCCCTACTCGTTCCAGGGCCTGGAGTGCGAGGGCCTGGAGCTGCTGAAGGAGGCCAGGGAGGCCACCGGGCTGCCCATCGTCACGGAGATCATGGGCACGGAGTATATCGACCTGTTCCAGGAGTGCGTGGATGTCATCCAGGTGGGCGCCCGGAACATGCAGAACTTCAACCTGCTCAAGCAGCTGGGCTGCCGGACGGACAAGCCCATTCTGCTCAAGCGGGGGCTGTCCGCCACCATTGAGGAGTGGCTCATGGCCGCGGAGTATATCATGGCCGGCGGCAACCACAATGTGATCTTGTGCGAGCGCGGGATCCGCACCTTTGAGACTTTCACCCGCAACACCCTGGATCTGTCCGCGGTGCTGGCGGTGAAGCAGCAGTCCCACCTGCCGGTGGTGGTGGATCCGTCCCACGCCTGCGGCAAGTCGTGGATGGTGGAGCGGATGTCTCTCGCCGCGGTGGCCGCCGGCGCGGACGGCCTGATCATCGAGGTGCACAACGATCCGGAGCACGCCTGGTGCGACGGCGCCCAGTCCATCACCCCGGAGCAGTTTGACTCGCTCATGGGCAAGGTGTCCCGGCTGGCGGAGTGCGTGGGGCGCACGGCCTAGGGACAGAGAAGGGGGAGGCGGGAGAACATGGACAGGAAAATTGCCATTGTGGGCCTCGGCCTGATCGGTGGCTCCCTGGCTCTGGCGCTGAGAGGCTTCGAGGATTACCGGATTCTGGGCGTCGTGCGGCGCCAGGAGACGGCGGACTACGCCGCCGCCCACGGCGTGGGGGACGAGGTGACGCTGGACGCGAAAGCCGCCCTGGCCCAGGCGGAGGTGACTTTCCTGTGCATGGATCCGGAGGATATCGCCCGCTTCATGGCCGAGCACCGGGACGAGTTCCGGCCCGGCAGCCTGGTCACGGATGTGTGCGGCATCAAGGGCGCCATGATGGAGGCCTCCCGGGTGCTCCCGGAGAGCGTGGACTTCATCGGCAGCCACCCCATGGCGGGCACGGAGTTCTCCGGCATTGAGCACGCCCTGGTGGACATGTTCCACGGCGCCCACTACATCATCACGCCCCGGGAGACCAGCACGCCGGAGCATGTGGCGCTGCTGGAGCGGATCGCGGCCTACCTCGGCTGCCGGGATGTGGTGAGAACCAGGCCGGAGGAGCACGACGCCATCATCGCCTACACCAGCCAGATGATGCACATCATCGCCGTGGCGGTGTGCGACGACGAGGATCTGTTCCAGTGCCAGGGCTTTGAGGGCAGCTCGTTTCGCGGCTGCACCCGGGTGGCGGATCTGGATGTGAATCTGTGGACGCAGCTGTTTACCATGAACCGCACGGCCCTGACCGCCGCGCTGGATCGGCTGTCTGAGAACCTGGACGCCTACCGCGCCGCCCTGCGCTCCGGGGATCCGGAGATCCTGCGGCAGAAGCTCCGGCACTCCGCGGCGCGGAAACACCAGCTGGATCTGGGCGAGAGGCCGGCGGATCCCTACTATGTCTGAGCTGACAAAATATGCAAAAGCGCCCCCGGCGCGGCCGTCCAGGCCGATCCGGGGGCGCTTTTTCATTTTTCAGGAGCGCAGCCACTCCAGCACCGGGGCGAGATTCTCCATGGACACGCAGTCCAGCCCGTCCCGGGCGGCGTTCACAATGGTCCGGGCGGCCGCGTCGTCCTCCGGCCGCTTCTTCATCACCCGGATCATCAGGTTCATCATGGACCGGTTCAGGCCCGTCAGTCTGCTGTGGTCGTAGCCGCCCCGCAGGTAGAACATCCGGCCGTCCGGCAGCTGCTTTGCCAGATCGCCGGGGCCGTCCCGATCCCCCAGTCCCACGGCGCAGCAGCCCGTGACCTGGAAGAGGCGCCTTGCCCTGCGCAGCCCCACAATGGAGCCCGCCCGGAGCCAGCCCAGATACAGTACCCGGCCGCCCCTGTCCGCCTCCTCCAGCCTGTGGCAGGGCAGACCGGTCTCCCGGGCGAGCAGATTCGCGTACCGCTCCGTAAAGCCGGTGTTGGAAGTGTAGATGATCCGATCCGCCTGCATGCGCGTCCCCTCCTGTTTTTCCGCCGCCGCCGGGCGGCTACAGTCCCTCTTCCTCCACGACAAACGAGAACTCCGGGTTCTCCATCGACGCCTGGTACAGCGTGTCCAGCAGCCTGTCCCGGTAGTCCGGGTCGGAGACCAGCAGATCCTGGGCGTTGATGAGCAGCACGGCGGTGGAGTCCAGCTCCGTGAGCAGATCCCACAGCGCGTCCAGGTTGGCGCCGTACCAGTCCGGAAAGCCCAGCACCCGGGCGATATGAGCGTGGGCGTCCGCCCGGTCTGTCATCCGGCTGCCGTCCAGTACATAGTAGTCCATGTCCGTCCGCCTCCCGCCGCCTAATACAGCCGGGTGAACGACGCGTAGTGGTCGTCCGTGTAGTAGATCAGGCCGTCGCTGGACCAGACGATCCGCTCCCCGCCCCGGAAGCCGCCTTCGTAATTCACATCGCACTCATACCAGGTGCGGCCCTCGGCGTCCGGGAGGAGCCCCTCGCGGTTGCCGAAGCGATCCCCGCCGATGCTCATGCCGTCCGCCACATCCCACAGATTGCCCTCCGCGCTGACCCAGCCCAGATCCTGCGCCTCCCGCTTCGTGAGGAAGTTGGGCGGCAGCTCCTCGTAGAGGTACAGGTACTCCGCTACATCGTCCGGCGTGGTGTACTCCTCGCCGAAGACCACATCGTCCTCGGTGGACACATACTCGTCCCCGGGAACCTGCCCGGATTCCTCCGGGGCGGGGGAGGTCTCCGCGGGCTGCGTACTTTCCTCCGGCGCGATCTGCGCCGTCCCGGAGACGCCGGGGGCCTCGGACGGGGTGCCGTCTCCGGCCTGAGAGCCGCCGCATCCGGTCAGGAGCAGCAGCAGCGCCAGGAGCAGGGATACCAGGGCGGCGGTCTTTT
The DNA here is from genome assembly GCA_964422185.1 of uncultured Oscillospiraceae bacterium. Lineage (GTDB taxonomy): Bacteria > Bacillota > Clostridia > Oscillospirales > Oscillospiraceae > CALXCT01. The sequence goes on from CAYRAG010000018.1 coordinate 26,544, forward strand.
TTCCTCTCATGGTCAGATCCCCGCCACGCCGCTCTGCCGTGCGGCCTCCGCCACCGCCGCGGACACCGCCTGGCACACCCGTGGGTCAAAGGGAGCGGGGATGATGTAGTCCGGATTGAGCTCCTCCGGGCTGACCAGCCCGGCCAGAGCCCGGGCGGCGGCCAGTTTCATCTCCTCGTTGATATCGCTGGCGCGGACATCCAGCGCGCCCCGGAACACGCCCGGGAACGCCAGCACATTGTTCACCTGGTTGGGGAAGTCGCTCCGCCCGGTTCCCACGACGGCGGCTCCCGCCTCTCTGGCCAGATCCGGCATGATCTCCGGCACGGGGTTGGCCATGGGGAAGAGGATGGGGCGCTCGGCCATGGATCGCACCATTTCCGGCGTGACGATGCCGGCGGAACTCACGCCGATGAACACATCCGCGCCCCGGATGACCTCGGCCAGGGTGCCGGATTTGTCCTCCGCGTTGGAGACGGCCAGAAGAGACCGCTTCTCCGCGTTGAGATCCGTGCGGCCGGAGCAGATGGCGCCCTTCCGGTCGCAGATCACCGCGTCTTTCAGGCCCATGGCCTTCAGCAGCCGGAAGATGGCGGTACCCGCCGCGCCGGCGCCGGAGAAGACGGCGGTGACCTCCTCCATCTTCTTGCCCACGATGGTCAGCGCGTTGCTCAGGGCGGCCGCCACAATGATGGCGGTGCCGTGCTGGTCGTCGTGGAAGACGGGGATGTCGCAGCGCTCTTTCAGCTTCCGCTCAATCTCAAAGCACCTGGGCGCGGAGATGTCCTCCAGGTTGATCCCCCCGAACGACCCGGCCAGCAGGGCGATGGTGTTGACGATCTCCTCCGTGTCCCGGGAGCGGACGCAGAGCGGGATCGCGTTCACCCCGCCAAACGCCTTGAACAGGACGCATTTGCCCTCCATGACGGGCATGCCTGCCTCCGGCCCGATATCCCCGAGACCCAGGACGGCGCTGCCGTCGGTGACCACCGCCACGGTGTTCCACCGGCCGGTGAGCTCGTAGCTCTTGCCGGGGTCTTTCTGGATCTCCAGACAGGGCTGAGCCACGCCGGGCGTGTAGGCCAGGGAGAGGGAGTCTTTGTCCGTGACCTCCATCTTCGGCACGATATCCAGTTTGCCCCGCCACTGGTAGTGCAGTCTCAGGGACTCTTTCGCGTAATCCATCCGGGAATCTCCCCTCGTGATCAGAATCCTGCGCACGCCGTCTGCGCGGCGCTTGTTTTTTCCATTATACTATGCTAGAATGCGCAGTGTAAACAGACAAAAGGAAGAAAAACAACCCGGGAGAGGGGGCGCGGATTGTGAAAAAAAGAGGAATGGCGCTGCTCTGCGCACTGGCGCTGTGCCTGGTCATGGCGACCTCCGCCTGGGGTTCCTCCGGCACCATCTACTTCACCGCCGTGAACGACCGGCTGCTCTCCCTGACCTCGGACACCATGCCCATGTGGTCCGGCGGGGCGCTCTATGTGCCGTATACCGTTTTCGACGCCGGCTCCACCAGCGTCAGCCTGGGGGTGTCCTGCAGCTACAGCAGCACGGGCAATACCCTGACCGTCTACAACCTGCGCAAGATGCTGGTCTATGACATGAATGCGGGCAGCGCCAGGGATCAGCACTCCGGGCAGACCTACAGCGCCCGGGCCATCACCCGCAACGGCAGGATCTATGTCCCCGTGGCGTTTACCTGCGACTTCTTCGACCTGGGCTGGAGCAACACCTACACGGAGTACGGCAACCTGATCCGGATCACCAGCTCCGCCGCGGTTCTCTCCAACGCGGACTTCATTGACGCGGGCTCCGTGTGGATGGCCAGCCGGCTGAAAGAATACCTCCAGAACCAGTACCCGGGCCCCGCGGACACCCCGCCGGAGCCCTCCGCGTCCGCGCCGGAGGAGACGGAACCGGACGGGGAGAACAGCCAGGTCTACCTGGCGTTCCGCTGCGACACCGGCCAGGCCGCGCAGGAGATCCTGGACACCCTGGACGGCACCGGCAGCCGGGCCCTGTTCTTCCTGCCCGCGGACGCTCTGGCGGACAACGGAGATCTGATCCGGCGCATTGTGGGCACCGGGCACAGCCTGGGCCTGGCGACGGACGCGGACACCGCCGAGGCGGCGCTCTCGGAGCTGGAGAGCGGCAACCGGATGCTCGCCCGGATGGCCCGCACCCAGACGAGAATGGCGCTGGCGGGCGACGGAATCACCGGCGACCTGGCGCAGGCGGGCTGGCTGTGCTGGACCGGCTGGTATGACGGCGCGCCGGATGTCGACATGCGCCCGGCCACCCTGACGGCGAATCTCATGGCCGTCCTCGGCCGCAGAACCGGCACCATCCGCATCACCATGGACGACAGCACCGTGTCCTCCGAGGCGCTGGCCGCCCTGCTGCGCCGCACGGCGACGGAGGGATATGTCTTTCTGCAGGCGGTGGAGACCAGGTTCTGAGCCGCACCCGCCGGGCAGGAAGCCGCGGGGTTCCCCCGCGCAGAAAAAAAGGTATGCCCCGGGCGTTCGCGATGCGCGGATGTCCGGGGCATGGTTCTTCTTTGGGGAACGCGGTTCAGGTGCTCAGTTCCCGCCAGGTTCTCCGGATGAGGACGACCGCGATGAGGAAAGTGAGAAGATCCGACAGCGGCATGGAGAGCAGCACGCCGTCCAGACCGAAGAAGACCGGCAGCAGCAGCGCGAAGCCCACCCCGAACCCCACCTCGCGGATCACGGACAGAGCGGTGGAGGCGGCGGCCTTTCCCATGGCCTGCAGGAAGATGAAACAGGCCTTGTTCACGCAGGCGAGGACGATCAGGCACAGATAGACCCGGAACGCGCGCACCGCGAACTGCGTGTAGTACGCGCTCTCCTGGGCGGCGCCGAAGACGGCGATGAGCTGCCGGGGAAACAGCTCCACGAGGAGAAACGCCGCGGCGCCCACGGCGGCCTCGGCGAGGAGCAGCCTGGCGAACAGCTCTTTTACGCGGCGTTTCAGACCGGCTCCGATGTTGTACCCGACGATGGGGATGCAGCCCGCCGCCATTCCCACGACAATGGAGATGACGATCTGGAAAAACTTCATGACGATCCCCACGACGGCCATGGGGATCTGGGCGTACTGCGCCTGGCTGAACACCGCGTCCAGGGCGCCGTACTTCCGGATCATGTTGTTCACGGCGGCCATGGACGCCACCAGGGAGATCTGGGACAGAAAACTGGTCAGGCCCAGCACGAGGATCTTCCCGGCGACGGCCCGGTCGGGCCGGAAGTCCCCGCGGCGGAGCCGGATATGCCGCATATGCAGCAGATACCAGACAGACAGGGCGGCGGTGACGACCTGGCCGAGGACGGTGGCGGCCGCGGCCCCCGTCATGCCCCAGTGGAGCGGGAAGATGAACAGCGGGTCGAGGATCAGGTTCAGCACGGCGCCGGCCAGCGTGGAGAGCATGGCGAATCCCGGGCTTCCGTCCGCACGGATGACGGGGTTCATGGCCTGGCCGAACAGGTAGAACGGGATGCCCAGGGTGATCCAGAAGAAGTACTCCCGGGCGTATTGGAAAGTCTCTTCGTTTACCGTGCCCCCGAACAGCGAGAGCAGACCGTCCCGGAAGATCAGGTAGAGCGCGGTCAGCGCCAGGGACGCCGCGAGAACCATGACCACGGCGTTTCCCACGCTTTTCCCGGCGGCCTGTGTCTCGTGCTTCCCCTGGCTGATGCTCACAAACGCGCAGCAGCCGTCGCCGATCATCACGGCGATGGCCAGCGCGATCACCGTGAGCGGGAAAACCACGGTGTTGGCGGCGTTTCCGTACGAGCCCAGGTAGGCGGCGTTGGCGATGAACACCTGGTCGACGATGTTGTAGAGCGCGCCCACCAGAAGCGAGATGATGCAGGGCACGGCGTATTTTCGCATGAGCCTGCCCGTCTTTTCCTCCGCGAGGAAAGTTGGTCCGTTTTGATCCATATCCGGTTTCCCTCCCGCACAAAAAAAGAAAAGGCGCAAGCCCGGAGCTGGACTTACGCCTTTTCGGCAACACACTGCACTTTCCGCCGGTAAGCGTATCACAGGTTTCCGGTTTGCGCAAAGGACATTTTGCACAAATTCAGGCGGGAAAACCTGGATTTCCATGCGCAGATTAGAGGAAATCAAAACTTCCGCCCCGCGTGACCGACGGCCCCCCGCCGCGCCCGGGACGGTCACAGGCCGGACAGCCGCGGCGGCGCCATGGCGAATCCCCCTCCCCGCGGCTCAAGCGGGGGGCCTGGATGAGTGAGAGGGCAAACGGCCCTGAGCCGTTTTTCCCTGCCCGCCGCGCTCCGGTGCCGTTCCGTCATGGGGGTTCGTCACTTCGTTCCCTCCCAGGGGGCCGTCGGAACGGCGACCCGGGGCTTCCAGAAATTTCCACGCGAATCCCGCACGGATTTGACGGGAGCGAAGAAATCTGCTATAATACACTTCCTCTCCGGGGCAGGATCCCGGACGGGGCATTTTCACGGAAAACAGCACGAGCTGTGGGAGGCATGATCATGGCAGAATACACAAAGGAACAACTGGCCGAGCTGATTGTGGGCAAGCTGCAGAGAAACTTCGGGCGCACAGTGGCTCAGGCGCATCCTATCCATATGTTCAAGGCGTGTGCTCTGGTCATCCGGGATATTATGAGCGCGCATTCCGTCAAGACCGACGAGCAGGTCAGGGACAAACATGAGCGGCGGGTTCACTACCTGTCCCTGGAGTTTCTCATGGGCCGGTCCCTGGAGAAGAACGCGTACAACCTGGGTGTACTGCAGCCGCTGAAAGAGGCCATCGAGTCGCTGGGTTTCGACCCGGGCGAGCTGTTTGAGTCCGAGCCGGACGCCGGCCTGGGCAACGGCGGCCTGGGCCGGCTGGCGGCCTGCTATCTGGACTCCATGACGACGCTGGAGATCCCTGCCACCGGCTATTCCATCCGGTATGAGCTGGGGATCTTCAAGCAGAAGATCATCGACGGGCAGCAGGAGGAGCTGCCGGACAACTGGCTGATCTACGGGGATGCCTGGCTGATTCCCAAGGTGGACGAGAGTGTGGAGGTCCGGTTCGGCGGGAAAGTCGTCGACCACTGGGAGGACGGCGTCAACCACCCGGAGCAGGTGGGATACACCTCCGTGCTGGCGGTGCCGATGGACATGAAGATCGCCGGGTACGGCACGGATCACACCAACACCCTGCGCCTGTGGGACGCCAAGTCCACCTCCCCGGTGAACATGAACTACTACTCCACCGGCGAGTACCTGAAGGCGGTGGAGGATCAGGCCATGGCGGAGGTCATCGCCAAGGTGCTCTACCCCGCGGACAACCACCCGGAGGGCAAGTCCCTGCGGTTGAAGCAGCAGTACTTCTTCGTGTCCGCCACGGCGCAGTCCATTGTCCGGCAGCACCGTCTGGAGTACGGCACGCTGCGCAACTTCCACGAGAAGAATGTGATTCAGATCAACGACACCCACCCCACTCTGGTGATCCCCGAACTGATGCGGATCCTGCTGGACGAGGAGGGGTACTCCTGGGACGACGCGTGGTACATTGTCACCAACTCCGTGGCCTATACCAACCACACGATCCTCTCCGAGGCGCTGGAGCGCTGGCCGCAGGATCTGGTGCAGTCCCTGCTGCCCAGAATATGGCAGATCATCGTGGAGATCAGCAACCGCTACCAGTGGGAGCTCACGGAGTACTTCCACGGCGACATGGGCCGCGTGGAGAAGATGGCGATCATCTGGGGCGGCGAGGTGCGCATGGCCAATCTGTGCATCTGCGCCTGCTTCGCGGTCAACGGCGTGTCCGCGCTCCACTCGGACATCCTCCGGCGGGAGGTATTTCCGGACGCGTATCTGCGCCGGCCGGATCAGTTTAAGAATGTGACCAACGGCGTGGATCACCGCCGGTGGCTCAGCGAGATCAATCCGCGGCTGGACGCGCTGATCCGGGACTGCACCGGCGGGGACGGCTATCTGCTCCATCCGGATCAGCTCTCCGGTCTGGAGGCGTTCCAGGACGACGCGGGCGTGCTGTCCGAGCTGGAGGCCATCAAGAGAGAGAACAAGGAGCGGTTCGCCGGCTACATCGCCAGGACGACGGGCACGGTGCTGAATACGGACGCCATCTTCGATGTCCAGGTGAAGCGTCTGCACGAGTATAAGCGGCAGCTGTTGAATGTGCTGCATATCACCAGCCTGTACCTGCGCCTGAAGGCGGATCCCAACTTCCATTTCACGCCCCGGGTGTTCCTGTTCGGGGCGAAAGCGGCGCCCGGCTATTTCGTGGCCAAGGACATCATCCACCTGATCAACTCCCTGGCGGATACCGTCAACGCGGATCCCGCCTGTAAGGATCGGCTCCAGGTGATGTTCCTGGAGGACTACCGGGTGTCCCTGGCGGAGAAGCTGATGCCCGCCAGCGAGCTGTCCGAGCAGATCTCCACCGC
>CAYRAG010000019.1:0-11631 GCA_964422185.1 uncultured Oscillospiraceae bacterium
CGGAAAGGCCAAGTCAAGCTGTTTTTTTATTTTCGGGGGATTTCCGCAACCGGGCGGTCACAGTTCAGCTGGCCCCCTGGGAGGAAACAGGTGACGAATTGCCATGACGCAACGGTTCCGGACGATGGCGGTCTGGGGAAAGCGGCACCTGCAGCTCCCTGAATCGTTTGAGGCAGCCTGCCATTTCCCGTGTTCAGACCCCGCCCTGCCGCTTAAACCGCGGGGAGGGGTATCTGCCACCGCGACACCGTGGGTGTCTGAACGGTTCGGCCCGCTCACGGCCCCCGCGGAACCGGTATGCCGGATGGGTTCCATATTATGTAAACCAGCATCGGCGGAAAAAGCCCCGTCTCACCGGGAGACGGGGCAGGGAAACGCTCATTTGTTCTTCTTGTTGAAGATCTCCAGGATGGTGTCAAAGTCGCTCTCGCCCACCCCGGTCTCCTGGGCGGGCGGCTCCGCGCTCTCCGGCTGGCCGTCCGCGGCCGCCGGCGCGCCGCTCTGTCTCTGATCCTCCGCCGCTCTTCCGGCCGGTCTGCTCTGGGCGTAGTTGCCCTCCTCAAAACCGGTGGCGATGACGGTGACCCGCATCTCGTCCTGCATGTTCTCGTCAAATGTGGCGCCGAAGATGATATTGGCGTCCGGGTGGGCGGCCTCCTGCACGAGATTCGCCGCGGTCTCCACCTCTTCCAGGCCGATGTCCGTGGAGCCGGTGACATTGACCAGCACGCCCCGGGCGCCGGTGATGGAGGTCTCCAGCAGCGGGCTGGAGATGGCCAGTCTGGCGGCCTCCTCCGCCTTGCCTTTTCCCTCGGCCCAGCCCACGCCCATGTGGGCCATGCCCGCGTTCTCCATGACCGCGCTGACATCCGCGAAGTCCAGATTGATAAACCCGGTATTTTTAATGAGGTCTGAGATGGACTCCACCGCCTGGCGCAGCACATCGTCCGCGATCTCAAACGCGTTGGCCAGCGTGATCTTCTGATCCGTGGCATACTTCAGGCGGTCGTTGGGGATGATCACCAGGGAGTCCACTTTCGTGCGCAGCTCCGCGATGCCGGCCTCCGCCTGCTGCATCCGGCGGCGGCCCTCAAAGCCGAACGGCTTTGTGACCACACCCACGGTGAGCACACCCAGATCCTTGGCGATATCCGCCACGATGGGCGCGGCGCCGGTGCCGGTGCCTCCGCCCATTCCGGCGGTGATGAATACCATGTCCGTGTTCTCCAGTGCCCTGGAGATCTGATTGCGGCTCTCCTCGGCGGACTTGCGCCCCACCTCCGGGTCGGAACCCGCGCCCTGGCCGTGGGTCAGCTCCTCGCCGATCTGGATCTTCTGTGTGGCGCTGGAGACGGAGAGCGCCTGCTTGTCCGTGTTGATCCCGATGAACTCCACGCCCTTGGTGCCGGAGCGCACCATGCGGTTGACCACATTATTTCCGCCGCCTCCGACGCCGACCACCTTGATGGTCACCACGGTCTCGGGGCCAAGATCCAGTCCGAAAGCCATATCAGTATCCTCCTGTGTATCAGAATATAGAAGGGCCGGATTCCGCGCCCCCTGGAGTATCGGTTTTTCCTGTGCGGATCGGCGGCCGAAGAGCCGCGAAAACACAGTATCTTGCGATTCCCGGCAGCGCTTTCCTCTACAGGTTGTTGCCGGAACCATAAATTCCTGCTCCATTTTATTCCCAATCCAGGTTCAGGTCAAGCCCCGATTCAGAATTTTTCCATCACTTTTCACTCATCCGGGATGGGGTAGAGATGCGGGCCGTCCTCAAAGGTGAGATCCACCACGGATTCCTCGTCCGGCTGCAGGTAGTCCACGGCGGCCCGGAACGCCCGGGCGTCGTAGTCGTAATCCGAGGCGTAGGGGAAGTAGACCAGCAGCCGGTTCTCATAGCCCATTTCGATGCGCACGCCGGAGGACAGGTCGATGTAGTCCGCGCCCTGAATCAGGCCGTGCGCCTCCAGGGCGGTCATCAGCGAGGCCAGATCCTCCGCTTTCGCGTCGGTCTCCTGGCCGGTCTCCAGGAAAGTGCCCGCGGACGGCTGCAGCGCGGTGACGCCGGTGATCTCCGCCAGATCGCACTCCGGCAGGCGCTCCAGGATCTTTGTGGCGCTATTCATCAGCCAGCAGGATCCCTCGTGGCGGATAAACGCCGTGGCCTCGCTCTCCGTCACGGTGATGATCAGCCGGTTGGGCAGGCTCCTGCGGCAGTTGACGCTGTCCACATACGGCAGGCCCTGCAAAATCCGCTCGTAAATCTCATTTTTATTGACGCCGAACAGGTTGTCTCCCTCTCTCACCCCTGTGATATCCACAATCTCCTGGGCGGTGTACCGGCGGTTGCCGGTCACCTCCACCTCCTCCACGCGGAAGAACACAAGACAGCCGATCACAACCACCGCGATGATCGCCATGACGGACAGCACTTTATAGAGGCCGCTGAAGCGTCCTCTTCTCCTCCTGTGCCGTCTTCTCCTGCTGCTCCTTCGTGCCATTCCCGTCTTCTCCCGCCTATGGTTTCTCTCCGCCGGATCCCGCGCCCCCGGTCTCGGAGACGGCGGGTGCCCCGGCTCAGGACTTCATTATGGATCGCAGTGTGGTGTAGATTCTCTCCCCCGCGTCCGGGATATTCATCCCGCGCAGCGCCCGGCTCATCTCCTCCCGGCGTGCGCCGTCCGCCAGCAGAGACCGGCACTGGCTGAACAGCGTCTGTCCGGAGCACTCCCCTTCCCGAAGAAGGATCGCCCCGCCCGCCCGGGAGAGAACCAGGGCGTTCTTCTCCTGGTGGTTGGCCGTCACATTCGGGGACGGCACCAGGATGGCGGGCCTGGCGATGGCCGCCAGCTCCGCAAGGGTGGACGCGCCCGCCCGGCACATCACCAGATCCGCGGCGTCCATCACAAGCGGCATGTCGTAGATGTACTCCACCAGTGCGCTGCCGGTGCCGTCCAGGGAGATGTTCCGATCTTTCAGCGCCGCGGTCATGGCTTCGTAATCCCGGCCGGCGCCCGCGATGTGGTGAAACGGCCAGTCCGCCTGCTGCTCCAGCTTTAGCATGTCCACCATGTAGCCGTTCATCACGGTGGCGCCCAGAGAGCCCCAGTAGGACAGCAGAATCGGTTTGTCGTCCGTGATGCCCAGCTTCTCCCGGGCCTCTTTCCGGTCGTACCGGTAGAAGTTCCCCCGCACCGGCGTGCCGGTGACAGTCACCCGATCCGGATTCGGATAGGCGCTCCGGCTCTCCTCGAAGCCCACCATCACCCGGTCCACCACTTTCGCCAGGCGCTGCGAGGTCAGGCCGGGCACGGCGTTGGATTCGTGGATGGCGGTGGGAATCCCGCGGCGCGCCGCCTCCCGCACCACGGGGTACGACGCGTAGCCCCCGGTGCCCACCACCAGATCCGGCTGAAACTCATCCAGAATGGTCTCCGCCTGGCCCCGGGACACCGACAGGTTTTTCAGCGTCTTCAGATTATGCCTGATCCCGCTCAGGCTGGCCTGGCGGTGGAAGCTGGTGATCGTCACCGTGCGGATGGGGAACCCCTCCCGGGGCACCAGATCGCACTCCATGCCGCCGTCCGCGCCCACAAACAGGATCTGGCAGCCCGGATGCCGCTCCTGGAAGATCCGCGCCACGGCGATGGCCGGATTCACATGGCCCGCCGTGCCGCCGCAGGTAAACAGGATATTCATGGCTGCCATCTCCTTTTCCCGCCGGGCGGCGCCCGGCCGGGCGGTGTCTCCGTGCGGTCAGCTCCGCTCCGCGTCCTTCTGCGGATCTTCTTTTGGCGGCGGGATCTGCCGCGAGACCGCCAGCACAATGCCCATCTCCACCAGCTGAATCCACAGCGCCGTGCCTCCATAACTGAAGAACGGCAGGGAGATCCCGGTGTTGGGCACGAAATTCGTGACCACGCCGATGTTCAGGAACACCTGGGCGGCCAGCAGCGTGGTGATCCCCACGATAAGCAGGGAGCCGAACCGGTCCCTGGCGTGGATCGCCAGCCAGTACCCGCGGATGATGAGCAGGGCGAAGAGCGCGATCACGATCACCGCCCCGATAAATCCCATCTCCTCCACCCAGATGGAGAAGATAAAGTCGTTCTCCGGCTCCGGCAGATACCCGAATTTCTGCTGGCTGTTGCCCAGCCCCACGCCGCTCAGGCCGCCGGAGGAGATGGCGTAGATGGACTGGATGGTCTGATAGCCGTGGTTGAGCGGATCCGACCACGGATCCCGCCACAGCTTGATGCGGTTTGTCATATACTCGGTCTGGGTGACAATGAAGATCAGACCGGCGGCGATGGTGCCGCCGCCCAGAAAGAACCAGAACAGCCTCACCCCCGCCGCGAACAGCACCGCCGCGCCCGCCACCAGGATCAGGATGGTGCCGGACAGATGCGGCTCCTGAATCATCAGCACCGCCATAAGCAGCAGAATGAGCCCGTACGGGATCAGCTCCAGAAGACCGATCCGGTCCATCAGTCCCATGGCCCTGCCCACCAGGCTGTGGCGGTTCCAACGGGTCTTCTTCTCCGAATCCCGTTTCGCCAGCCGGGCGGCAAAGAACACAATGACCGCCAGTTTCGCCACCTCGGACGGCTGGAACTCCGGGCCGCCCACGATAAACATGTGCATCCAGCGCTGCACGCCGTTGTGCACCACGCCGATGTGCGGCACCAGCACCAGCAGCAGAAGGCCGAACGCAACCACCAGCAGGGGGATGGCAAACATGCGCCAGGTCTGGTAGTTGAGACTCGAGATGACCCACATGATGAAAATGCCGATGAACACGAAGACCACCTGGCGGCGGATGTAGTAGTACGGGTCGTTCTTCGCCGTGTAGCTGTCATAGAGCGCGGCGGCGTACGAGGAGGAGAAGATCGTGATGGTTCCGATGCCCACCAGGATGAGCACCAGCATCAGAAACGGCAGATCCACGGGCCCCCTGGCCAGTTTCTCCCCCATGGTTCGATCCCGGTTTGGTTTCGCCACGCTTCTCCCCCCTTTCATCCGTCAGGGCGCCGGATCTGTCACATGGAATACCGGTTCATCACGCCGAAGAAAGTGGCCACGCAGGCGACGATGGTGATGCCGGAAAAGACGCAGAACAGCTTCTCCTCGCTCCAGCCGCACATCTCGAAGTGGTGGTGGAGCGGCGCCATGCGGAAAATGCGCTTGCCGTGAGTCAGTTTGAAGTAGACCACCTGGATGATGTCCGACATGGTCTCCGCGATGTAGATGATCCCCACCGGGATCAGAGCCAGCGGCACATCCAGGGCGAACGCCATGCCGCACACCACGCCGCCCAGAAACAGCGAGCCGGTATCGCCCATGAACACCTTCGCCGGATGGAAGTTGAAGATCAGAAAGGCGCTCAGGCCGCCGAACACCGCCGCGGAGAACACGCCCAGCACGGAATACCCCCAGAACGCGGACACCGCGGTGTAGAACAGCGCCACGGGCATGGTCACCCCGGTGGCCAGGCCGTCCACCCCGTCCGTGATGTTCACCGCGTTGACGGTGCCCACCATGACAAACGCCGCGAACACGAGGTAGATGCCCCAGGGCAGCGTGAACTCCGTGTGGAAGAACGGGACATACAGCGTGGGACTGAGATAGCCCAGATGCCGCAGCAGAACCGTAAACACCAGCGCCGCCAGCACCTGAAGCAGGAACTTCTGCACGGCGTTCAGGCCGGTATTGCGCTGCTTCTTCACTTTGACAAAGTCATCGATGAAGCCGATGACGCCGAAGACGAGGGCGAACGCGAACACGATCAGATGCCCGGTCTCCCCCGCCATCATGTGCCGCCAGCCCAGGATCAATGACGCGACGCCGATGCCCACGATAAAGGTCAGACCGCCCATGGTGGGCGTCCCCTCTTTCGTCTTGTGCCAGGTCGGCCCGATCTCCTTGATGGACTGTCCGGCTTTCAGGCGGCGCAGGACCGGGATCAGCAGTTTGCCCGCCACGAAAGTCACGGCAAAGGCGACGATAAAGCTCAATATCAGTTCCATTTCCCATACCTCTCCAGGGGATCCGGCCGCTACGCCGTCTTCTCCGACAGGCCGCTGAAATACGCGGCGGACACCTCCACGCTCACGCCGGCGGCCAGGGCGCACGCCATCACATTCAGCGCCTCGTACAGCGTGCAGACGCTCTGATCCAGCCTCACCCGGCACAGGCTGTCCCCGCAGAGCACCTCAAAGCGCAGATCGCCGTCCGGCAGCACCGTCAGGTTCTTCGCGGTGAGATCCGCCTGATCCTTGTTCTCGGAGTAGGTGATGGACGGGGTCAGGTTCTCCTCCCGCCAGTAGCGGCTGACGGGGTCGTCCAGATCCAGCACGGCCAGGGCGACCGTGCCGCCGCGGACACACTGCTCCAGCAGTTCCCAGCTCAGATCGCCGGGTGCCGCCACCGCCAGCGCCCGTCCCCCCGGGCCCCGTCCGGTCAGCCGGCACACCTGCCAGCCGCCGCTTCCGGACCATGCCAGCAGATCCCGCAGCAGCCGGGCGTTCTTCTGCCGTCCGCCCACCGCGATGGCGGGCAGCGCGTCCTGTTTCCCTGTCTGTCCGTTCTTCCGCATGGCACAGCCGCCCCTTTCCGAACCTCAGTCTAGAATATCGTTGTTGGCAAAGCGCACCTCAATCACCTGGCCCGTGGGCACGGTGGCCCCGGGCTCTACCGACTGGCTGATCGCCAGGGTGGCGGAGGTGTAGTAGGTGGAGCCCGTCGCCCGGAGGAACAGCCCGGCTCTCGCCATGGTCTGTCTGGCCTGATCCAGCGACTTTCCGGTGACATCCGGCACCTGCGTCTCCGCGGGCGGCGTCTCATCCCCCAGGTAGAGGGACACCTGGCTGCCGCCGGGGACGGACGCGCCGGACTTCGGGATCTGGCCTGTGACGGTGTCTCCGCTGCCGACCTTGCGGTAGGTCAGCCCTTTCTTTTCCACCGCCGCGATGGCGCTGTCCAGCGGCTGCCCGGTCACGCCGGGCATGCTCACATTCCGGCCGTTTGCCTCGGCCTCCGTGTACTCCCGCTCCACGCCCAGATACTCCAGCGACTGCTCAATCACCTTGCCCACCAGGGGGCCGGCCATCTGGCCGCCGCTGATGTACTGGCCTTTCTTTGTGTACATGCCGTAGCCCCACTCCGGGTTCTTCAGGGCCAGCAGCACGACGATCTGCGGGTCGTCCGCCGGGGCGAAGCCCAGGAACGACACGGTGTAGGCGTGGCTGTCCTCCTCCAGCGGCTCGGAGGTGCCGGTCTTGCCGCCCACCCGGTAGCCCGCCACATAGGCGTTGCTGCCGGTGCCGTGGCTGACCACCGTCTCCAGGATCGACGCCACCCGCTCGCTGGTCTGCTCGCTGATCACCTGCCGCACGACCGTGGGCTGGTTTTGCATGACAATGTTGCCCTGGGCGTCCGTCACATGATCCACCACATAGGGCGTATACAGCTTTCCGCCGTTGACCGCCGCGGCCACAGCGGTAATGAGCCGGATGGGCGTCACGGTAAAGCGCTGGCCGAACGACGCCGTGGCCAGGGACAGGTAGCCCTCCGCGCTGGTGAAATAGTCTCTGTCCCAGGACTGGCCGATCTCCTCGCCCTGGAGATCCACGCCGGTGGCCTCCCGCATGCCGTACGCCTCAAAATAGTCGTAGAATTTCTCCGCGCCCAGCTTCTGGCCGATCTGCATAAACGCCGGGTTGCAGGAGTTCTGCACCGCCTCCGCCAGGGTCTGGGTGCCGTGTCCGCCCGCTTTCCAGCAGCTGATGCGCACGCCGTTGACCACATAGTACCCCGGGCAGTAGAAAGTGTCCGACTCCTTGACCACGCCCTCCTCCAGCGCGGCGGAGAGCACCAGGGACTTGAACACGGAGCCCGGCTCGTAGGTCTCGTTGACCGTCTTGTTGCGCCACTGCTCAAAGCGGGCGGCTGCCGTCGCCTCGCTGATCTCCTCCTCCGTGGCCGAGGCGTTGTTCCGGATGGCGTCCAGGGACGCGGCCAGGCTGGCGTCCTTGATCGCGCCGGGTTCGTTGAGGTCGTAGTCCGGCAGGCTGACCTGGGCCAGAATGCGGCCGCTGTTGGGATCCATCACAATGCAGAACGCGCCGTCCAGCACGCCGTAGGTCTCAATCCCCTCCCGGCACGCCTGGGTCGCGAACTCCTGGATGGTGGTGTCGATGGTCAGGGTCACATCGCAGCCGTTGGAGGCCTCCACATAGCTGGCGGTGCCGTTGGGCATCTCCCGGCCGTTGACCACCTTGGAGTAGACCGTGCGGCCGATGGTGCCCGCCAGGTCGTCCTCATACAGCGCCTCCACGCCGTAGGCGCCGCCGCTGTCGTTGACGAAGCCCACCACCTGGGCGGCCAGATCCCCGTACGGGTAGTACCGCTTGGAGGACGGGGACAGATACAGTCCGGGGCTGAGTTTGTTCTCGGAGATGTACTCCCGCACCTTCTCGGAGTCCTCCGTCTCCAGTTTTTTGATCAGAACCTGGTAGTAGGAGTCCCGGGACATGTGATCCTCCACCGCGGCGCGGTCGAGCTGGGGCAGCACCTGGCAGACGCCGTCCACAATCTCCCGCTTCACCGCGGCCACCTCCGCGTCGTACGCCGCCTGATCCAGTACCCCCTCCTCGTCTTTGAAGTCATCCTCATCCACGCTGGCGATGACATCCCGGGGCGAGAGAATCAGATCGTACACCGTGGCGGACATGGCCATCACGCTGCCGTTGGCGTCAAAAATCCGCCCGCGCATGGCGCTCACGGTGGAATCCCGGGTGTGCTGGCGGGTGGCCAGCTCCTGGTAGTAGTCGTGATCCGTGATGCACAGCTGGTACAGCGTGCGCACGAGAGGGATGAAAATGAGGATCCCGCAGACCACGAGAAGCACAATGGTGCGGTTGAGAATCGTGCGGTTTGCCTTCCGCTCGTTCTGGCGGCGCGGCTGGGTGCTCTCCCGCGGCTCGGGCGTCGGTCTCCGGTCTCCCCGGCTCATGCGGCATCCTCCTCTCCGGACGGGCGCACGGCCCGCCGATCAGTCTGAAAGGGCGCAGGAAAGGATCTGTCTCTCCGGTTCAGACCGGCCGCCTTTTCCTGCGCCCCTCTCAATTTTATTCAGGGAACTGCGTCAGCGGAAGTACTCCGCCACATTTCCCACGATCTCCTTCACGCCGTCAATGATCCCCGCGAAAGCGCCGGCTTCCTCCTCCTGATCGTAGACGACCACGGTATCCTCGTCCGACAGATCAATATAGATAAACTGATCCGCGTTGGGCTTGGACATGTAGCCGCCCACCGCCTGCTCGAGGTGCGCCTGGTCGAAAGTCTGCTCATACTCCGCCGTCAGGGCGTCGTTCTCCGTCTGCAGCGCGGACAGCTCCGACTTCAGGGTGGACGCCTGATCCGTGAGTATCGCCATCTGCACATTGCTGTAGACCAGCAGCGCCGCCAGCAGCGCCACCGCCATGAATCCGACCACCGCGAACGGCGCCACCCTGCCCGCCGGCCGGACCGCGACTTTCGGACGCGCGATGGCGTGTTCTCTGGGCCGGACGCTGGGCCGTGCGGCCTCCTCCCCCGCGGGCATACGGACGGCGTTGCCGTCATAGTCCGGGGCGTAGGCCACATTTCCGTAGCTGCGGTATCCGCTGTGTGACTGTCTGCGCACTGTGGTGGCCATCAGGAAAGACTCCTCTCCGCATGATTACAGTTTCTCGGCGACTCTCAGCTTCGCGCTGCGGGCTCTCGGGTTCTCCGCCAGCTCGCGCTCGGAGGCCAGGATGGGTTTCTTTGTGATAATCCGAATCTGAGGTTTTTTTCCGCACACACAGACGGGGAAATCCGGAGGACAGGTACATCCCCTGGAAAACTCCGCGAGATTCACTTTGATGATGCGATCCTCCAGGGAGTGAAACGAGATCACCGCCAGGCGCCCGCCCGGGTTCAGCCGGGGCACCGCGCAGCGCATCATCCGCTCCACCGCGCCCAGCTCGTCGTTGACGGCGATGCGGATCGCCTGAAAAGACCGTTTGGCGGGATGCTGGTTCTCCCGCAGCGCTCTGGCCGGCATCGCGCGCTTGATGACCTCCACCAGCTCCAGCGTCGTCTCAATGGGCCGCTCCGAGCGCCGCTCGGCGATTGCGGCGGCGATCCGGGGCGCGTACCGCTCCTCCCCGTACTGGGTGAGGATCCGGCGCAGCTCGTCCTCCGGCCAGGTGTTCACCACCTCGTACGCCGTCAGGCCGCTCTCCCGATCCATGCGCATATCCAGCGGGGCGTCCGCCCGGTAGGAGAAGCCCCGCTCCGGGTCGTCCAGCTGAGGGGACGAGACCCCCAGGTCGAAGAGCATCCCGTCCACGCCGGGGATTCCCAGCGCGTCGAGAATCGAGTCGAGATCAGAGAAATTCCCGTGCACCAGCGTGACGCGCTCCCGCCACGGCGAGAGCGTCTCCCGCCCGGCGGCAATCGCGTCCGCGTCCCGATCCACGCAGACCAGTTTTCCTGTCGTCAGGCGGCGGGCAATCCCGGCGGCGTGTCCGCCCCGGCCCAGCGTACCGTCCAGATAGACGCCGTCCGGCCGGATGGCCAGCGCCTCCAGACACTCATCCAGCAGAACCGGCCGGTGGGCGTATCCGTCCGCCATCTTACAGGCCCAGCGCCTCGAAGCACTCGCGCATCTTCGCCGGCGTCATTTCCTCTTCCTCGCTGGCGTTCCAGGTATCCGCCGACCAGATCTCCGCACGGTCATTCACGCCGATGATCACCACATCCCGGCCCAGATCCGCGTATTTGCGCAGCTTCTGGGGGATCAGGATACGGCCCTGGCTGTCCGGCTCGCACTTTGCGGCGTTCGCGAACAGGCGGCGCGCGGCGGAGGACTGGCTCATGGGCAGCGCCGAAATCTTCTCCGTAAACCGCTCCCAGGTGGAGACGGGGTACATGGCGAGACACGCGTCCAGGCCGGCTGCCAGGTAGAAAGTGACGCCCAGCTCCTCCCGGAGCTTGGCGGGAATGAACAGACGGCCCTTGGGATCGATACTGTGTTCGTATGTCCCTGTCACGCCCGCTCACCTCTCCTCCACTTTCCTGCGCCCTTCATCCTATTCGCTCCATTTTGCTCCACCGGCTGTCCTAAGTATAAAGGCTGCGAGGGCAAAATGCAATAGTTTGTTTTCACTTTTTTTCCGCGAAAAAGGCCGGAAACCCCGCCGCCTCCCTGCCTTGGCGCGGATCCGCCGTCCCGGAATTTTTTCAAAAAGTTGACAATTTGTTGCATTCCTTTTTCTGCCGAACACGCAGTATGGTGGCCAGCAGGAATTTTTGGCACAAGATATTGTGACTGACCGCCGGCACGAAAAAAACGCCCCTGCCGAAAAGTGGCAGAGGCGCACGGGAAAGACAGCAAATTGGGGCGGAAACCCGCGGGGCGGTGAAAATGGGGGCGGTATCCGGGCCGACGACGGAGGTGCGGCACACGACAGAGACGAATCGGCGGCGCGGCCGTGTCGGCCGGGGCCCTGTGTTCCTGCGGATGGCGATGTTGTTGTACTTCTGGATCTTCCGGTACCGCCATGCGATGCCGTTGGTGCGGCCGCCCCGCGGTGTCTGGCG
>CAYRAG010000019.1:11731-30917 GCA_964422185.1 uncultured Oscillospiraceae bacterium
TCTTCCGGTACCGCCATGCGATGCCGTTGGTGCGGCCGCCCCGCGGTGTCTGGCGCCCCGGACGGCGCCGCATGGTTCCCGTGGCGGCGAAAGCCGGAGAAACTGTGCATATGGCAGAAATTTGCCGCCTGAATTTAGTGAATCCGCACAATTTTTTCTCCTCCTGTGTCCGGGTGGCGGGAAAGATCCCCGAAATCACCCTGGAGTACCTCCAGAGTTTGCCCTCTGCCACATCTTTTTCGATGTTTCACAACCAGATAGTTGTCAGACGAATTTAATCGGTGTTTCCCCCTGATTTGCCGCCATGATATAATGCGCCCCGACAGCGGGATGCCGTTTTCCGTCATCCGTGTTAAGAGGATGTCCTGTGTCCGGGGATTGAGCACCCTCCGGCACCGGGCGCGAGAAAAAGAAGGAGGAAATTACATTGAGCATTGAATATGATCGCGTCGTAACTTCCACCGCCTGGTCCCCCGGACCCGGTTGCCACGGCGGCTGCGGCGTCAAGATCTATGTCAAGGGCGACAAGGTGGTCAAGGTCGAGGGCGACAGAGAGCACCCCTACAACCACGGCCGCGGCTGCTCCCGCCTGCTGGCGATGACCCAGTTCATGTACCACCCCGACCGCATCCTCTACCCCCTCAAGCGCATCGGTCCCCGCGGCGACGGCCGCTTTGAGCGCATCACCTGGGACGAGGCGTACGACATCATTGAGGAGAAGTTCAACAAGATCAAGGAGGAGTACGGCGCCAACTCCGTGATCTTCATCCAGGGCACCGGCCGCGACATCGGCGGCCCCATGTCCATCATCGCCTACAACTACGGCAGCGCCAACTGGTCTCAGCTCGGTCTGGCCGGCCAGGCCTGCTACGGCCCCCGTCTGGGCGCCATGTCCGCCATCCAGGGCGACAACTCCATCACGGACGCCTCCCAGTTCCTGGAGAAGCGCTATGACGACCCCCGCTGGAAAGTGCCCAAGTACATCATGGTCTGGGCGCAGGATCCCACCCGCGGCTGCCAGGACGGCTTCTACGGCAACTGGGTCGTGGACTGCATGAAGCGCGGTTCCAAGCTGATTGTGGTCGATCCCCGCCAGAACTTCCTGACCTCCCGCGCCGAGTACCACCTGCAGCTGCGGCCCGGCACCGACGCCGCCGTGGCCATGGCCATGATCAATGTGATCATCGAGAACGACTGGTACAACCACGAGTTCGTGGAGAACTGGTGCACCGGCTTTGAGGAGCTGAAAGAGCGCGCCAAAGAGTTCACGCTGGAGAAAGTCTCCGCGCTGACCTGGGTGCCGAAAGAGACATTGTACGAGGCCGCCAAGGCCTACGCCCTCAACTCCCCCGGCTCCGCCATCCAGTGGGGCCTGCCTCTGGATCAGATCGGCGACGGCGTCCACGCCGCCCAGGCGGTCAACGACCTGTGGGCCATCTGCGGCAACCTGGATGTCCCCGGCGGCCAGGTCATCGCCCGCAACGGCTACCATGTGTCCGCGTACCCGTTCGACAACTACCAGCTGGCGGATATGTTCGGCGAGGAGTTCGTGGAGAATGTGGTGCAAAAGCGCATCGGCTCGGATGAGTACGGCTGGCTGCGCAAGTGGCGCTGCTACATCCAGCCCGACCTTGCCATCGACCAGATGCTCACCCAGAAGCCCTATCCCATCCGCGCCACCTGGACGCAGACCGCCAACCCCGTGGCCCGCGGCGCCGATGTGAAGCTGCACTATCAGGCCATGATGGCCATGGACTTCAATGTGGTCGTGGATCTGTTCCACAACGCCACCACCATGGCTGTGGCGGACATCATCCTGCCCGCCTCCACTTTCGCCGAGCGCACCGGCTTCCGCAGCTGGTTCGAGCCCGTGCAGATCATCCAGCCCGCGGTTCAGGTCGGCGAGTGCAAGAACGACTGGGATATCGCCTGCGAGATGGCTGCCCGCTTCAACCCCGAGTTTGCCAAGCGCTTCCCCAACGGCTTTGCCGACTATATGAACTGGCGTCTTGAGCCCTCCGGCGAGACCTACGAGAGCCTGAAGGCCAAGGGCGGCTGGAAGTGGGCCGACGCGGAGTGCAAGACGGAGAATGTGGAGTCCACCGTACCCTGGATCCCCTACTACCGCTACAAGACCGGTGCGCTGCGCCCGGACGGCAAGCCCGGCTTCCGCACGCCCTCCGGCAAGGTGGAGCTGTACTCCACCCAGAATGTGGACTGGGGCGCCTCCGGCCGCACGATGGTCGATCCGCTGCCGCACTTCCAGGAGCCGCCTGAGTCCGAGGTCGCCACGCCCGAGGTGTTCAAGCACTTCCCGCTGGTCATGATCACCGGACGCCGCTCCCCCGTGTTCTTCCACGCCGAGCACCGGAACATCCCCTGGCTGCGCGAGCTGGATCCCTACCCCGATGTGGAGCTGCCGCCCAATGTCGCCCGGGACGCCAAGGTCGAAGAAGGCGAGTGGGTCTGGGTCGAGAGCGCCCGCGGCCGTGTCCGCCGCAAGGTCAAGATCAATCCGGGCCTGCACCCGAAGACCATCTCCTGCGAGCACGGCTGGTGGCTGCCTGAGACGGAGGGCCGCTCCCCCTATCTGTACGGCTGCTTCGATGTGAGCATCAACAACCTGACGCCGCACGGCACGCAGGGCCGCACCGGCTACAGCGGCAGCGGCTACAAGACCACTCTGGTTCGCATCAAGAAGATGGGCGAGGGAAGCCCCTGCTGGCCTCCTGTCACGGTGTGGGGCAGATGGCCTCAGTACTATAAGGATTCCAAGTGAGGAAGGAGCTGAGAACACATGGCGAAAAAAGGTATTCTGGTAGATATGTACTACTGCACCGGCTGCCACGCCTGTGAAGTCGCGTGCAAGCAGGAAAACCAGTTCCCCGTCGGCATCTGCGGAATCAAGATCCATGAGCTGATTATGGAGAACGGCCTGAACACGGATCGCGTTCAGTTCGACTACTATCCCCACTTCACCAACCACTGCAACCTGTGTGCCTCCCGCATCGAATCCGGCGAGGATTATGAGCCCGCGTGCTGCAAGCACTGCGGCACCTATTCTCTGCACTACGGCGATCTCGAGGATCTGGTGAAGATGATGGAGACCATGCCCCGCTCCGTCCTGCACAGCCCACTGTAATCCGCCAAAAAAGCGCGGGGGACGGATCGGTTTGAACCGCCCCCCGCTCCCGAAAGGAGATCACTATGGCTCAGTATACATTTTCCTATGTCCGCAGCGAGTATGACCGTATCCCCTACCAGCTGAAGAAGGATCTGGATGCCATTCTGGCCGACTCCAGGGCGGATGAGGAGACGAAGAAGCTGGTCGCCGCCGTCTGCGCCGCGGTGGAGTCCGCGGTGGCCGACCTGGCGGTGTACGCACAGGATCAGCTCGTCGTACGCTGACTGTTCCCGTTCATTCCGGAGGCGGCGGCCCGGAGGGCCGCCGCTTCCTCCAGACCAGTGAAGGAGGTTGTTCCCGGTGAGCAACGGCACCCAGACCTACCGCGAGATCAAGCGCGAGGAGATCGCGCAGAGCGCGCAGATCGTCTTTGACGCCTTTAACGACATGGCGGAGCGCACCGGCCAGCCCAAAACCCCGGAGGTCGGGATGGTCTCCGCCCGGATGGAGGAGTATCTGGACGACAAAGGAATCCCCGGGCTGCTGTACGGCGGCTTTGTGGACGGCGTGCAGGTGGGCTTCTTCATGCTGCGCAAGATGGGCATTGACGAGGAGGTCTGGGAGATCAACATGCTCGCGGTGGATCCCGCGCACCAGCACCGGGGCTACGGCCGCACCCTGCTCAGGTGCAGCATCCAGAAAATTCTGGATCTCAGGGGCGTGCTGGCGGTCTGCGCCGTCACCGAGGGCAATGACAATGTGCTCTCGCTGCTCGCCGACGAGGGCTTTGTCTCCGAGGCGTCCGGGATCCCCGTGGAGAAAGATCTGAAAATCTGGATGCTCCGCAAGGATCTGAAAAACCCGGCGGCCGCCTGCGAGGCGGAGGAATGCGCCGCGTGCGAGGCCTGTGACGGGTGCGAACAGGCGCAGGTGTTGTAAAAAAACCGGAGGCAGACGCCTCCGGTTTTTTATTTCGCCGCCGTCCAGTCCCGGTGTTCCAGGTAGCCGGGCTCCAGCAGCCTGTACTCTTTCTGCAGCTGTCTGGCGTACCGCTCCAGGCAGAGATCCCCGGTGCCGCCGCGCCAGACGCAGTACAGCGTCTCCATCACATCGGTGTCATACCGCACCAGGGTGGAGCTCTGGGTCGTCACCATCATGCAGCTGCCGAAGAAAATGCCCCGATCCAGCTCCGCCGCGGTATAGATGGAGTCCCGGTTGGGCACGATCACGATCTCGGACGGCTCAAAGCCGTACCTGCGGCACTCCCTGTGGGCCCGCATGGTCACCGCCAGGTTGTCCTCCCCCTCCAGGGTGTCAATGAGCATCGGCTGGTTCCGGAACACCCGGTAGTCCGCGCCCTCGGCATTCAGGCGGTTGTTGCGCGAGACCACCACCTGCATGGGCGCCGTGATCAGGGGAAGCTTGTGGTACCCCTCCATCTGGGGCAGAAACCGCTTGTGGATCAGCACCATGTCCAGATCCCCGCGATCCAGCAGATCCATGAGTTTACTGGGGTCATGCCGCTCCCCCAGCAGGTACAGATCCGGCAGATCCTCCCGCAGCGCCGCCATGGCGGTGCCCGGCGCGGGCCCGAAGTCCAGCCAGTTCTGATACCCCAGACGGATGGTGCGCATTTCGCCGTCCCGGCCCGGACGGATGCTGGACTGGAGCTTCTCAAACTGCTCGGACACCGAGCGGAAGAAGTGATAGTATTTAAGGCCCGCCTCCGTCAGCTCCACGCTGTTTCTGGTGCGGTTGAACAGCTGGATGCCCAGATCCTCCTCCAGACCGGCGATCTGTTTGCTCACCGCCTGCTGGGAGATGTACATCTGTTTGCCCACTTCCGTGAAGTTCAGGGTCTCCGCCAGGCGGAGGAAATACCTGACATTCGTCTCATTGATCATCAGACCGCCCCCTTTCCGCCTGGCCGTGTCCGGGGATGGCGCCCCGGGAAACAGGAAACAGGGAGGAACCCGGAAAAAGGTTCCTCCCTGTTGTATTTTGTTCCCTTAGTCCGCCTTTTCCGTATTCTCTGTTTTTGCCGCGGCCTTCTCGGCCTCCTCCTGCATCTTCCTGTCGTGTTCCGCACGGTTCTCCGCCCAGAGCTCCTCCGCGGCGGGCTTCCACTTCTCCGCGTAGGGGATGGTCTTGGCCGTCAGATGCTCCACGCTCTCCGGGCTCTGATAGTCTGTGCTGACCGCTCCGGTCTCGTGAACCATCTTCTGCAGATACTGCGGATTCTCCAGCATGGGGCACGGGCGCAGCATATTGTCGTTAAACGGCTGATTTTTGTGGTACGACATCATCAGCGGGGACTGCAGCGCCTCCAGAAGCGTCTTCTCGTGGATGTTGGAGTCGGAATAGTGGATGAACACGCAGGGCTCGATGTCGCCCTTCGCGTTGATGTGCAGGTAGTTCCTGCCGCCGGCGATACAGCCGCCCACAAATTCCGCGTCGTTCTGGAAGTCCATGGCAAACATGGGCTTCGTGACACGCAGCTTGCGGATCCGCTCGTAGATGTACTTGCGCTGCTCCGGGTTCGGCATCAGCTCGGGCGCCGCGTCATTGCCCACAGGCATGTAGTGGAAGTACCAGATAAAATAGGAGCCCAGCTCAATGCACTTGTCGTAAAACTCATCGGAGGTAATGGACTTATAGTTGGCGCTGGTGTAGCAGGCGGAGATGCCATAGAGCAGCCTGCGCTCCCGCAGCAGTTCCATGGCGTGCACAACCCTGGCGTAGGTTCCCTTGCCGCGGCGGGAGTCGGTGGCCTCCTCATCGCCCTCCAGAGAGATGGCGGGGACGAAGTTGCACACTCTGAGCATCTCGTCGGCGAACTTCTCGTCAATCAGCGTGGCGTTGGTGAAGCACAGGAACACGCAGTCATTGTGCTTCTCGCAGATGCGCAGAAGGTCGTCTTTCCTGACCAGCGGCTCGCCGCCGGTGTAGATGTACATATAGATGCCCAGTTCCTTGCCCTGGGTGATGATATTGTCAATATCCTCAAAGGTGAGGTTCAGCTGTTTGCCGTACTCACTCGCCCAGCAGCCGGTGCAGTGCAGGTTGCACGCGGAAGTGGGATCCAGCAGAATGGCCCAGGGGATGTTGCAGTCGTACTTCTTGCGCAGTTCTCCCTGCATCGGCCAGCCCACGAGGCTGGAATTGATGAAGAAGTTGACCACCAGGGTCTCCATCTGCTTCGTGTCAAGCTCCTTGAGCACTTTGAAGACAAAATCATGATAGGGGTGATTCGGATCCTCAATTGCCTCACGGATCGCCTTGCGCTGACTGACAAACTCGCCCTTGGCGAACTTGTCCGCCCAATCCATTACCTTAAGCACATTTTTCTCAGGGTCGCGCGTAAGGTACCGGAAAGTCTGCCCAAGACCGACGCGCTTCACTGTCGTAGCCAAATCCATAATCATTGCCTCCTGTTGTTTTCCTGCCATTCCGATTTTTGAGCATAACACAACATGCGCCCGCCAAAAACAGGCAAATTTTGCTTCGTGCCTAATTTTTGGGCATATTGTCTGTATTGCCTAATGATGGTTGTTCCTCCGTGAGCACCTGATTGAGCAGTCTGCAGTAAATTTCGCTCATATGCAGCACATACTCCCGCGTCTCCTCCCGGACACCGTTCTCCAGCATGTCAATGGTCATCCCGAATGTGGCGCAGACCTGGTAGTAGATCACGGCCTCCCGCTCCTCCTCCGGAACCGGCCGGCCCTCCAGCAGGCTGTCCACATACTGTCTCACCGTATGCCGGCAAACCCGCCACACATGCTGCTCAAACGCGACCCGGTTGGAGGACTGGAAGATGTGCATCGCGGCGTGCCGGTGGGACTGGATCAGCTCCACGGCCGCGTCCAGACACTCGCGGATGCTGTCCGCGTGCGGGTACTTCCGGATAATCGCATCTGCGTCATCCT
The DNA here is from genome assembly GCA_964422185.1 of uncultured Oscillospiraceae bacterium. Taxonomy (GTDB): domain Bacteria; phylum Bacillota; class Clostridia; order Oscillospirales; family Oscillospiraceae; genus CALXCT01. The sequence continues at coordinate 18,785 of CAYRAG010000019.1, forward strand.
CCACAATCTGCTCGGCGAGGGTGGGGATATCCTGAAAGTAGTAGTAGAAAGTATTCCGGTTCACGCCGCACCCCGCCGCGATGTCTTTCACGGTGATCTGGCTGATGGGACGGGTCTCCAGCAGGGTCAGAAACGAATTCTTAATCGCGTCCCTGGTAAAGTTCGCCATACGCACCCGCCTTTCCCCGCAGAATCCGCTGTCTCTCCCGCGCACAGGATACCGCATTTTCCGCGCCGTGTAAAGCCTCTCTCGGCAAACATGCGTGTCTTCCCTGGTACCCCTCTAGCATATTCTCATCGCTCCCTAATGTCAACAAGAAAATCATGAAATATAATAATAAAAATTAGATTGGCCCTGAACCGGTCTCCCGGGGCATGCCGAGAGGCGGATACCGGGGCGGCATTCCCGCCTCTGGGGACATCTGTCCGGACAACCTGGTTCTTGACTTAATAGGTATACGGACGCGACATGCCGGCTGCCGGCCGGCGCTGATTTTCCTTGCAATCCCGCCCCGGCTGTGTTACCTTTGGCGGGGGCACCCCCGCCCCGCCGCCCGGAGTGTCCTCTTGAACATGGAAGAAAGGCAGGTGATCACCATGTCGCTGAAACAAACCAGCAAATACCTCAGTCTCATCCTCCGTCACCAGCCGGAGGCCGCCGGCATCACACTGGACGAACACGGCTGGGCGGATGTGGACGAGCTCATTGCCGGCGTCTCGAAAACCCGGCCCTTTGACCGCGCCATGCTGGAGGAGATCGTCGCCACCGACGAGAAGCAGCGCTACTCGTTCAGCGAGGACGGGACGCGCATCCGGGCCAACCAGGGCCACTCCGTCCCGGTGGATGTGGAGCTGGAACAGCGGGTGCCGCCGGATGTCCTGTTTCACGGCACCGGGGAGAAATCCGTCTCCTCCATTGAACTCCAGGGGCTGCTCCCCGGATCCCGGCTGTATGTGCACCTCTCGCCGGACGCGCAGACCGCACGGAAGGTGGGAAGCAGACACGGCCGGCCGGTGGTCTACACCGTGGACAGCGGCGCCATGGCGCGGGACGGATATGTGTTCTACCTCTCCGCGAACGGCGTGTGGCTGACAAAAGAAGTCCCGCCCCGGTACCTGCGCCAAATGACGCCGGAGGCGGACGGATGAAACCGGAGGAGAACGGCGCTGCGGAGTACTCGGAGGTCTGGGCGGTGCCGTACCGCAGACTGGACGCGTTCTTCCGCTCCGCCGCAGAGCCCGGTTCCGCCGGGCCGGACACCTGCCGCGTGGCGGGATGCACGGTGCGCCTGGAGCGGCTGCCGGATCGGAAGAACGGCTCGATGACACTGCCGCAGAGCCGCGTCACCCTGACCGGCAGCGGCGCGGATGTGGACGCGCTGTACCGCGAGCTCCTGCTGCGGTTTCTCTCCGCCGGCGGATGACGGATATCACATGGAAACAGGCCCTGGACAGCCGGCGCCGCGCCGGCGGTTCAGGGTCTGCGCCGTTTCCGGCGTCCGGCCGGCGGGGTGCCTCCGCGTTCGCGGCACGGCTGTCCCGTGTCCGGTTTTTACGGGTCATAAAACGCGTCGAAATGCCCGGTGCCTGCAACCTCTCTGCCGTAATAGGGACTGTTTCGAATCAAATTCGGGAAATTCCGTCATTTTTCCCGCAGAGATCAAAGCCGACCGGAGCCTGCGGTTTTCCGTCATTTCCCTCCGGTTTTTCTTGAATTCTCCGGGGATTTCCTGTAAGATACCACTTTGGAAAAAGTGATGGAAAGACCGTGCGGGCGCCGCCGGCCTCTACCCCTCTGAGGTGATTTCGCAATGACCTGTCGCATCGGGATTGATATCGGATCCACCACCGTGAAGGTGGCGGTGCTGGACGAGCAGAACCAACTGCTGTTTCGCTCCTACGAACGGCACTACTCCAAGGCCCGGGAGCGGGCGGCGGCGACGCTGCGTACCCTGACGGATCAGCTGGCCGGCCAGCAGGTTCGTCTGGTCATCACCGGCTCGGCCGGCCTCGGTGTGGCCAAGGCCGCGGGCATCGACTTTGTGCAGGAGGTCTACGCCACCGCCGCGGCTGTGAACACTTTCATTCCCGGCACGGACGCGGTCATTGAGCTGGGCGGCGAGGACGCCAAGATCATCTTCTTCGGCGGTGCGCTGGAGGAGCGGATGAACGGCTCCTGCGCCGGCGGTACCGGCGCGTTCATCGACCAGATGGCCACGCTGATGAATGTGTCGGTGGAGGAACTGGACGCGCTGTCCCTGAAGCATGAGAAGATCTACCCCATCGCCTCCCGCTGCGGCGTGTTCGCCAAGAGCGACATCCAGCCGATTTTGAATCAGGGCGGCCGGAAAGAGGATGTGGCCGCCTCCATCTTCCAGGCGGTGGTGGATCAGACGGTGGCCGGCCTGACCCAGGGCCGGGAGCTGAAAGGCAAAATCGTGTTCCTGGGCGGCCCGCTGCACTTCCTCATGGGGCTGCGCCAACGCTTTGTGGAGACGCTGCAGCTGGATGAGGAGCACGCCATCTTCCCCGCGGACGGCGACTGCTTCGCCGCCATCGGCGCGGCCCTGTGCTCCTCGGACTACCCCCTCGTCCTCTTTGACGACTGCCTGAAAAAGCTGGAGGACAGCGTGGACAACACCTCCCTGGTGGATACCATGCCGCCCCTGTTTGAAAGCCAGGAGGAATATGAGGCGTTCGCCGCGCGGCACAACGCCAGCCGTCCGCCGGAGGCGGACATTTCCACATACGAGGGCCCGGCCTGGCTGGGAATCGACGCCGGCTCCACCACGACGAAGATGGCGCTGATCACCCAGGACGGCTCCCTGCTGTACACCTACTACCACTCCAACCAGGGCAATCCCGTGACCATTGTGCTGGAGCAGCTGCGGGAGATCTACCGGCTGTGCGGCGACCGCATCCCCATCCGGGGCGCCGCCGTCACCGGATACGGCGAGGATCTCATCAAGAGCGCGTTCTCCTGCGATCTGGGTCTGGTGGAGACCATGGCCCACTACAAGGCCGCCGCCCACTTCCAGCCGGATGTGGACTTTATCATCGACATCGGCGGCCAGGATATGAAGTGCTTTAAAATCCGCAACGGCGCCGTGGACTCCATCATGCTCAACGAGGCCTGCTCCTCCGGCTGCGGGTCGTTTATCGAGACTTTCGCCCGGGCCCTGGGCTACGACATCGCGGACTTCGCGAAGCTGGGCCTGCTGGCGCGGCACCCCGTCAATCTGGGCAGCCGCTGCACGGTGTTCATGAACTCCAGTGTGAAGCAGGCGCAGAAAGACGGCGCGTCCGTGGAGGACATCTCCGCCGGGCTGTCCATCTCCATCGTGAAAAACGCCATCTACAAGGTCATCCGGGCGGCTAACGCGGACGACCTGGGCCAGCACATCGTCGTCCAGGGCGGCACTTTCCACAACGACGCGGTGCTCCGGGCGTTCGAGCTGGAGCTGGGCCGGGATGTCACCCGGCCGGTCATCTCCGGGATCATGGGCGCGTTCGGCGCCGCCCTGGCCGCCCGGGACAGGCACCTGGAGCACAGCACGCTGCTGGACGCCCAGGCGCTGGAACACTTCGAGCATAAATCCAACCCGGCCACCTGCAAGCTGTGCACCAACCACTGCTCGCTTACCGTCAACACTTTCGACGGCGGCCGACGCTTCCTGTCCGGAAACCGCTGCTCCCGCCCGCTGGGCCAGGAGCCGCACCGGCTGCCGGATCTGTACCGGTATAAATACGAGAAGCTCCGCACGCTCCACGGCAAGGGGAACGGCAACGGCTCCCGGGGGCGCATCGGCATCCCGTTCGGCCTGAACATGTACGAGAACCTGCCGTTCTGGTTTGAACTGTTCACCCGGCTCAACTTCGAGATCGTCCTCTCCCCGGAGTCCTCCCGGAGCCTGTACATCAAGGGACAGCGCACCATCCCGTCGGACACGGTCTGCTATCCCGCCAAGCTTCTCCACGGCCATGTGGAGGCCCTGGTGGAGGAGGGCGTGGACGCCATCTACTACCCCTGCATGTCCTACAACTTCAATGAGAAGACCTCGGACAACCACTACAACTGCCCGGTGGTGGCCTACTACCCGGAGCTGCTGGCGGCCAATGTGTCCGATCTGAAGAAGACAAAGTTTTACATGCCGTATGTGGGCCTGCACCGGCCCCATGACTTTGAGAAGAAAGCCGCCGCCTGGTTTGAGGCGGAGTTCGGCGTGCCGAAGAGCGAGACCGTACCCGCCGTCCGCGCCGCCTACGATGCGTATCACGCCCATGTGGAGGACATCCGCTCCGTCGGTGCGTCCTACATCGAGCAGGCCCGGGCGGAGGGCCGGAAGATCCTGGTGCTGGCGGGCCGGCCCTATCATATCGACCCGGAGATCAACCACGGCATCAACGATCTGATCACCTCGTTCGGCTTTGTGGTCGTCAGCGAGGACGCGGTGGCGTACCATATGGACTACGCGCCCCGGCATGTGCTCAACCAGTGGACTTTCCAGGCCCGGATGTACAACGCGGCCCGGTATGTGTGCACCCAGCCGGATATGGAGCTGATTCAGCTGGTCTCGTTCGGCTGCGGCACGGACGCCATCACCGGCGATGAGATGCGCTCCATCCTGGAGGAGGGCGGAAAGCTGTATACGCAGCTGAAGATCGACGACATCAGCAACCTCGGCGCGGTGAAAATCCGTGTGCGTAGCCTGATCGCGGCGCTGGAGGCCAGGGAGTCCTGAGGACTCCCGCCGCGGCGTGTGCGCGGCAGGCTGGAAAGGAAGCTTTTCCATGGCAGAACTGGTATATGACAAAACGGGACGGCTGCTGTTCACGAAAGAGATGAAGCGGGAGTATACCCTGCTGATGCCCCAGATGCTGCCCGTCCATTTCGGGATGCTGGCGCGGCTGCTGGAGCGCAGAGGCTACAAGGTGGACATGCTCACCACGAACCACCGGGGCATTGTGGACGAGGGATTGAAGTATGTCCACAACGACACCTGCTACCCCGCTCTCCTGGTGGTGGGCCAGCTCATCGACGCCGTGAAGCACGGGGGCTACGACCCCCACAAGGTGGGTCTGCTCATCACCCAGACCGGCGGCGGCTGCCGGGCGTCCAACTACATCCACCTGCTGCGCAAGGCGCTGGCCAAGGCGGGGATGCCCTATATCCCCGTGGTGTCCGTCAACCTGTCCGGCATGGAGCCCAACCCCGGCTTCAAACTCACCATCCCGTTCATCCTCGAGGCGATCTTCGCCCTGATGTACGGGGACATTATCGTCAATGTGGCCAACCAGGTGCGCCCCTACGAGGTGGAGCAGGGCGCCACGGACGCCATGGTGGAGCGCTGGAGCCGCCGCCTGGTGGACGGCTTCGCGGAGGGCAAGGGCATGAACCGCAGCCAGATGCGCAAAAACTTCGACGCGATCTGCGCGGACTTCGCCGCCATCCCCGTCCAGGGCGAACCGAAAATCCGCGTGGGCGTGGTGGGCGAGATCTATGTGAAATTCGCGCCTCTGGGCAACAACAACCTGGAGCAGTTCCTGCTCAGCGAGGGTGTGGAGCCCGTGGTGCCCGGCCTGACCGATTTTATCATCTTCAAGGTGTACAACCGGATAGCGGATGTGGAGCTGTACGGCGGCAAGTGGATCAAGAAAAAAGTCTGCGGGATGCTCAAGGGGTACATCGAGGGCTGCCAGCGCGACATGATCGACGCGCTCAACCGCTCCGGCCGGTTCCGCGCCCCCGGCACTTTTGAGGATCTGCACAGGCTGATCCGCGGCTATCTGGGCGACGGCAACAAGATGGGCGAGGGCTGGCTGCTCACCGCCGAGATGCTGGAGCTCATCCACTCCGGAACCCCCAATATCGTCTGCACCCAGCCCTTCGGGTGCCTGCCCAACCACATTGTGGGCAAGGGCATGATCCGGAAACTGAAAGACGACTACCCCTATTCGAATATCGTGGCCATCGACTACGACCCCGGCGCCACCCGGATCAACCAGGAGAACCGCATCAAACTCATGCTGGCCAATGCGCGCCAGCTGGCCAGGCAGGAGGAGCCGACCGACGGGGATCTGCCGCAGGCGGCCTCGTCCTGAACCGCTTTTGACGACTGCGGCGGCGCTGCCGCCGGAAGGAGGTATTTCTTCATGATGGTATCCCGGCGCATGCTGGATCTCGGAAGCGCCCGCTCCGTCATCCGGGAGCTGTTTGAGTACGGAAAGGTGCGCGCTGCCGCCGTGGGGCCGGAGAATGTGTTTGACTTCTCCCTGGGCAACCCCAGCGTCCCCACCCCGGACGCCGTCAACGAGACCGCCATCCGTCTTCTGCGGGAGCAGCCGGATCTGATCCACGCGTACACCAGCGCCCAGGGCGACGCGGAGTCCCGGCAGCGGATCGCCGACTCCCTGAACCGGCGCTTCGGCGGCGAATATACCGCCGACCAGCTCTATCTCACCGTGGGCGCCGCCGCCTCTTTGTGCTGCGTGTTCGGCGCCCTGACCACGCCCGGGGATCAGTTTATCGTATTCGCCCCCTACTTCCCGGAGTACAGGGTGTTCATCGAGGGCGCCGGGGCGGAGATGGTGATGATCCCCCCGGAGACGGAGCACTTTCAGATTGATTTTGACGCGCTGGAGGCGGCCGTCAACCCGCACACCAAGGGCGTCGTGGTCAACTCCCCGAACAACCCCTCCGGCGCGGTATACAGCCGGGCCAACCTGGAGCGGCTCTCCGCCCTGCTCACCGAAAAAAGCAGAGAATTCGGCCACCCCATCTATCTGATCTCCGACGAGCCCTACCGGGAGATCGTCCGCCCCGGCTTTGAGGCGGCCTGGATCCCCGCTCTCTACCCGGACACCATCGTGTGCTACTCGTTCTCCAAGGCCCTGTCCCTGCCGGGCGAGCGCATCGGATATGTGCTGGTGCCCGGCTCGGTCACCGACGCGGATCAGGTCTACGCCGCCGTGGCGGGCGCGGGCCGTTCCCTGGGCTATGTGAACGCCCCCAGCCTGTTTCAGCGGGTGGTCTCGTACTGCTGCGAGATGACCTCGGATCTGAGCGTCTACCGCCGCAACTGCGATCTGCTGCTGACCGCCCTGCGGGAGATGGGCTATCCGTGCGCGGAGCCCGGAGGCGCGTTCTACCTGTTCCCCAGGGCGCCGGAGGCGGACGACCGGGCATTCAGCGAGCGGGCGAAGCAGTTCGACCTGCTGCTGGTTCCCGGCAGCGGTTTCGGAGCGCCCGGCTACTTCCGGATCGCCTACTGTGTGAAGACGGAGATGATCGAGCGCGCTCTGCCCCGGTTCCAGGCGCTGATGGACTCCTATCACTGACCCTTACCGGAGCCGTCCCCGCACGGGGCGGCTCTCTCTTTTTCACCGGCGGCCGGCGGGAACGGCCGGTGCGGGAATGCCGGGAAAAAAGCCCCCGGTGCCGCTCTGTCAGCGGCATCGGGGGCGTTTTCGCCTGACTACTGTTTTTTCGTATCGGCGCAGATCTTTCTCATTGTCCCGGTGGGCACAATCTGTTTGGAGGTGCAGAAACCAAACGCGTCGTGCAGGGCGTCCGTCAGGGCGGTTCTCATGTAGACCGGCTGATATCCCGTGCCCTCCAGTTTCACGAAGTCCATTTCGCGCAGGGTTTCCAGGATCCGGCCCGCGGTGTATTTCCCGCCCAGCCTGTGTTCCAGGCATCGGCACAGAATCAGGGAGAGGAAGCAGAGAACCTGGTGTGCCACCATGCCCACCTGCCTTCCGGCGTCCGCCGGCTCCGCCTCGGAGATGTCTTCCATGGCGCTCAGGCACTCCCGGTTCTCCCGCTGTCTTCGATACACCTGGAGGATCTCTTCAGGGCTGTCTTCCAGATCCGTGAGGATGGCGTAAAGTCCCTCATCCCATTCCTCTTCCTCCCAGTCCTCTTCCTGCCAGTACTCTTCTTCCCAGTCCACCGGCGCCGCGGCTCTCTCCGCGCGCTTTCCCGTCTCCGCGCTTCTCTTCAGAAGCTTCTCCCGGCGGTTTCCCGCCGTGGACGGGCCGCCCACGCGGCACGGCACAATCAGGTGCAGCCCGGCTCCGGCGTATCCCTCCTTAAACCACCGGTCCTTGAAATAGACATTTCCCCTGTCCCTCTCCTCATCCAGCCGGCGGAGATCATATGTTTTGCCGGATCCGTCTCCGGATAAACGCCATCCCGTCGGTTTCAGGGCCCAGCGCTCCACCTGCTCTCCCAGATCCAGGAACGGCAGCCTGGCGACAATTGCCGGATCCGCATCTTCCCCGTCGCAGTCAAGGAACACGCGGCTCGCGGCGTCCGAGAGATCGCCATTCGTGCACAGGATATCCTCCGACAGCGCGAGAGATTTCACCGTTTCCTCCGGATAGGCGGGATCGCGCTCTCCGCCGTCTTCCGAGATGATGCCAAAGGCAATGGGAATGCCGTCTTCATCCGACAACAGCCCCAGTTCGGTGAGCGCCAGCCGCTCCTTTTCCCAGTCGGGTTTTTCACTCAAGTCCTCGTAGTAGAAGTCCGTACCGTCGTAATAGACCCTACCGGTGCGCCCGGGAGACGGGGCGGATCGGTACCGGAACAGCCGGCTCTGGATATATTCCGACTCCTCCGCAAGGACGGACAGCGCCCGATCCCTGTCAGACTGCGTAAAGGAATGCGGTTCAAGGAAACGGCCGAAATCCCCCGTCCCGCTCCTCCGGTCGGACGGATACAGGATCCGCGTGTAGAGGAGACAGGAGAGAATCTCATTCAGGTCAAACTCGAGATTGTGCTTTTTCGCGATGGCCCTGCAGATTTTGTGAAGCCCGACCTGGTAGTAGATCGCCTGCAGGAAGAGATAGCCGCCGTTGAAGCACTGCTTCTGACCAAACGGGATATCGATGTCCGAACAGAGTTCGGTGGTGAACTTTTCCTCTTTCTCCTCCGCCTCGCGCAGGAGCCGAACCTGCTCTTCCGCCCACGCCCTGGCGTCTGTGACGCCGTAGGTTTCGCAGATGTACCTGTCCGATCCGAATGTCCTGACGACCTTTGTCCTGTTTTTCCCGTCCACCCGGATTGTCTTGATCGCCCGGTAGGTCACGGAGCCGTCTTTCGTTGTCCATCCCAGTCTCATGAAAATCACCCCGGAACATTGTACGGGATCCAGGGGGTTTCGCGCAAGGGGGAATTTTCCCTTACCGCGCCCCGGGTTACCCCTTGGAAAAATTCCGCGCCCCTCTTGACTTTGCCGCTTTGACGCGTTAAACTGTAGCGCGTCAAAGCACCAAACCAAAGAGAGAGGACTTGGATTCCATGCTGCTCAAAATCATACTCCTGGTGGGCTTCTTCGCGGTTATGGTCGCCATCGGGCTGTACTGCAGGAAGAACGCCACCGATGTCAACGGCTTCGTACTGGGCGGCCGGTCCGTGGGCCCCTGGCTGACCGCGTTCGCGTACGGCACCTCGTACTTCTCCGCCGTGGTCTTCGTGGGCTACGCCGGACAGTTCGGCTGGAAGTACGGCATCGCCGCCACCTGGGCCGGCATCGGCAACGCTCTGATCGGCTCCCTGCTCGCCTGGGTCATTCTCGGCCGGCGCACCCGCATCATGACCCAGCACCTGAACTCCGCCACCATGCCGGAGTTTTTCGGAAAGCGGTTCGGCTCCGACGCACTGAAGATCGCCGCCTCCGTGGTCATCTTCATCTTCCTCATCCCCTACACCGCCAGCCTGTACAACGGCCTGAGCCGTCTGTTCGGCATGGCGTTTGACATTGACTACTCCATCTGCGTGGTTGTCATGGCCATCCTCACCGGCGTCTATGTCATCGCCGGAGGCTACATGGCCACGGCCATCAACGATTTCATCCAGGGCATCATCATGATCATCGGCATCGTCGCGGTGATCGCCGCGGTGCTCCACAGCCAGGGCGGGTTCCTGAACGCCCTGGACGGTCTGGCCAAGGTGGTGGCCGAGGAGTCCGCCGGCCCCAATGCCGGCTCTCCCGGCATCTTCGCCTCGTTCTTCGGGCCGGATCCCATCAATCTGCTGGGCGTCGTGCTGCTGACCTCCCTGGGCACCTGGGGGCTGCCCCAGATGATCCAGAAGTTCTACGCCATCAAGAGCGAGGACGCCGTCAACAAGGGCACCGTCATCTCCACCATCTTCGCGTTCATCGTGGCGGGCGGCTGCTACTTCCTGGGCGGCTTCGGCCGGCTGTTCTCCGACAAGATCGACATCGCGGCCAACGGGTATGACTCCGTCATCCCCACCATGCTCTCCGGTCTGCCGGATATCCTGATCGCCCTCGTGGTCATTCTCGTCCTGTCCGCGTCCATGTCCACGCTGTCCTCCCTTGTGCTGACCTCCAGCTCCACCCTGACCCTGGATCTGCTGAAGGGCCATGTCATCAAGAAGATGGACGAGAAGCGGCAGGTGCTCATCATGCGGATGCTCATTGTGGTGTTCATCGCCATCTCCGTGGTTCTGGCCATCATCCAGTACAAGTCCAGCGTGACCTTCATCGCGCAGCTCATGGGCGTGTCCTGGGGCGCCCTGGCCGGCGCGTTCCTGGCCCCCTTCCTCTACGGCCTGTACTGGAAGAAGACCACCAAGGCCGGCTGCTGGGCCAGCTTCATCTTCGCCACGGTCTTCATGATCGCCAACATCGTGGCGAAAGGCATCTTCCCCCCGCTGCTCCAGTCCCCCATCAACGCGGGCGCGTTCTGCATGATCGCCGGTCTGATCATCGTGCCGGTGGTCAGCCTGCTCACGCCCAAGCCGGACAGGAAGCTGGTCGACGACGCGTTCTCCTGCTACGAGAAGAAAGTCACCGTCCGGCAGAGAGAGGCTCTGCCCGACGACCCGGACACCGAGGCGTAATCCGACATTTTGAAAAAACAGTCAGGGGCCTGGACAGTGCGCTGTCCAGGCCCCTTTGAACCAGTCCCCCGGCGGCAGGGCCGGGGGACTTTGTCTGCTACGCGTTTCTTCCCAACTGGAACGCCCGCTGGTTCAGCTCCAGGAATTTCGGCGGCACCACGGACGCCAGCGTCCGCAGCCACGCCTCCTCCGGCAGGTCGAAGTAGTGGGACAGCCGGCCCATGAGCACGATGTTCACGGCCTTGCTGCTGCCGGCCTGCTCCGCCAGTGCCAGGCAGTCCAGGGCGTCCACCCTGGCGCCCGCCGCCTCCATCTTCTCCACCAGGCGTTCCGGATATGCCGCCGCGCCGGTGATGACGGGGATGGGATCCACCTGCTGGGTGTTTGTCACCACCAGGCCGCCCGGCTTGAGGCAGTGCACGGAGCGGGCCGCCTCCAGGGGCTCGAAGGAGACGATGATGTCCGCCTCCCCCTCGTCGATGATGGGCGAGTAGACTTTGTCGCCGTAGCGCACATAGGTCACCACGGAGCCGCCCCGCTGGGACATCCCGTGCACCTCGGACACCTTCACATCATAGCCCTGCTCCGTCAGCAGACGGCCCAGCAGCTTGCTGGCAAGCACGGAACCCTGGCCGCCCACGCCCACAATCATGATATTTCTGGTCTCCACGCCTCACGCCTCCTTTCCCGTGCTCGAAAACGCGCCCACCGCGCACAGCTGGCTGCACACGCCGCAGCCCACGCACTGGGTGGCGTCCACGCGGACTTTCCGATCCGCCAGGGAGATGGCCGGGCAGCCGATCCGCATACAGGTTCTGCAGCCCACGCACCTGTCCGGATCCACCGCCAGCGGCGCGCTGTGCCTGACATACTTGAGCAGCGCGCACGGCCGCCGGCTGATGATCACGGACGGCTCCTCCGCCGCCAGCTCCTCTTTCAGCACCGCGTCGCACTCGGCCAGGTCGTAGGGATCCACCACCCGCACCCGCTCAATGCCCATGGCGCGGCACAGGGACTCCAGGTCGATTTTCCCCGCCGGATCCCCCTTGATGTTGTACCCGGTGGTGGGATTCTGCTGATGCCCCGTCATGCCGGTGATGGAGTTGTCCAGAATGATTACGGTGGAGTTGGACCGGTTGTACGCGATATCCGCCAGGCCGGTCATGCCGGAGTGCATGAAAGTGGAGTCCCCGATGACCGCCACTGTCTTTTTCTCGTGTTCCGCGCCGCCCGCCTTGTTAAACCCGTGCAGGCTGCTGA